>JASHSI010000102.1 GCA_030040915.1 Thermoplasmata archaeon | reverse complement strand
CAACCGCCCGTCGGTCGGCCTGGTCCGCTCGCGCGGCTTCCGGCCCGTCCGACGCCGGGAAAGGAGCTTTCGGAACGGTGGGCTCGGGGCCTGGGGGGTCCGCGCCCAGATGCACATCGTCCCCGGAGAGTCGGTGTTCGGCCGGCGCCTCGCGCCGGTCCCGATTCCCGCTGGCCCCCGGAGGGCGATCCGACCGTGAAGCGCGTGGCGTTCGCGACGTACTCCGGGGAGCTCGCGGGGCCGGCGGACGAGACCCCCGTCCTCGAGGAGCTCGCCCGACGTTCGATCGAGGCGGGCTGGCGGCGGTGGGACGACGCCAGCGTCGACTGGGGGGAGTTCGACCTCGTGGTCCCTCGGGCGACCTGGGACTACCACACCCGGCCGGGGGAGTTCCTGGCCTGGATCGACCGCGTCGCCGCTTCGACGCGGTTCGAGAACCCGCCCGGGATCGTCCGATGGAACGCCCACAAGGCCTACCTCCTCGATCTCGCGCAGACGGGCACCGAGATCGTGCCGACCGAGCTCGTCACTCCGGGCCGGCCCGCGACCCTCGCCGAGGTACGCCAGCGCCGAGGTTGGTCGTCCGTGGTGGTGAAGCCGGCGATCGGAGGGGACTCCTACCGGCTCCGCGTCGAGCGCGAATCCGGCGGGGAGGCGGCCGAGTCCGCCTTCCGAGAGCTCCTCCGGGCCGGGGACGTCCTCGTGCAGCCCTACCTCGAGCGGGTGCACCGGGAGGGGGAGCGATCGCTCGTGTTCTTCGACGGGGAGTTCTCGCACGCGTGCGCCTACCCGACCCTCCTCGACGAGAAGCCCCGGCGCGTCCGCTCCTACGAACCGTCGAACGGCGAACTCCGAACGGCCCGCTCGACGCTCGGCGCGCTCCCCGCGACCACGCTCTACGCCCGACTCGATTACCTCCCCAGCGGGTCGGGCGACTGGTGCCTGAGCGAGCTCGAGCTCATCGAGCCGGAGCTCCTCTTCCGCGGGGGCTTCGCGGGGGCGAGCCGCTTCGCCGATCGGATCGCCGACCGGCTGGGGATCGCGCCGGCCGGACGAGGACCGTAGAGGTCCGACGCGTGGTTTCATAGCCTCCACATCCTGCCCGGCCAAACGATGCTCGAGGACGAGATCGCGACGAAGCCCCCGAACGCCGTCGCAGGATTCCTTCCGGAGGAGCGTCGCCTTCCGTTCGAGGGGGAGGACATGGGCCGGATCCTCTCCCTGAGCGACGGGATCTTCGCCTTCGCGATGACGCTCCTCGTCCTCAACCTCGCGATCCCGAGCGGAGCGCTCGGGGGACAGGCGCTCGCGCACTACCTCGTGGGACTCGGCGGGTCGCTCGCGACCTACGTCTTCGCCTTCATCGTGATCGGCAGCTTCTGGGTCGCGCACCACCGGATCTACCGGCACCTCAAGCGCTGGGACTCCGCCCTCATCTGGATCAACATGTTCTTCCTGATCACCGTCGCGATCGACCCGTTCGTCATCGGGGTCTACATGGTCGCCGGGGCGACCTTCCCGTCGGTCGCCCTGGCGGCGGTCGTCTGGGCGATGTCCGGGGGCCTCCTCTGGGCGACGTGGGTCTACTCGACGCGAGAGCACCGGCTCGTCGACCCGAAGCTGAGCCCGGCGTACATCGACCAGTTCACCCACCTCTGCTCGATCCAGCCCATCGTGTTCGTCGTGTCGATCGGGGTCGCCGTCCTCAGCCCGTCGATCGCCGAGTACGTCTGGATTACCGGCGTCGTCCTGTCGACGGTCGCCCGGCGGCGGCTCGGGAGCACCGAACGCCGACGGCGGGGTCGGGCCCCCCATGCCCCCGCGACGCCGTAGCGCCCCGTCCGCGTGGACCGGGCCGACGGTCCGCTACCGAGGGGGTCCGCCCGACCCTGGCGGCGACAGTACCTCGGTCGACGCCACCCATTGGCCGCGGTGCTGTCTCGAGTGGATCGGGATCTTGCTCGTGACGGCCCAGAGGCCGTTCGACTGGGCTTCCCGAACGATCGCCCGATAGCATGGCCCGCCGACCCGGCCCCGCAGGCCAAGCGCCGGCAAGGAGAGTTGCCACAGGAGGGCGGGGTCGTCGAGCGGGGTGGCGACGGTTCCCGGCCAGCTCCACAACCGAAACCGGAGCCTCGGCGTGGTCCACGCGGCGCGCTTCACCGAGCCGTCCCGGGCGTGCACCGCGAGCCCCTCCGCATCCACCTCGACCGTCCGGAACGGATTGGGGCTCGCGGTCGAGCGCTCGACCCAAGGCTCGCTCCCGAGATCGCCGACGTCGAACCCCGACACGGCGGGGCGATCGGATCCCAGGACCTCCGACGCCAGCGGGTCCTCGGTCGACGGGGGCGGCGCAGGGGAGGCCCGGGTGCTCGCGCTTCGCTCGACGCACTCCACGAGACGATCGCGGCGCCGGCCGTCGAACTGCGTGTAGCGCTCTTCGTTCACGGCCCAGCCGTGTCGGGCCGCCGCCCCGATCCAGGCGGTGCGGGCCTCCGGAGTGACGTAGCCGAAGAGCCGACCGGGCTCGACGAGCACGCGTTCCCCGGTTCCGGCCGGCCCGACGGCCGGACTAGACCCACGGATCCGTTCCAGGATGGCGATCCCGGCGGGCTCGCCCCGCCAAGCGACGAGCGTCCGTCGCCCGCCCGAATCGATGAGCGTCGCTCCTTCCTCGTTGATCTCGAGGGTCATCAGCCGGCGCCACGGCTTCGAGGCGAGGTAGATCGCCGAGGGGGAGAACCCCCCGATCGCGAAGGCCCCGACGATTGCGGCGTCGAAGGCGAACCCCGGATTCCCCTGCGTGAACGAGAGGTACGCCACCGTGGCGACGCCCACCCCGGTGAGTCCGAGCCCCAACGCGAGCAGGAACTCGACGAGCGGACGTTCTCCGGCCTCCCGCCGAGGCTGAGAAGCGCGTAGGTCGAAGACCTGGGCGGGGGTCGACCTGGCCACGGGTGCGGATGCGATTTCCGCATTTAGATGGTTGACCGAGCGGCCCTACCGACGTCGACGAGGTGCGGGGGGACGCCCGCCGATATCGACCGGGCCAGCACCTCGGGTCCGATCTCGGGCAGGACGGGCGGGGTTCGGTGATGCGCCGTGACCCGCGTTCCCTACGATCGGGTGCCACCCCGATCGTCAGTACCCGGTTCGGACCCGGCCGCCACCACGACCCCCGGCGAAGCCCTGCCCGAGCTCGTCTCCCGGTCGACCCGGGGAGCCTCACCTCGGCGAAGAACGAGCTCGGACGCCCGGCCGGGGCCCGCCTCGGGCCGTGGGCCTTCGGCGGGACCGGTCGGGACGCCGACGCGACCGCAGCGCGTCCTCGACCTCCGCCCATCGGATCCCGAGCGGGGCGTAGAGGACGAGCAGATGATAGAGGAGGTCCCGGCTCTCCCGGATCACGCCGGCGCGGTCGGACCGAGCGGCCGCGACGACCACCTCCGTGGCCTCCTCCCCGATCTTCTTCCAGCGCCGTTCGTCGTCCCGAAGGAGCTCGGCGGTGTAGCTCCCCCGGGGCGCCCGCTCCTGTCGGCGCGCGATCAGCACCTCGAGCTCCTGGAACACCGACGCGGGGACACGGTCGGCCGGCACCGGCTCGGTCTCGTCGAAGCAACTGCGCCGACCGGTATGGCAATACGGTCCCCGGGGCGCCACCCGGACGAGGAGCGCGTCCCCGTCGCAGTCGACCGCGACCGAGACCACCCGGGCCGTGTTCCCGCTCGTCGCGCCCTTCCGCCAGAGCGCTTGGCGGGAGCGGCTGTACAGGACGAGCTCCCGGGTGCGCTGCAGCGCGCGCCAGGAGGCCCGGTTCGAGTAGGCCACCCCGAGGACCGTTCCGTCGGCGGCGTCCTGGACCACGGTCGGGAGGAGCGTCTCGGGCGTACGGAACGCGGGCCGGCGCGCCCCGGCGGCCCGGCGCCGGTTCATGGGCGGACCTCCACGCCCCCGTCCGAGAGGAAGCGCTTGACCTCCCCGACGGAGGTCACCCGGTCGTGGAATATCCCGGCCGCGAGGGCGGCGTCCGCCCCGGCGCGGAACGCCCCGAGGAAGGAGTCCGGCCCCCGGGCCCCTCCCGAGACGGTGATCGGGACCGGGACCTTCCGACGGACCGCGCGGAGGAGATCGAGGTCGAAGCCGTCCCGGGTGCCGTCCCGGTCGATGCTCGTGAGCAGGATCTCCCCGGCCCCGCGCTCCGCCCCCTCCCGGGCCCACTCGGCCGGATCGCGCCCGGTCGGGGCCCGGCCCCCGTGACCGAAGACCCCGTAGCGCCCGGGGCCGGTCCTCCGCGCGTCCACGGCGAGGACCACGGCCTGGCGGCCGAACCGGTCGGCCGCCCGGTCGAGGACGCCCGGACGGGCGAGCGCGCGGGTGTTGAACGAGACGCGGTCCGCCCCGGCGGCGAGGAGCGACTCCGCCTGGTCGAGGCCCCCGATGGCGCCGCCGACGGTGAGCGGGATCGATAGGCCCCGGGCGACGGAACGGACCAGCGAGGGTTTCAAGGGGTGGCCGTCGCCCGCGTCGATCTTCAGGAGCACGATCTCGTCCGCCCCCTCGGACTCGTAGCGCGCGGCGAGCTCGGTCGGGTCGCCCTTGCGGACCAGGCGGCGGAAGTTCACCCCCTTGACCACGCCCGTTCCCCGGACGTCGAGGCACGGGACGATCCGCTTCGCTACCAATCGCCGCCCTCCTCCCACCGGACGGGGCCCTTGCGGCTCCGGGGCCGGGCGACCGGCTGGGCCGCCCGGGCGAAGGCGAGGCCGAGCGCCTTGAAGGCGGCCTCGATGAGGTGGTGCTCGTCCTCCCCGTCGATCCGGCGCACGTGGCAGGTCCACTTCGCCTCGTCGGCGAGCGAGCGGAAGAAGTGGCGGACGAGCGCCGGGTACGCCGCGTCGACCGCGGAGTACGGCCGCCCCGACAGGTCGAGCGCGACCGAGACGAGCGCGTCGTCCATCGGGACCGTGGCGCTCGCGATCCGGACCCGGGGGCGCTCGCCGAGCGAACGGTGGAGCCCCCGGCCGAGGACGAGCGCCGCGTCCTCGACGACGTGGTGGTGGTGATCGTCCCCCTTCCCGACGAGCGAGCCGGCGAGGCCGGCCCAGGTGGCGAAGCTCTCGATCCCGTGGGCGATCATCGGCTCCGCGAGCCGAACCTCGAACGCCCGCGCTCCGCCGGGCCGGAGCTCGAGGGCCACGGTCGTCTCCTCGCTCCGCCGGCGCAGTCGGACCGGCACGAGTCCCATCCACGCCTCCGGGCTCATCCGAACTCCTCCGCGACGATCCCTTCGGGGAGCGTCCCATCGTAGAGCGCGCGGCCGACGATGGCGGCATCGGCCCCGGCCGCCGCGAGCGCTCGGAGCTCCTCGGCGGTCGCGATCCCCCCCGCGACGGAGATCTCTCCGTCGAACGCCCGACGGAGCGCGGGGAGCGCCGTCCGGTCGAACCCGGCCCGCGACCCTTCCCGCGCGATGTCCGTGTAGACGAGCCAGCCCGCGCCGGATTCCTTCACGGCCGCGAGGGCCGTTTCGACGGTCGGACCCGGCCGGGCCCAGCCGTCGAGCATGAGCCGTCCGCCCTCCACGTCGAGGGCGAAGCCGACCCGCCGGCCGAACTCGGAGACCACGGACCTTCGCCACTCGGGCGCCTCCCAAACCGAGGTGGCGAGGACGACCCGGTCCGCGCCGGTGGCGAGGAGCTCGACCACGTCCGGTCGGGCCCGCACCCCGCCCCCTACCTGGACCGGGATCCCGGCGGCCCGGATGAGGCCGGAGAGCGCCGAGCGGTTCGTCCCCGTGCGCTCGGCCCCGTCGAGATCGACGACGTGCAGCCGGCGCGCGCCTCGATCGGCCCATCGCCGGGCCCACTGCGCCGGTTCGCCGAGCTCGGTGAGCCCCGTCCCGGCGCGGCCGCGCTCCCGCTTCACGACCCGCCCCCGCTCGACGTCGATCGAGGGCACGACGATCATCCCCACGCCTCCCGGGCAAACCCGACGAAGTTGCCGAGCACCGTCCGACCCACGCCACCGGAAAGCTCCGGATGGAACTGGACGCCCCACAGCGACCCCGTTTCGACCGCGCTCGGGAAGCGCTCGCCCCGATAGCGGGTCCACCCTACGTCGCTCGTCCCGGACCTCGGCACCCGATACGAATGGGCGAAGTAGGCATAGCTCGCCCCGTCGATCCCCGCGAGCAATCGGGAGGACCTCGCCGGCTCGACCACGCTCCATCCGAGGTTCGGCACCCGGTCCGACCGGAGCCGTTGCACCCGTCCGGGGAGGAGGGCGAGCCCGCGTCCGGGACCTTCCTCGCTCGAGGCGTACATCCCCTGGAGGCCCGCGCAGATCCCGAGGACCGGCCGGCCCCGCTCGACCGCTTCCCGCAGGGTCCGCGCGGCCGGCGAGAGCGCGCCAGTCAACGTGGTGAACGAGCTCACCCCCGCGAGCACAATCGGGCCGTCCGATCGGGCGAGCCCCCGGGGGGGGCACACCGCCACCCGGGCCCCGGCGATCTCGAGCGCGCGCCGCAGTCGGCCGAAGTTCCCCGCCGGGGTCCGGACGAGCGCGAACCTCATGGGTCACCCCATCGGCCTAGGGCCGGTTCCCGCCCGCTCCGGCCGAGGATCGAACGGAGCGTCCGATCGAGCCGGTCGATCTCGCGCGGGGTCCCGATGGTGACCCGAAGCGCCACGGGACCCCGGGGGCCCCGGCGGATCCGGCGGAGGAGGATCCGTCGGCGCCGGAGCTCGTCGAACAGCCATTCTCCGTCGACCGGCGGGTCGACGAGGAGGAAGTTCGCGTCGGACGGATGCACCGTGAACCCCAGGCGGCGGAGGAGCTCCGCGAGCCGGGGCCGCTGCGACCGGACCTCCGCGACCGAGCGGCGGACGAACGCTGGGGAGGCGAGCGCCGCCCGGGCGATCTCCTCCGAGAGGGTGTTCAAGGTGAACGGGATCCGGTAGCGACGGATCCGTTCCACGAGCTCGGGGTGGGCGACGCCGTAGCCCACCCGCAGGCCGGCGAGACCCCACGCCTTCGAGAACGTCCGGGTGAAGAGGACGTTCTTCCGGGCGAGGCCGGTCCTCCAGAGCCGGGGCCCTCCGTACTCGGCGTACGCCTCGTCGACGACCGCCACCCCGCTCACCGCGTCCGCGTAGCCGGCGAGCTCCTTCGCCCGGAGGGCGACCCCGGTCGGGTTGCTCGGGGAGGCGAGGAAGAGGAGGTCGAGCCCGCGGGCCCACCCCGGCGAGGCGGGGACCCGTCCGTCCTCGCCGAGGAACGCCTCCCGCAGGTCGGCGCCGCTCCGCGCGATGAGGCTCGCGTGGATGTCGTAGCCCGGTCGGGTCATCCCGCCGCGGCGGCCCGGGCCCAAGAACGTCCGCGCCGCGGCGTCGAGAATCTCGTCGGAGCCAGCGCCGACGAAGATCGACGCCTCCGGGAGATCGTAATACCGGGCCAACGCCGCGCGAAGGCGGCCGCCCCAGGCCGTGCCGTAGCGGTTGAGCTCGACGGTCCTCGCGATCGTCCCGACGCGCCGGATCGCGGGGTGGACCCGCGGGTTGGTGTTGTTGTCGAGGCGAAGGACCGACGGGTCGCGGTCGAAGTACTCGGGCGGCTCGGGCGGGACTCGGGGGGCCGGAGTGTCCCGGACCTCGAGGTGCCTAGGCACGGTCCCCCTCCGGGCGGGGAGGGGGCGTCCGGCCCCGGACCCGCTGCGACTCGGCGTGCCAGCGCATCCCCTCCGCCTGCGCGATCCGGGCGCCGGGCCCGGCGAGCTCGGCGGCGTCCCGCTCGGTGAGCTCCTGGACCGACGTCCAGCGGCCGAAGTCGTAGACCGAGAGCCCGCCGCTGAACCGGGCGGTCCCCCCGACGGGGAGCACGTGGTTCGTTCCCGAGACGTAGTCGCCGAACGTCACGCTGCTCCACGGTCCGAGGAAGAGCGCCCCGCACCTCGGCGGGTCGCGCCGCCACCTCTCGAGCTCCGCGAGCTCGACGTACAGGCTCTCCGGGGCGAGCGCGTCCGCGAACGCGTAGGCGATCCCGGCGTCGGTCGTCTCCCAGAACTCGATCGGGGGGCTCCCGTTCGCGGGGACGTCGAGCCCGGCGGGGTCGAGGCGCCGGATCGCCTCCCGGACGGGGGGGAGCACCGCGCGACCGACAGCGACCACGGTGGCCCGGGAACCGGGTCCATGCTCGACCTGCGCGAGCGCCTCCCGCGCGACCCGCTCGGGATCCGCCGAGTCGTCGATCACGAGCAGCGACTCGGAGGGCCCGGAGAGCGAGTCGATCCCGACCGCGCCGACGACCTCCCGCTTCGCCGCGGTCACGTAGGCGTTGCCGGGTCCGGCGATCTTGTCGACCGTCGGTACCGTCGCCGTCCCGTAGGCGAAGGCGCCGATCGCGGCGGCCCCGCCGACCAAGAAGATCCGATCGACGTGGGCGATCGCGGCCGCCTCGGCGACCGCCGGATCGAGCCCCCCCGGACTCGCGGGCCGCGGCGGGGTCGCGAGAACGA
>JASHSI010000101.1 GCA_030040915.1 Thermoplasmata archaeon | reverse complement strand
GACCGCGAGGAGGAGCGCTCCGGTGTACCCCTCCGACTTCACCCGCGCGAGCTGGGCGGAGAGGAAATCGAGCTGGAGATCGGGGATCGCCTTCCACTCGCCCCCCTGGCTCGAGATGACGCCCGGGTCCTCGAGCGCGTTGCTGAACAGCCCGAGGATGCGCACGAACGGCGCGTCGAGCGCGAAGTAGACGCCGGGCTGGGTCATCGCGGTCCGATGCAACGACCCCGCTTCGGGGGTCACCGTCGGCTCCGTGGCGCAGAAGTTCCGCTGGAAGGTGGCCAGCGGCTCCTGGCCGGCGGGGGTGCCCGGCACGACGAACGAATCGTGGTTCCCCGGGATGGCGAAGATCGGGGCCGGATAGTCCCGGTACGGTTCGTAGAACTCGTCGTAGTAGTAGCGCGCCTCGCCGAAGTCGTAGACCACGTCGCCGAGGAGGTAGAGGAACGACGGCCGGTCGCTCGCGGGCGAGAGGCGGATGTCCTCCGTGATCCGGTCGGAGACCCGGATCTCGCCGGGGTACTTCCCGGCCGTCGACGCCCCGATGTCCCCGACCGCGTGGAAGACGATCTGGCCGGCGGAGCGGATCGCGTCGACGAGCTCGGGACCGTGGACCCCGAGCGCCGTCGCGAGCTCGTAGAGGTCGCCGGGGGCCGCCCGCGACGCGGGGAATCCGACCACATCGTCGTAGAGCAGCTTCTGGATCTGGCGGTACAGCTCGGTGTCGGAGGGGTGCGAGACCGAGAACTTCGTGGGATCGGGGGTCGGCCGGCCCTCGCTGAACACCGGTTCGTCGAAGACGGGTTGCGGCAGCGGGGCCGCTCGTTCCCTCGGCATGCTTACGCGACCTCCCGGGGCATCGGGGGGACCGATTGGTTCTTGGGCTTTCGGGAAGGACCCCGCGCGCCCGAGCGCCTATGGGACGAGGGGGTCACCGGGCCCGCCATCGCCCGGAGCGCCGCGAGCAGTCGGCTCCCGTCGGGGCTCCCGAGGCCGGTGCACGGGTCCCAGCCGACCCCGGCCGAGTAGCCCCCGTTGCCTCCTCTTTCGATGTCGTGAAAGGTGCCGGCGACGGGGGCCGAGTAGAGGGCCGGGTTCACGAAACCGAGCGGGCGGCCGAGCGACTCGTTCAGCACGGCGATGAGGGCCGCGTAGAGCGGCGCGACCGCGCTCGTCCCCCCCTCGACCTCGGCGCTCCCATCGATCCGCACCGAGTAGCCGGTCATCGGATCGGCGTCCCCGGCGACGTCCGGGACCCCCCGGCCCGAGCTTCCCCCCGGCAGCGGGGGGACCCGGGCGTTCGACTGGTAGCTCGGGAGGGGGAACGCCCCGCTGATCCCCCCGCCGGTCGCGCCCCCGCCCGAGGCGAGATCGTTCCACACGACCTCGGTGGCGATACGGCCGTCCGCGATCGTGAGACGCGTCCCCCCGCAGCCGAGCACGTGCGGGGCCGACGCCGGGAAATCGACCTCCAGCGTCCCCGGCGACGCCCCGTCGGAAGCTCCCCGGTCCCCGGCGGCCGCGATCACGGTCACACCCATCGCGGCGGCGTCCTCGCAGGTGCTCTCGATCGCGTTGCGGGCCTGCTCCGTCCACGAGCTCTCCGGTCCGCCCCAGCTGATCGAGACGATGGAGGGACGATGCTCGGTGTCGTGGACCGCTCCGATGAGGCCGTCAAGGAAACCCTGGTCGGTGTTCGGGGCGAAGTAGGTGGTGAGGGCCGCTCCCGGGGCGAGGGCGCCGGCGACCTCGAGGTCGAGTTCGACCTCGCCATCCGGCCCGTCGGGGTTCCCCGTCGGCGCGTTCGCCCCCCCGTCGATCGATACCGTGCTCGTCGCCGGGACCGGGAGGCCGAGCCCCTGGAAGTAGGCGGTCAGGTCCGCGGGGGAGTACCCCCCGCCGAGCTCGAGGAGGGCGATCCCCTGGCCGCTTCCGGTCGCCCCGGGTGGGAAGCCGTACGCCTTCGCCACGGCCGGGGGCGTGTAGGAGAGCGCCGAAGGGTCGGCGCCGGTCCGGCGGCGGAACGGGGGTCGGCACTGCGGACGATTGTCGAGCCCGAACACCCCCGCCACGACCCCCTCGAGCTCGGCCGGGATCCGCAGCGCGCCGTCCCTTCCGCGGTAGGTCGAGGTCGGGCTCGCCCAGCGCTGGAGGTGGGTGGAGAACGCCTCCTCCACCATCGCCAGCGGGCCCGAAAGATGGACCGTCCGGGCGCCGGCGATTCCGCCGGCGATCCGGAGCCCCGAGTCGGCGGCGAACCGACCGATCCGGTCCCGGTCCTCCGGCCGCCACCCGTGCCGAGCCGCGAACTCCTGGCGGGACAGGTGGCGTCTCGTTCCCCCCGGGGCGGATGGGAACGGACCCGAAGGGGGCAGGGGGTTCGACCGACGCAGCAGTACCGTCACGTCGACGGGTTCATCGCGGGGTGGCCGGCCGAGCGCTCGCGCGCCGGCGAGCGGTCGGCGCGAGCTACCGGCGAGCTCGACGAGGGAGGTTCGTCCGGTCATCCCTTCGCTCATATTGGACCTGCCGGCGGCGGGGCGAGCGGCCCCTGGCGGCCGTGGTAGCGACCGGGGCAGGGCGCCGTTGGGCCGCGGACGATACCCCCACCGCGCATCGGCATATGAGGCTCTCCCGCCGGGCGGATCCGGCGGAGCGCGGGGGCGACCGGCGTTCGCGCCACCTCGGTGGTGAGGTCCCCCTCGCCTCCGGCGGTCGCATCCCCGGACCATGTGGGCTGACCCCCCCGGGAACGGGGACCGGCCTCGATCGGGAAGGCAGGAGGTCGGTTGGAGGCCTTCCGCGAAGACGGTCGCGCTCGATCCCGAAACCCACGAGCTCTTGAAACGACCGTAACGGGCCGGCGCGAGCTTCCGCGATACCGCGAAGCGGCTCGCCCGGACCCGCGGGTCCGTCTCCTCGCTCGACGCCCGCGGGGCCATCTCCCTTGACGCGGCCCGGATCGGGAGTGGGATGCGCCCCCCGGGGGGAACCGGTCGGGATGATGGACCTCCTATTCGCGGCGACGGTGGGGCATCACCACGGCCCCCGGCCGAGTCGTGGCCGAGACTTCGCCGGCATCCCCGGTCTTACCTTGGAAGCGTACCGACCGGCGGAAGGATGCCCTCCGGCCCTAGCCCGCGAGCTCGGGGACGGCGAGGTCGAGCGTCCGCTGCTCCGTCCGCTCCGGCGAGCGCCGGCGAGGGCGCTCCACCTCCCCGTCCGTCCCCCACCGGGCGCTCAGGACCGGGTAGGGGAAGCCCAGCGGGGCGAGGAGCGTGTCGGCGCCCCGGGCGAGGAGGTCGGCGTAGGCGACCGGGTCGTACCGGTCCCCCTCCTCGAGCCGCTCGGCGACGGTGACCCGCTCGCGGAAGGAGCGCGCCCGACGGTCCCGGACCACGTAGCGGACCTTCTCGCCGGCCGCCCGGCGCACGCCGAGCGCTTCGAGCTGCCGGAGCGCGGCGAGCGAATCGGTGAACACCTCGTACGCCTCCGGCGCCTGGCTCAGCCGGTGCGTGATGACGAGCTCCTCCACCGGCCAGTCCCCGGCGCGCAGCCGTTCGACGATCCGATCGAGCCCTTCGACCGCCGCCGGGACGGTCGAGCGCACCCCGGCGGCGTCGGCCGCCTCCGCGAACCGGTCGAGGACGAGCTTCTCGGCGCGCTCGAGGAGCGTCGGCGTGTCGTGGCGGCGGGAGCGGATCCCCCGGAGCTTGAACTCGCCGGGGTCGTACAGGCCGTAGTAGCGGTTGGGCACGCCGAGGCCGTGGGTCACCGCCGGGAGGAAGACGATCCAGCGGTATCGGCCCTCGTAGGCGAGTGGGAGGTCGAACTCCTGTCCGACCCGCTCGGCGAACGCCTCGGGATCGGGGGGAGAGGACGGGTCGTCCGGTGCGAGCCAGATCGAGTCGACGATCCCGTGGACGATCCGGTAGCCGGCCGATTCGCAACGGAGCCCCAGGCGGACGATGAGGTCCCGGGCGTAGGCGTTGATCGCCTCGTGGCACTCGATCCGCCCGAACCGGGCGTTCCGGTAGCCCTGGTAGCCGAAGGAGGTGACGAGGATCCACTTCAGCATCTTCACCCGGCGGGTGAGCCTCTCCCGCTCCTCCGGGGCGGTCCCGGGCTCCTTCAAGCGGCGTTTGTAGGCGGTCCGGCGCGCGATCAGCGGGGCGAGCGTCGTCGGAATGAGGCCGACCCGGCGCGTGCAGGAGCGGTAGCCGAGCTCCGGGGCGACCTCGGGGCTATCGGGGCAGCACGCGCAGTCGAGCGTCTCGGTGGAGAGGTTGTGTCGCACCATGAGGTGCGGGAACAGGCTCGCGAAGTCGAACTCGTCGATCCGGTCGAAGACGCCGACCGGGGGGAGGAAGATCACGCCGCCGCGGTCGGCGGCGACCAACCTCTCGAGGCTCTTGAACCCCTCCGGGCGGTTCTTCTTCCACGGGACGTGGAATCCGTCCGATAGGGCCTGGGCCATCTCCATCGCGGTGAAGCAGGTCCCGGGGGACTGGCGGGCGACCGTCTGGAGGGAGAGGCGCGAGAGGCGTGCGGCGTCGATCATCCCCTCCAGCGAGGCGTCTCCGTAGAGGAAGGAGTCCGACGAGTCGATGTGGAAGCGGCCGGGAAGCGGGAACGCGGCGTCCCGGTGGTAGATCCTGCCGTAGCTCTCGTAGGAGGAGGCCGGGCGGGTCGGACGGAAGGAGCCCGGCTCCCGGCCGAGGAAGAACGCCTCCTCCCCGAGGCCGAGCGCGCCGGCCCGATCGTAGAGCCTCGGGAGGTCGAGCGCATCCCCCCCGTCGGTGAGGAGGAGGTCCGGGTCCTGCGCCGCGAGCTCCTCGACGAGCGCGCGGAGCGTCTTCGCCTCCGTGGCGCCCTCGACCGTGACCGCCCCGACCCGGATCGAGCCGACGCGCGCCCCGTCGGGGACGATCCGGCCCTTGCGGACCCCCTCGAAGCCGACCGAGAGGGGGACCCAGCGGAGCGGGATTGGCACGTAGTGGATCGTCTCGGCGGGCTCGGTCGCCCGGACCCCGGCCCCGTCCCACACCACCGGCGCGAACGGGTAGAGGCCGTGGGCCAGGTGGTAGAGCTGCGGGGCGGAGAGGTCGACGTCGTAGAGCGTCAGCGCCCGGTACTCTCCGAGGGCGTCGATCGCCGCAGCGAGGCGGCGTCGCGCGAAGTTCGTCCGGGCCCGCACGGCGAGCACCGTCCGGCGCCGCCGGTCGAAGATCGAGGGGCGCTCCACCACCCGCTCGATCCGTTCGACCGCCGGGTCCTCGGAGAACGTCCGCTCGACCCGGTCGAGGAGGGCTCTCGGCCCCTCGACCAGGAACGGGGGGCGCCACGGGACCCGCCGGGTCTCGACCCGGCCCCCCTCACGCCCCTTGAACCAGAGCACGACCCCCGTCCCCGGACGGGAGTCGGTGATGTCGAGGAGCCACCCCTCCGACGGCATCGACGGCGCCTGCTCCCTTCACTTCGGCCGCTTCGGGAGGTCGCGGGCGAGATCGACGAGCGCGGAGAGGAGGATCGACTCGAGGAGGTCCGGGCTTCCCGCGTACGTGGCTTGGGCGATGTAGCGGCGGGTCCCGCGCTCGATCCGCTCGAACGCCGCCCGGTCCTCCGGGTCGGTGAGGAGCCGCCCGAACGCCTCCCAGCGCTTCAGCCGCTCCTCGAGCGCCTGCCGGTACGTCGGTGCGGTGCGTCCCATCCCGCCATCACCTCCTCGACCCCCGGGTCGGGATCGAACTCTTCGAGGCCGCGCTGCCCGTCCGGCCGGGCGACGAGCGCGAGGTGCGCGACCTCGCGGTACGCCTCCAGGCGGAGCGACCCGTCCCGGGGGCGGAGCCGGACAACGTCGGCCAGGCGCGGGCCCCGGTCGAATAGGCCCGGGAACTCGGCCGGGTCCCGGGAGAGCGGGAGCAGCATCGGGACCCGCGTCGCCTCGGCGGTCGCCCGAAGCCGCTCGGCGATGTGCCCCATGAGGGGGCCCCGGGCCTCGGCCGGGACCTCCTCCCCCTCGAACAGCGCGGGGAGGTCGTGGGCGACGGCGAGCGTCGGCCGGGACCGTCGGATCTCGCGGGCCCAGCCGTCGACGAGCGCGACCAGCTGGTAGGCCGTGAACGCCCGGGCGATCCGGACGCGACGCAGAACCTCGGCGGGGTCGATCCCCAGGGTCCGCCCCCACTCGGCGGTCCGGTACGGGTGGATCCGGTGCGCCGCCTCGAGGAGGGAGACCCGGCCGCGCGCCCGGGCGGTCCCCGCGTAGAGGAGCTCGAGGAGGCGGGAGACGGACGCGTCGCTCCCC
>JASHSI010000100.1 GCA_030040915.1 Thermoplasmata archaeon | reverse complement strand
GGCGGCGGCCCACTTCGGGTCCGCGCTCGAGGTCGGTCCCGGCCCGGCTCGGGCCGACTCGACCGGTGGACGGGCGGCGCTCGACGGGCGCGTTCCGCTCGCGGTCGCGACCGGGGTCGGGGAGCCCGACCCCGAGACGGTCGAAGCGGTGGCGCTCGCGTTCGCGCGTCGCGCCGGCGCGGGGCCGGATCGCGTCGCGAACGCGGGACCGGCGCCTACCGCCGGCCGTTCGCGGGCTTCGCGGTAGCCGAGGGGCTCCGCAGGCCGCCCGAGATGGCGGCGACCGGGAGGCCGGGGGTCCCGCGCGCGGTGCAGCTCGTGCACCGGTGGAGCGTCGGCGAGACTCCGTGGCGCCAGTAGCACTCGGCGCAGAGGGTCCGCCCGCACTCCCAGCAGCGGGGGGTCGCGTACTTCGTCTCGACCGGCGTCGCGCAGTCGACGCAGGCGCCGGGCGACGTGAGGGGCTGGGAGCGGAACGCCGGGGGTTCCGGCAGGCGACGGGGCGCCGGGGGCGGCGGGGCGACCCGCGCGGGGGGCGCCGGACGCTCGAGGCGCGGACGGGGTTCGGACACGGAAATTGGACCGGGTACCCCCATTTATCTCTAGGTCCCGCCCGGCGGGCGTGCGCGTGGACGGGGAGGTTCATGTACGGCCCGCCGGGAACTCCCCGCCGTGTCGACCCCCCGCGCCTACCCCCGGGCGTACGCCCACCCGACGCCGGGCCGCCCGAACCGCGCCGCCGAACTCGAGCGCACCCGGTCGAACGCCGCGATCCCCGTCGCGGTGGCGGTGGTCGCGGTGGGGCTCTACCTCGGCCAGTACACGGTCCTCCTGCCGGCCCTCTTCGGCCTCGTCCTGTTCGCCTCGGGCGGGTCGTTCCTGTCGACCCGGCTGAACCCGCTGAGCGCCCACTTCTACCTCCCCCGCAAGCCGTCGTGGCTCGCGATCGGGGTGGTATTCCTGGGCGCGCTCGGCCTGTTCTACGGCGCCTACCTGATGTGGCTCGACCGGGTCGGGCCGGTCGTCCCGCACGTCCTCGGGCTCTAGGCCGCGACCATCCGCTCGAGCGCGCGCCGCGCCCGCTCCGCGGTGGCGTCCGGCACGTCGATCACGTACTGGCGGTGGAGGAGCGAGTCGCGCACGTCCGCGAGGTCGATCTCCTTCATGTACGGACAGATCGCGCCCGCATCGATCGGGGTGAACCGCGTCCCCGGGTTCAGCCGCGCCATCCGGTGGAGGATCCCGACCTCGGTCGCGACCAGCACCTCGGGCGCCCGGGTCTCCTCGGCGAACCGGATCATCCCGTCGGTGGAGAGGATCCGGTCGACGTGGGGGATCGCCTGGGTGGAGCAGCCGCACTCGGGGTGCGCGATCACCGGGGCGCCGGGGTGGGCGGCCCGCGCCCGCTCGAGGTCCTCGGGGCGCAGGCGGGCGTGCACGGGGCAGTCGCCGACCCAGAGGTGCATCTTCCGGCCGGTCTTCTTGCGGACGTAGTCCCCGAGGAACATGTCGGGGAGGAACAGGATCTCCCGGTCGGCCGGGACCTGCTCGACGACCTTGACCGCGTTCGAGCTCGTGCAGCAGTAGTCGGCCTCCGCCTTCACGTCGGCGGACGTGTTGATGTACGCCACCACGACCGCGCCCGGGTGCTCCGACTTCCACGTCCGGAGCTGCTCCGCGGTGATCGCGTCCGCGAGCCCGCAGCCCGCCTTCGGGTCCGGCAGGAGGACGGTCCGCTGGGGGTTCAGGATCTTCGCCGTCTCGGCCATGAACCGGACCCCCGCGAAGACGATCACGCGGCGGTCGGCCTCCATCGCCTTGCGCGAGAGGTACAGCGAGTCGCCGACGAAGTCGGCGACGTCCTGGACCTCCGGCCGCTGGTAGTTGTGCGCCAGAAGGACCGCGTCGCGCTCCTCCTTGAGCCGGCGCACCTCCGCCTCGAGCGACATCGCCTCCCCCTCGGACGATGCTAGTTCCGGCGGCGACTTAAGGCCCCGCTCCCGGGCCGGAGCGTCAGGTGGAACGGCAGCGCGGGCGCCGAATGCGTGAGCGCGCCGAGGCTGACCGCGTCCGCGCCGACCCGGCGGTACCGGCCGACCGTCGCGGGGGTGACGCCGCCCGACAGTTCGACCCAGCGTCCCCGCCGCAGCCCCGCCCGGTCGAGCGACCGGACGACCCGCCGGGCCCGCGCGGTCGTGCGGTCCTTGGAGCGCGCCGGGCTGCGGGCCGGCCGGTGGATCGAGCTCTCGGGCGGCGTCCGGCCCGAGACGGTGCGCCGCTACCGCCGCGTGGGCGCCGACGCGGTGTCGATCGGCGCGCTCACGCACTCCGCCCCGGCGCTCCCGTTCCACCTCGAGCTCGAGGCGGCCGGCTTAAGACGCCCCCGACCCTAGAACGCCGGAACCCCCATGTCGCTCGCCGCCCAAGTCGCCCGGCTGAAGGACGAGAAGGACGCCGTCCTGCTCGCCCACAACTACCAGCGACCCGAGGTCCAGGACGCGGCGGACTTCGTCGGCGACTCCCTGTACCTCTCCCGCAAGGCGATGGAGGCGGACCGGTCGACGATCGTCTTCGCCGGCGTGCGGTTCATGGCCGAGACCGCGAAGATCCTGAACCCGGGCCGGACCGTGCTGCTGCCGGACCTTCGGGCCGGCTGCGGCCTCGCCGACTCGATCACGGCCGACCAGCTCCGCACCTGGAAGGGGGACCACCCGGGGGCCGTCGTCGTGGCGTACATCAACACCTCCGCCGACGTGAAGGCGGAGGCGGACTTCTGCTGCACGAGCTCGAACGCCGTCAAGATCGTGGAGGGAATCCCGCCGGAGCAGGAGATCCTGTTCCTACCCGACGTCTTCCTGGGCGATTACGTGCGTCGCAAGACCGGCCGCCGGATGCATCTGTGGGTCGGCGACTGCCCGGTCCACGCGAAGCTGCGGCCCGAGGAGCTCGCGCGCGCCCGGGCCGCCCACCCGGGCGCGCCGGTGCTCGCGCACCCGGAGTGCGGCTGCTCGACGCAGGCGCTCCCGCACGTCGACCGCGTGCTCTCCACCGACGGGATGATCCGGTTCGC
>JASHSI010000015.1 GCA_030040915.1 Thermoplasmata archaeon | reverse complement strand
CTACTAGAGGGGGCGACCCCTCCCCAGCGCGGGCGGTCCGTTCCCACGGGCCGCCCGAACGATTTCCCCGTCCGGTCCCCTCGAAGGGGCCGGACGGGCCGACCTTTTCTCTCGACCCCGCTTGCGGCGCGGCATGGCCGACCAGGAAGCACGCACCCTCACCCTCTATCTGCAGAGCAAGAAGGCCGTCACGGGGTTCTTCCGACCCCCGGCGTCGGCGATCGAGGTCGGCGTCTCCCCGGAGGCGGCGGTCCGCGACCTCGCCGGTTCGAGCCGCCCGGACGAGCCGGTCGCCTCGGAGGAGGCGTTCTTCCTCTCCGACGACCAGGCCCACGCCGCGGCGCTCGCCGAGGAGCTTGCCGGTCGGCGCGGCTACGAGCTGAAGGTCGTCGACGTCGCCCGGACCGGACGGTTCGAGCGCCTGCTCGTCGAGCGGATCCCCTCGAACGCCCGCTTCCCGCTCCTCCTTGGGCCGCACGGCCAGCGCCTCGAGGGGCCGGAGTCGTTCACCGAGGAGAGGCTCTGCGAGGTCATGCCGGCGGAGCTCGTCGCCCGGCGGGCGTTCACCTACCTCAAGGTCCGCGGGGGCGACCTCGAGCGGATCCGACTGACGCTCCTCGGCCTGCCCGAGGTCCGCGAGCTCCACTTCCTCACCGGGGACTGGGACCTCATCGCGGTCCTCGAGTTCCCCGAGGCGGAGCGGCCGAAGCGCCGCGTCCTCGACTTCGTGACCTCCCGGATCCGCTCGATCCCGGACGTGCTCGACACGAGCACGCTCGTCCCCGAGTTCTCGGTGACGAAGTTCCCGGTGTAGCGACCGTCCCCCGAGCGACCCCTAGCGGTGGACCCCGTCCCGCGGGGCCGGGACGGACAGTTGCGGGGTCGCCTCGAACGGCACCCCACGGGCCTGGGGCGCGTGGCCGCGGGCCTGGCCCGGTTCCGGCGTGCCGTAGAGGGCCGTGACGGTGAGCGGGTGCTTGCGCATCCACGCGATCCCCTCGATGTACGCCTGGAACGCCTCGAGGCTCGTGAAGAGGGGGATGCCGAGCTCGACGGCCCGGCGCCGCAGGACGTACTCGTCCTCGAGCATCCGCTCGAGCTTCTCCTGGGTGAGCGACGAGGGGACGTTCAGCATGAGGTGGACGTCCCCGCCGTCGAGCGCCTCGAGGACGTTCGGGTGGCGGTCCGGCTCGCTCACCTTGTGGAGGGTCCGGACCCCCCGGAAGCCCCGGGCGGAGAGGAACGCCGCCGTGTCCTCCGTCGCGGAGAGGGCGAAGCCGAGGTCGGCGAGCGCCTGGGCGGTCGGGAGCATCTGGTTCTTGAACTCGAGCCCCCCGACCGAGAGGAAGGCGGTCCCGCCGGCGGGGACGATCCGGACCCCGGTCGCCACGAGCGCCTTGACGAACGCGTCGGCGAACGTCGGGCCGAAGCAGGCGACCTCGCCCGTCGACTGCATCTCGACCCCGAGGAGCGGGTCGGAGCCCGCGAGCTGGAGGAAGGAGAACTGGGGGACCTTGACCCCCCAGCGCCCGGACGGGAGCGGGGCGATCCCCTCCTGGGAGAGACCCTTCCCGAGCATCGCCCGAGCCGCCTCCCGGAGAAGGGGGACCCCCGTCGCCTTCGTCAGGAAGGGGAGGGACCGGCTCGCCCTCAGGTTGAGCTCGATGATCTGGTAGCTCCCCCCTTTCACGAGGAACTGGACGTTGAACGGGCCGCGGATCTGGAGCGCCCGGGCCATCCGCTCGGCGGCGTCGACGAGCGCCTTCTGGACCGCGGGGGAGGCGCGGCGCGGGGGCAGGCAGAAGATCGCGTCGCCGCTGTGGATCCCGGCCCGCTCGACGTGCTCGAGGATCCCCCCGACGAGGACCTTCTCCCCGTCGGAGATCGCGTCGAGCTCCACCTCGTCGGCCCCCTCGATGAACTTCGTGATCACGACGGGGTGCTCCGGCGAGAGCCGGGCGGCCTCGTTGAGGAAGCGGTCGAGGTCGGTGCGCCCGTGGATGACGCGCATCGCCTGCCCCGACAGCACGTAGGACGGGCGCACGAGGACCGGGTAGCCCACCTCCTCGGCGAAGGCGGCGGCCGCCTCCTCGGTCGTGAACGCCCGCCAGGCCGGCTGCGGGATGTCGAGCGTCTCGAGGAGCTTCGAGAACCTCGCCCGGTCCTCGGCGGCGTCGATCGACTCCGGTCGGGTCCCGAGGACCGGGATCCCGCACGCCTCGAGGAGGGGGGTCAGGTTCTGGGCGAGCTGGCTCCCGACGCACGTGACGACGCCGCGGAAATGGTCGAACTCGGCGAGGTCACGGACCCGCTCGAGGGTGATCTCCTCGAAGTAGAGGCGGTCGGAGCGGTCGTGGTCGGTCGAGACGGTCTCGGGGTTCGAGTTCAAGAGGGCGACCGTCGGGATCCCCTCGGCCGTCAGGCCGTCGACGAGGTTCATCGTCGACCAGTCAAACTCCACGGAGGAGCCGATCCGGTACGGCCCGGCGCCGAGGACGAGGACGCTCCCGTCCGGCGACGGCGGGACGTCGTCGAAGTCGCCGCGGTAGGTCACGAACAGGTAGTTCGTGGGACTCGGCCACTCGCCGGCGAGCGTGTCGATCATGCGGATGCGGGGCCGGATGCCGGCCTCGAGGCGGCGGCGCCGGACCTCCTCCTCGTCGAGCCGGGTCGCCCGGGCGATCGCCCGGTCCGAGAAGCCGAGTTCCTTCGCCCGCCGGATCCGGGCCGCGTCGAACGACCCGAGACCGAGGCGCAGCGCCCGGTCCACCTCTTCGACCTCGGCGAGCGCCTCGACGAACCAGGGGTCGATCCAGCTCGCTCGCGCGATCGCCGCCGGGGTGAGCCCCGCGCGCAGGCCCTCGAGCACCCGGAACAGGATCTCCGGCGTCGGCTCGGAGAGGTCGCGGAGGATCGCCTCCCGGGGGCGCGCCTCCGACGGCGGAACGAGGTCGGAGCGCGGGTCGCTCATCCGGACCGCCTTGAGGAGCGCCTCCGGGAAGGAGGAGCCGATCCCCATCACCTCCCCGACCGACTTCATCGAGGGGCCGAGCCGGCGCTCGGCCCGGGCGAACTTCTCGAGGTCCCAACGCGGGAGCTTCACGACGACATAGTCGAGCGCCGGCTCGAAGCATGCCGTCGTCGTCCCCGTCACCCGGTTCTTGAGCTCGGGGAGCGTGTAGCCGAGCGCGAGCTTCGCCGCGACGTAGGCGAGGGGGTAGCCGGTCGCCTTGCTCGCGAGCGCGCTCGAGCGCGAGAGCCGGGCGTTGATCTCGATCGCGAAGTACTCGCGGCTCTCCGGGTCGAGGGCGAACTGGATGTTGCACTCGCCGACGATCCCGCAGACGTCGGCGGCGCGGAGCGCGGCCTGGCGGAGCCGCTGGTACTCCTCGTCGGTGAGGGTCTGCGACGGCGCGATGACGACGTTGTCGCCGGTGTGGACCCGCATGGAGAGGACGTTCTCCATGTTGCAGACGGTGAGCGCGTTCCCGAGCCGGTCGCGGACGACCTCGTACTCGATCTGCTTGAACTCTCCGACGTACCGCTCGAGGAGGATCTGCCCGGCCGGGCTCAACCGGAGCCCGCGGCTCGCCACCTCGTCGAGCTCGGCCGGGGTGCGGGCCATCCCGCCGCCC
>JASHSI010000014.1 GCA_030040915.1 Thermoplasmata archaeon | reverse complement strand
CGCGCGGGCCATCGGCGCCCCCGCCGTTAAATAATACGACCAGCTAAAATGGGTGTCCGGTCGTCGACCGGGCGCCTCGTGAACATGACCGCACCGGCCATCGGCTCCGCCCCCGTGCTCTCCGGCGACGCGATCCGCCAGACCCCCGACGCGCCGCCCCCGCTCTCCGACCTCGCCGTCATGATCGGCGGCCAGGGCGGGGACGGGACGCTCACGGTCTCGGACCTCCTCGCGCGGTACTTCCGGCGCCGGGGACTGTACGTCTACTCCTCCCGCAACGTCCTCTCCCGGATCCGCGGCGGCCACGCCGATGCGTCGGTCCGGGCCTCCCGCCATCCCATCGCCGCCGAGAAGGCGGAGATCGACCTCCTCGTCGCGTTCGACGACGAGGCAATCCGGTTCGGGCAGCCCGAGCTCCACCCGGACGGGCTCATCCTCTACGACTCCTCGAGCTTCCAGTCCGCCGCGCCGCAGGCGGTCGGCTTCCCCTTCGCGACGCTCGTCGGGGGCCAGATCGGCCAACCGATCTACAAGAACACGGCCGCCTACGGCGCGATCAGCGTGATGATGGGGTTCGACGCCGCGGCCACGCGCGGCGTGATCGAGGCCCGGTTCCAGCGGCGCGGCGCGGAGGCGCTCGAGAAGAACCTGAAGGCGCTCGAGATCGGCCGGAAGCTCGCGCTCGACCGGCCCGAGCTCGTGAACCGCTGGACGGTCGGGGACGGGGACGCCCACGAGCAGCTCCTCCTCACGGGGAACCAGGCGACGGCGCTCGGCTTCGTCGTCGGGGGGGGACGGTTCTTCGCGGGGTACCCGATCACCCCGGCGACGGAGATCATGGAGTACCTGATGCGCTACCTGCCGCCGCTCCACGGGGTCGTCCGGCAGGCGGAGGACGAGCTCGCCGCCGTCAACATGGTGATCGGCGCGGGGTACTCCGGCGCCCGCGCGATGACCTCCACGAGCGGCCCCGGCCTATCGCTGATGACCGAGGGGATCGGGCACGCGGGGGCGGCCGAGATCCCGATCCTCGTCGCCGACTGCCAGCGCGTCGGCCCGTCGACGGGCGAGCCGACGCGGCACGAGCAGTCCGACCTCGCCCACCTCGCGAACCTGGGGCACGGGGAGTTCCCGCGGGTCATCCTCGCCCCCGGGACGGTCGACGATTGCTTCCACCTGACCGTCGCCGGCCTCAACCTCGCCGAGAAGTGGCGTCTCCCCGTGATCCTCCTCCTCGACCAGGCGCTCTGCCAGAACTCGACCACGACCGCCCCGTTCGACCTCGCCCCGGTCCGGATCGATCGGGGCCGCCGCCTGGGCGCGGCGGAGATCGCGACGATGGCCCGGTACGCCTACTACGAGCCGTCGGCAAGCGGGGTGGGGGCCTATGCTCCGCCCGGGACCCCAGGGGGCATCGCCCAGGTGACCGGGAACGAGCACGACGAGATGGGGCACGTCTCGGTGAACCCCGTGAACCGCCGCAAGATGATGGAGAAGCGGATGGGGAAGCTCGTCCAGCTCGCGCCCGAGCTGCCGCCCCCCGCGATCTTCGGCCCG
Source organism: Thermoplasmata archaeon (assembly GCA_030040915.1). Classification (GTDB taxonomy): domain Archaea; phylum Thermoplasmatota; class Thermoplasmata; order Lutacidiplasmatales; family UBA184; genus Lutacidiplasma. The sequence continues at coordinate 3,620 of JASHSI010000014.1, read as the reverse complement.
GAGGAGGCCCGCGTGGGGCTCATCGCCTACGGCAGCACGACGGGACCGATCCGGGAGGCCCAAGAGCTCCTCAAGCGGCAGGGGGTCCCGACCCGCTTCTACCAGGCCCGGACCGTCTTCCCGGTCCCGACCGTGACGTTGAGGCCGTTCCTCGACTCGGTCGACGTCGCGTTCGTCGCCGAGCACAACTACACCGGCCAGTTCGGTCGGCTGATCCGGGAGCACCTCCCCGCCCAGCACGCGAAGCTCCGCCCGCTCCTCAAGTTCGACGGGATGAGCTTCCGGGCCCCGGAGATCGCGAAGGCCGTGAAGGGGGGCTAGTCCGATGGTCGAGAACGTCAAGCCGATCGCGTCGACCTGGTGCCCGGGCTGCGGCGACTTCGGCACGCTCGCCTCGGTGAAGAAGGCCGCCCTTGAGCTCGGCATCCCGAACCACGAGCTCGTGCTCGTCGGCGGGATCGGCTGCTCCGGGGGGATCCACAACTTCCTCGACATGAACGGCCTCCACGCCCTGCACGGCCGCCTCCTCGCGCAGGCGGTCGGGGTCAAGCTCGCGAACCCGAAGCTCACCGTGATCGCGGCCGGGGGCGACGGGGACGGCTACGCGATCGGGATGGGGCACTTCATGCACGCGTTCAAGAAGAACGCCTCGATCCTCTACCTCGTGATGAACAACGAGACCTACGGCCTCACGAAGGGCCAGGCCTCGCCGACGAGCCAGCTGGGCTTCGAGGGGAACGTGGAGAACCCGTTCGACGCGATGCTGACCGCCCTGTCGATCCCGGTCCCGAACTACCTCGCGCGCACCTTCTCGGGCGACCCGAAGCACATGACCCAGGTGCTCGTCGAGGCCCTCCAGTTCAACCGCGAGAACAAGGGGTTCGCCTTCGTCGAGGACCTCTCCCCGTGCGTCACCTACAACGACACGTTCAAGGAGTGGAGAGCGAAGGTCCAGGACCTCGCGAAGCTCCCCGGCTACGACCCGACCGACCGGGCGAAGACCTTCCAGATGTGCCTCGACACGATCGCCCAGGGGAAGATCCCGATCGGCGTCATGCACCGGCCCAAGGAGGCGAGCGCCGAGGCGGCCGCCCTCGAGCTCAAGCTCCTCCCGGACCGGATCGGCCCGGCGGCGGTCGACATCGACCTCGGTTCGAACCGTGCGGCGTACGAGAAGCTCCTCCGCGCGGTCGCGTAGGTTCGCCCGCAGTCCCGGCCCCCCCTCGCCGCAGGGCGCGTAGCCGATGTGGCTCGGGGTCGATGACACCGACGGCCCGGAGTCCGGCTGCACCACCTACACGCTGACCGAGATCCTGCGGACCGCCCGGGGACTCGGCGTAGACCTCATCGGAGCGCCGTCGCTCGTCCGCCTGAACCCGAACATCCCTTGGAAGACGCGCGGGAACGCGGCGCTCTCGGCCCGGTTCGGTCGGGGCCGCGGGTCGCCGAAGCGCCTCGGGGAACTGCCGGAAGGGCCGCTCCTCGCCCACCCGCGGGGGGACCCGCTCCCGCCGACGACGGGAGAGCGGTTCCTCGAGGCCGCGTGGCGGACGGTCCTCGCCACCAGCGACCGGGGGCCCCGCGCCGACCCCGTCATGGTCGCTTCGGAGCGCCGCCCGGACGAGTCCCTCTACTGGCGGGCCGTCCGGTCGGTCGTCCCCGTCGGAGCGGCCCGCGCCGAGCTCGATCGGGTGGGCGGGAGGGCTTTCCAGAGGGGTTCCTCGCGGGGGCTCGTCGGGGCCGTCGCGGCGATCGCCTGGCCGGGCCGGCGACGGACCTACGAGCTCCTCGCGTACCGTTCGAGCCCTTCCCGCCGCCGACGCGAGGTCGATGCCGAGAGCGTCCGCACGGCCCAGGCCCGGTTCCCGTCCCTCTTCCTGTGCGACGATCCGGAGACGCGGCGGCTCCTTGTGGCGCCCCACACGGCCTGCCCGATCCTCTTCGGCCTCCGCGGCACGAACGCGGCGGCGCTTCCCCCGGCGCTCGGGCTGGTCCGCTCGGAGCCCCGCGAGCGGTGGGTGCTGTTCCGAACGAACCAAGCGACCGGCGACCACCTGACCGACCGAACGATCGCTGAGGTCCGTCCGTACGAACCCGGGCGGCTCTCGGGGCGGATCACCGGTCCCCCCGAGCGGGGCCGCGGGGGCCATGTCCGGTTCCGGCTCACCGACGCCGCGGGTGGCACGGCCGACTGCATCGTGTTCGAGCCGACGAAGCAGCTGGCGAGCGTGGCGGCCGCCCTCGCGGGCGGGGACGAGGTCCGCATCTGGGGGGGACGCGGCCAGGACCCCTCGTTCCGGGTCGAGGGGATCGAGATCCAGCGAGCGCCCCTCCGCCTCGTCGGGGTCCGGCCTCCCCGCTGCCTGGAATGCGGCCGGTCGGCGAATTCCCTCGGGACCGGCAGGGGATACCGGTGCTCGGGCTGCCATCGTCGGTTCCCGCCGGAGGCTGGGTCGGCCCGTTTCGAGTCCCCCTTGTTCGGTCCCGGAGTCTACCATCCGACCCCCTCCGCCCGTCGCCATCTGCACCCGCTCTTCCGAGATCCCCGGCCGATCTCGCCCCGCGCCGGGGAGACCGTCTCCCCGCCGGGAAGCAAGCGAAGGTAGGAGGTCGAGTCTGGACCGGTGGCTCGCCCCGAAGATTCGGATAGGTCCCTGCGAGGTATCCAGGGTCATCGCCCGCAGGGTTCCGCTCGGACGACCAGGAGCCATGTCTCGGGCATGGGCCGGTGAGACCCGGGGGAGGCCGTGCATCGACCCGAATAGTCCTGGGGCCCGGCGGCCTGGCCGGAAGCGTTTCTCTGACCTCTGACGCACGTCTAATATCGTATGCGATCCCGAGCGGGAGGATCGAGCCCGAATGACGGCCGCGGACTCGAACACGCTGAGGCGGCAGGCGGCGCCGATCGCTCGGGCGTTGAACGAGGTCGCGGCGGCCACGGGGAAGCCGTTCACGATGGGGAGCGAGCCCGGCCGCTTCAGGATCCAAAAGCCGGTCTACCTTCTGCAGCGCCTCGGGTACCCCCCGGCGCGGCGGTTCGGCTACGATCTCTATCTGATGGGGCCGTACTCGCCCGCCCTCACGTCCTGCTACTACGCGCTAGAGGACGACGGCCTTCGTGCGGCCGGGGCGGCTTCGGACCTCCCCGGTCCGATGGTTCAGGCCGTCGCCGAGGGCCTTCGGCGGGGCGACGAGTTCTTGGAAGGTCTCACCACCCTCCTCGACGTGAATCGCCGGACCCACCACCTCCCGGCCGCGCTCGCTCACGCGCGAGCGATCAAGCCCCACATCGGCGAGCCGACGTGGGGGAGGTACGGCGATTCCTCGCAACCCACCGCCGGCTCACCGAAGGCACCTAGATACGAGCTGTCTCCTCCCCGTGCTCGGCGCGGGTAGGGACGTGGGCCAGCGCGAGAGCGCGGAGCGATGGGTCGGCGAGCGATCCGGCGCCCCGATCGGGGGTTCGCTCCCCGCGCTGGGCGAGGCGTACCACGAGCTTGCCTGCCGGCCGGAGATACGACCACCCAACGGAGCCCTCGCGCCGTACGACCGGCGGTTGGAGCTCGTGCACGCCGGGGAGCTCGAGGTCTGCTGGCTCGGCCACCAGAGACCCCAGGGGC
>JASHSI010000099.1 GCA_030040915.1 Thermoplasmata archaeon | reverse complement strand
GACAAGGGTGGGGGCTATAGGCTTCGCGCCTCGAATGCTAGGCCCTGGTTCGGGCCCCCCGGGGGGCCGGGCCACCGCGCGGGGCGGGTTCCCCTGGCGCTCCCGGGGTCAGGGGCCGCCTGTGCGGCGAACGACCCGCTCGTACAGCTCGAGCTCGTCCATCGCGTTCTGGACTGCCCGCCGGCTATCGGGAAACTCACGGGCGGCTACGAACGCCCGTACCTCCTGGGGTCGGGCGATCCCCAGGGCCGGCAGGACGAGCTCGACGAGCGGTCCGAGGGTGCCGGTGCCGGCGAGGAGCCCGAACAGTCGCCCGGCCTCCGCCTCGACGAACGACCAGACCACGGGAGCAAGGTCGGGGTTCCTGAGGACCGCGGTGCCGAGCAACCGGGCCCACGGCCCCAGCGTCAACGTCCCGTCGGAGAGCAGGGCGAGCCCCTCCCGGAGCCACTCCGGCCGGTCGACCAGCCCGAGCGCTCCCGCGAGGTCGATCTTCCGTTCCGCCGAGGTCGTCTCGGCGAGCCGCGACCTCAGCTCCCGGTACTCTTCGGGCCCCGCCGTGAGGGCGCGGGCCGCGAGCACGGGTCGGACGAGATTCGGGTCGACCGCGGAGAGGCCGGCGTAGAGGCCAGCCAGCTCGCGGGCGAACGGGGGGTCCAGCCGGACCCGGGCCAGCTGGACCGACTCGCGAAGCGCCCCGACGCGCTCTCGCTCGGCCGCCGCCGGAGCGAGGCCCAACCGCTCCGACTGGGCCACGACGACCTCGCGCAGCGCCCGTTCCCAGCTCGGCACGCGGTGGACCAGCGGGTAGCGGAAGACGGCGAGGGCCTCGATCGTCCTCAGGACGAACGGGTCGGTCTCGGCACGGAGCAGCTCGAGGTAGCGCAGGTGCTCTTCGAGCGGGATCGCGCCCGAGAGGAGGAAGGCGAAGCTGTCGTTGACGAGGCCCCAACGGTCGACGGGGGGAAGCGTGCGGAACTCCCCGAGGACCCGGTCCGCGAGCCCGCCCAAGTAGCGGACCCGATAGAACCCGGTGCGGCCGGGGTTGACGATGGGGGTCCCCGGGAGCTCTCCGATCGTCGTGCTCGCGGTGTCGAACAGCCGGCGGTGGACCCGCCCCCCGCCGTCCCGGACCGTGACCGGGATCGGCCAGGGCACCGAGCTCTCGGGCTCGAGCAACGTGAATCGCTGCTGGTCGAGGTGAAGGGTCGAGCCCTCCTGCCGCGCGGTGACGAGCGGCAGGCCGGGGCGTTCCACCCACTCCGAGAAGATCCGCTCGACGCTCGGGTCGGAGACGGCCGCGACCGCGCGCCAGAGGTCGGCGGCGTCCGCGTTGCCGAGGCGGTGCGCGCGCAGGTATCCCGAGACCCCGCGGCGGAACGCCTCCTCGCCGATGTGCGCTTCCGCCATCTGCAGGATGCCGGCGCCCTTTCCGTAGCTGATCGCGTCGAAGATCTGGCGGATCTGGTCCGGCTCGGTCACGTCGGCCCGCACCGGATGCGTGTGCGGCATCCCGTCCCAGAAGAGCGCCCGGGCGTACAGGTCCGCGAGGAACTCCTCCCGCGACCGCCACTCCGGGAACAGCGCGTCGGAGGCCTTCGCCGCGACGAACGTCGCGAAGCTCTCGTTGAGCCACAGGTCGTTCCACCAGCGCATCGTGACGAGGTCGCCGAACCACTGGTGGGCGATCTCGTGGCAGATCACCTCGACGGCGGTCATCCGCGTCGCGACGGGCGACCGATCGCCGAGCAGCAGCAGGTACTCCTGGAACGCGATGGCCCCCCAGTTCTCCATCGCCCCGGTGCCGAACTGGGGGACCGCCACGAGATGGAGCTTCGGGAGGGGGTACGGCTCCGAGTAGTAGTTCGAGAAGTACTCGACCGCGCGCTCCGCCTGCTCGACCGCGAACCGTCCCTTGCCCGCCTCGCCGGGGGCTGCGGCCAAGATCACCTCCGGCGCGCGACGCGAGCCGCGGATCTCCTCGAACGGGCCGATCCCGAGGTAGAGGAGGTAGGTCGACATCGGCGGGGTCGGCTGGAACCGGACCCGGCGACGGCCGTCGTCGGCCGGCCCCTCCTCGGACACCGCTGTGTTCGAGATGACGGTGAGGCCCCTCGGGGCCACGACCTCGACCTCGAAGACGGCCTTGGCGTCGGGACTATCTATGCACGGGAGCACTCGTCGGGCCCCGGCGGGCTCGAGGTACGTCGTGTAGAGGCGACCCTGACCGAGCGGTGACAGATAGAATCCGCGCAGGCCCCCATGGTCGATCGTCCCCGAGAACTCCAGCTCTACGGTCGTGGTCCCCCGCGGAGCTCCGGACAGGACGAGCACTCCCGGATGGTCCGGCGGGCGCTGCGCCGTGAGCGGGCGATCCCCCGCCTTCGCACCCTGAATCCGGTGGCCGACGCTGTCCAACGTCAGTGGCTCCGGGAGTTCTGGCGAGGCGATCGTCAAGCGGCCATGGTACTCGAGCGACTCGGACCGGACCTCGATGAGCAGATGGTAACGGAGCTCGCGCAACGTGCCGACCAGATGCCGTCCGAGAAAGCCCTGACGGGTGGAGAGGATGGGAGGATACGCTCATCAGGGAGACTACGAGCCCGCGCGAGCCTGAGGCGCCGCGTGGCGGGGCGGCGTTTGCGACCAAGCTGGCTCGATCTTCTCGGGCCGCCGAAGCTTCCCAGCGGCTCACCCGCGGGCCCGCTCCTTCGACCCGTGTTTCCGAGCGCCGTGACCCGGCTGCTCGTCCAACGCACTTCCAAGTCAGGCAGCCTCCACAAGGTTTGACGACGATCCCACGTAGTTGCGCGAGCCCAGGCGTTCCCTAGATCCCATCGGAGTGCGAGCCGCGCGACGGCGACGGGAGCGGGAAGGGATGGCCGGCCCACGCCTGGCGCACATGTGTTGAGGAGGTCACGACCCCAGCAATAGTCCGAGTCAGGGTAAGGCTGAAAACGTGCACGTCGCTGAGCGTACGCTGGGTGTCGATGCCCGTCAACCACCCGGTTCTTGCCGAGACGCGGCGCTCGCCGCCGCAAGTTGACGCCGAGTCTGACCTTTTCCAGGGTCCGGCGGGCGCAGAGTACGGGGTATCGACTATGGACGTGGGCCCGTGGGCATCGGTTTCGGTTGGGGGGGCGCTGGCCACCGTCGTTTCGGCCTTCGTCCTTGTCTCTCCACCGGATCCAGCCGGTGGCCTGAGTTTCGGCGCAGCGCTCGTAGCGCTTGGGTTCGTCGAGCTGATCTTCGGAACGTTCGCCTGCTACATTGTCTACCCTAGCGTGACCGGCGGGGTCGCACTTGCCAGCATCCTAACGATCGGTCTCGGGGTA
>JASHSI010000098.1 GCA_030040915.1 Thermoplasmata archaeon | reverse complement strand
AGAGCGCGGCGCCGACGGCCGGCCCCGCCGCGGATCCGGTCGAGGCGGGCCCCACGCCGACCGGCGCCCGAGCCACGGGGTGCTCGATCAGGGGGATCGAGCCGACGAGCCCCGAGCACCCCATCAGGAGGACCAGCGCGAACGCTCCGACGAATCGCCACGTCACCGTTCGTTGCACCGGGGCGGTCACGTCCGTGCGCGAGGCCCCGGGGGTCTATATTTCTGCCGAATCTCGACCCGGCCGGGGTTCAGGGCTCGGCAGGAGGTTCCGCGAGGGACGACCCGGGTGGCTCGCCCGCCTCCGCCGGCCCCGGACCGGAGGGGCGTCGCCGTCGGGTCCAGAGGAGGAGGACCGCGACGACGACCGCCGCGACCGGGACGCCGAGGAGGGCGGCCCCTTCCGAGGCCGGGAGACCGAGGAACGTCGGGCCCCCCGATGAGGTCGAGCCCGTGGGGAGCGGGGTGAAGGTGATCGTCTCCGTGACCGACCCGCCGCTCACGCGCACCGTCCCGGTGAACGGGCTCGCGGTGTAGCCCGCGATCGACGCCACGGAGTAGGCGTACGATCCGTTGGCCAGCCCGAGGAACTCGACGGGCGTGTTCGCTGCGAGGTTGGGGTCGAACGATACCGTGCCGCTCTGGGTCGTCCCGTCGAGGTCGACCGACCAGCTGACCGAGCGGGTAACCCCGCGCTCCTCGAACGTCACGTTGTAGGTGACCTGGGTCCAGTCGATCTGGAGGGTGACGGGGGCGCCGTCGACGGTCAGCGTGCCGGTGAAATTCACGGTCGTCCAGCCCGCCACCCCGATCACCGCGTAGGCGTAACTGCCGTTCTCGAGCTGGGTGGTCTCGCTGGGCTCGACCGTCGGGAACAGCCCGGAGCCCAGTGCGACGCTCCAGCCCGTGTCGGTGGGGAGGCCGGTCTCGGCGAGGGTGACCGTGTAGTTGACGAGGGCGAACACGATGGTCCGCATCGCGGGACCCGCGGCGACCTCGATCTCCCCCACGGGGGCCGCGTAGGTCTTGTTCGAGGCGCCCACCGTAAAGTCGAACGTTCCGTTCGGCGCGTCGAAGGCGACCGAGCCCGAAATGGAGGGGAATGACCTCGCCCCGGCGCCGGTCAGGTTGAACCACCAGCGAACCCCACCGGGCAGCCCCTTTTCCCGGACCGTGACCGGGTAGGTGACCTCCGTCCAGTTGACCTGAACGAAGACATCGCCGCCGGTGACGTTCACGGATCCTCCGTAGCTCGTCGTCGACCAACCGCCGATCGGGTCGATCGAGTAGGCGAACGTCCCGTTGATCTCGGTAAAGACGATCGAATCCGGGGAACCCCCGGTCGAGTTCATCCGTTCCCCGTCGAGGACGACGGACCATCCGATCCCCGGGGCGAGGCCGACCCCCGTGAAGTTCACCGCGTAGGCGAGCTCGTGAAACGTCACGGCGAGCGCGATCGATCGGTTCGTCAGGCCGAACGCGCCACCCGTCGCCTCCCACGAGGTGTTGGCGGAGCCGACCACGTAGGTGTAGTTCCCCAGGAGGAGCGAGAGCGAGACCGTCGAGGTCGTGGACTGGTTCGTCGTGCCGTCGCTCGAGGTGACCCACCAGTCGGTCCCCTTCGGGAGCCCGGTCTCGGTGAAGTTGGCGAACAGCGTGCTCGCGAGGACCGTGACGTTGTCGGAGGATTCGTTCGGGACGTAGAGGTCGTCGTCGCCGCTCGCCCAGATGATGTTCTGCGCGAACGAGCCCCCGCCGTACGTGGCGACGAGCGTCGTGCCGTCGATGGCGGAGATGTTGTCGGCCCCGGAGTTCGCCACGTACACGTTGCCGTCGTCGGCATCCCAGGCGGCCCCGAGGGGCTCGCTGCCGACCGCGACGTTGCCGATCACCGAGGTCCCGTTGATCACCGAGACGTTCGACGAGCCGAAGTTCGCGATGTAGACGAGGCCCGAGGCGTTGTCGAAGCCGCCGTAGAACGGCTGGCTCCCGACGCGGACCGTCGCGGCGAGCTTCGTCCCGTTGAGGATGCTCACGGTGTCCGTCCCCCCGTTCGGCGTGTAGATCCAGCCGTTCCACGCGTCGTACACCCCCGACCACGGTTCGGAGCCGACCGCGACCGTGGCGATCACGTGCGTCTCGTTGATCACGCTCACCGTGTTGGAGAGCTGGTTGTCGACGTAGACGTCCCCGTCGTCCGGATCGTAGGTCGCGTTGAGCGGGTAGTCCCCGACCGCGATGGTCGAGTTGACGCTCGTACCGTTGATCGCGTAGACGGCGTTCGACCCGTCGCAGGGGACGTAGACGAGTCCGTCGGAGGCGTCGTAGGCGCCGTACTGGGGCGAGATACCGACCTTCACGGTGCCCGCCACCGTGGTGCCGTTGAACACCGTGACGCTGTTGCCGTTCTCGTTGAGGACGTAGACGAGCCCGTTGCCATAGTCGTACACGGCGGAGTACGGCTCTGCGCCGACCGTGACCGTCGTGACGACCAACGTGCCCTGAAGGATGCTCACGGTGTTGGAGTCGAAGTTCGGCACGTAGACGAGCCCGTTCCCGGCGTCGTAGGTCGACCAGATTGGCTCGCTCCCCACGTTGACCGAGTACCCGGTCGTGGCGGCGGATCGGGGCACGCTGGGCGTGGGGGTCAGGTACGTGCCTTGGTAGGAGGTCGTCGCGATCCCCTCGGGCGTTCGAGGACCCACGGAAGGACGGGTCAACGGCCCGATCGAGGAGCCGGAAGTCGCCGACGCTCCGGGGGCTCGATCCAGGCGGGGCGAGTTGGCGCTCGCCGGGGCCGCGGCGACGAGCATAAACGAGGAGGCGAGGAGCAGCATCGCGAGCCCGCACGCCCCCCCGGCCCCGAGGGACGACGGCCGCCGCACGGTCCGGCGGACCTCACTCCCGGGCTATATTCCTCTCCACGGTCGGTTTCATCGCTCGCGATCGGGAGGGCCCGCCCGCCCGTCACGTTCCGGACGCCTGTCCGCCGGGCGCGGCCGTCGGGTCCGATTCCGTCACGACGCGTTTGACCTGGGCGTTGTAGAGCTCGACGAGTTCCGTCGCGGTGGTCGCATCGGTCGGGGCCTTGTCCTCGCGGAACCGGCCGGTGAACCGAGGGAAGCGGAGCGCCAGGCCGGCGCCCGGGCGCAGCATCCCCCGAGCGGCCGGGTGGATCGGGCTCAGGGTGAGCTCGGCGCCCCGGATCTCGAGCACGAGCCCCGGCCGCATCCATCGGTCCGGGACAAGGGCGCTCTCGACCCGGGGATCCGCCCCTTCGCTCTCGAAGGAGCTCAACCGCTCGGGCAGGGCGGCGAGCGTCGCGTCGTCGAACCCGCTCCCCACCTTGCAGAACGTGGCGAACTTGTCCGAGGCCGGGTCGTAGATCGCCATCAGGAGCGCCCCGTAGCGACCGGCCCGGCGCCCCCGTCCGGCGAACGCCCCGACCACTACCCCGTCGATCGAGTCCGCGAGCGCGTGGGTGTACTCTCGTTTGTACTTGATCCACCAGAACCCCCGCCCGCCGGCGCGGTAGGTGCTCTCCGGAGCGAGCGACTTCGCCATGACGCCCTCCCCGCCCGCGGCAATCGAGCGATCGAAGTAGGCCTGGGCGGACTCGACCGAGCGAACGATCTCCTGGTCGGCGAGCCGGACCACCTCGCCGGGGCGCACGAGCGCCTCGAGCCGCCTCCGGCGCTCCGGGAAGGGAAGCCCCACGGTTTCGGTGCCGCCGTCGAGGAGCACGTCGAAGACGAACACCGTGACGGGGACCTCGCTCTGGATTCGCGCGAGGTCGTACTTGCGTCCCCGACGGCGGGAGATCTCCTGGAACGGGCGGATCTCGTCCGTCTCGGGGTCGACCGGGACGCACTCCCCCTCGACGACCGATGGGCGAGAGAGGAGCGCGCCCGGGAACGCCTCGACGAGCTCGGGGAATTGCGCGCTGATCTCCTCGAGCCGGCGCGAGAACAGACGGACCGAGCCGTCGGGCGCGAGGTGGACCTGGACGCGCAGGCCGTCGTACTTCATCTCGAGAGCGGCCGCCCCGTTCATCCGTTCCATCACGTCCGCGAGGTCCGGCGAGCGCTCGGCGAGCATCGGACGCATCGGCCGACCCACCTCGAGGTGAAGCCGCGAGAGCCCGTCGAGGCCGTCGGCGGCGAGCGCCCCGGCGACGAGGCCGAGGTCGCTCGTCAGGTTGAACGCCGCCTCGATCCGGGTCCGGGACTCCTTCGTGCCATCGGCGAACGCGCTCGCGAGCGCGTCGAGGATCGTCATCTCCCGGGCGCCGAGCCTCAGCTGGCCGAGGACGAATCGAACGAGGTACTTCGCCTCCTTCGGCGTGGACCGGCCGAGGAGCCGCTCGAGCACCTCCACCTTCCGCTCCTGGGAACCCTCGCCCCGGGCGTCCGCGATCCCGCGCAGCCCGTCGTACACCTCGCCGACCTCGAGCGCCGGCCCTTCGGGCCGGTCGGGGAAGCGGCCCATGAGCGCCTCGGCCGTCAGACCGAGGTCCCCCGAGTTCTTCTGCGCCGCGCGGACCTCGAGCTCGCCGACCCCCGTGGCGGCCGCCACCGCCCGACGCGCGAGCGAGTCCGCGACCCCCAGCTCGACCCCCTCGTACTCGGGGCGCAACTGGCCTTGCGAGAGGAACAGTACGCTCGAGAGCTCCGTCGGCGGGGCGTGGCGGAACAGCTCGGCCAGGATCTCGCGCATCTCGAGCCGCTTCGTCGTAGCGTCGAGCCGCTCGTAGGAGGCGGCGAGGTCGGAGAAGTTCATCCGCTCCCTCCGTCGACCGCCTCGCGCAGCGCGTGGAGGTTCCCGGCGACCTCGCCCCGCCCGTAGACGGAGTTCCCGCACACGAAGAACCGGGCCCCCGCGCGGGCGCACGATGCCGCCGTCGCCGGGAGGATCCCCCCGTCGACCGCGAGCTCCGTGGCGAGGCCCCGCTCATCGAGGGTCCGCCGGGCGCGCTCGAGCTTGGGCAGCGCCTCGGGAAGGAAGCTCTGGCCCGAGAAGCCCGGGTGGACGCTCATGATCAGCACCTCGTCGAGCCGATCGAGGAGGGGGAGCACGGCGTCGAGCGGCGTCTCGGGTCGCAGGGCGGCCCCCACCTTCGCGCGGCAGCCCGCCGCGACGCGGAGGACCTCCTCCGGAGGGTCCGACGCTTCGAGGTGAAAGACGAGGGTGTCGCCGCCGGCCGCGGCGAACTCGGGAAGGTAGCGGGCCGGGTGCTCGATCATCAGGTGGACGTCGAGCGGGAGGCGCGTTCGGCGTCGGACGTCCCGAACGAGCGCCGGGCCGAAGGAGAGGTTCGGGACGAAATGCCCGTCCATCACGTCGAGGTGGAAGGCGTCCGCCCCCCCGAGCTCGGCGAGGCGGATCGCCGACGCGAGGTCGGCGAAGTCGGCGCTCAGGAGCGAGGGGGCGAGCCGTCGCCGAACGGGCGGTGCCACGGGCGAGCGAGCCGGGGTCGGCATATAATTCTCGTGCGGGCGGGGACGGTCCGAACGACGGGGCGCGGGGGCCGTACCCACCCGCGTCCGCTACAGGAACTCCTCGGGGTTCGGCCCTTCGACGGTCGGACGGAGCTCCCCCCGGCGGAAGCGGGCCCCCTCCTCGGTCCACCGGCCGTACGGGAACGGGTGGACGGCCCGCCGCCATCCGGTGGCGGGGACCGTTTCGGTCCGTGAGGGTAGGTGCCAGAGGTACTGGACGGCGACGTACTGCGCGTACACGAGGGCCGCGAGGGTCCCGGCGGCCGCGAGGGCCGTCGTGGGCTGGATGGGCGGCCCCAGGAACGCGGCCGCGTCGACCGCGTCGACGATGAGGAAGGCGAGACCCAGGTAGACCTTCGCGAAGCTCGAGAAGAACCAGGTCCGCCAGGACGGTCCGGGGTCCTTCAGCGCCTCGGCCCGTTCCTCTGGGCTCGGCTTCGGGAGCCCGAACCAGCCGGTCTCGTCGGGCACGGCCGCCCCGAGGCTAGCCCGCGGGCCCGCTCGGGACCACCGTGGGCGCGCCCGCTTCGGCGACCCCCTCCGGGCTGGGTGCGGCCGCTCGGCCGCCCTCGGCGGGTCCCCCGGCAGGGTTCGGGTAGAGGTGGCAGGAGACCCAGTGGCCCGGTCGGATCTCGAGGAGGGGGGGCTCCACCTTCGAGCAGATCGGCATCACCATCGGGCAGCGGGTGTGGAAGTGGCAGCCCGGCGGAGGGGCCGCCGGGCTCGGCACGTCCCCCTTGAGGAGGATGCGCTGGCGCTTCCGCTCCGGATCCGGGACGGGGATGGCGGCGAGCAGCGCCTGCGTGTACGGGTGGAGCGGCCGGGAGAACAGCTCTTCGGTCGGCGCCCGCTCGACGACCTTCCCGAGGTACATCACGACCACCCGGTGGCTCATCGCGCGCACCACCGACAGGTGGTGCGAGATGAACAGGTAGGCGAGCCGCTGCTCGGCCTGGAGCCGCTTGAGGATGTTGAGGATCTGGGCCTGGACGCTCACGTCGAGCGCGCTCGTCGGCTCATCGAGCACGATGAAGTCCGGCCGGAGGGCGAGCGCCCGGGCGATCCCGATCCGCTGCCGCTGCCCGCCGGAGAACTCGTGCGGGAACCGCCAGAGGTGGTCCGGGTTGAGCCCGATGGCGCCCATCAGCTCGGCGACGCGCTGGTAGCGCTCGGCCCGGGTCCCCATCCCGTGGATCGCGAGGGGCTCGGCGATCACGTCGCGGACGAGCATCCGCGGGCTCAGCGAGGAGAACGGGTCCTGGAAGACGATCTGGAGCTTGCCGCGCAGCGCCCGCATCTCCCGCGAGGAGCGGCGGTAGAGGGAGTACTGGCCGGCGAGCGCGTCGACGTCGCGCAGCGCCGCCTCCTGGGCGGGGGTCCGGGTCGACGCGGCGCGGCGGCCCCCGTCGGCCGGGAGGCCCTCGAGGGCCCGGTAGTCCTTCTCGATCCGTTGGAACGCTTCCGCCGGCGGGCGGTAGAAGGTGTGGCCGCTCGTCGGTTCGAGGAGGCGGAGGATGAGGCGGCCGACCGTCGTCTTGCCGCAGCCGGACTCCCCGACGAGGCCGACGGTCTCGGCCTCCCGGACGTCGAAGGAGACCCCGTCGACCGCGCGAACGTCCCCCACGTGCTGGCTCAGCACGCCGCCGCGGATGGGGAAGTACTTGCGGAGGTTCCTCACCGAGAGGAGCACCGGGCTCGATCCGTGGTCGTTCGGCGTCGCCATCGTTCCTCGGCCCGCCTACAGCTCCTCGGGGTTCGCCGTCGGCCCATGGTAGAGGAAGCAGGCGACCTCGTGGCCGGGCGCCTCGACGGTCATCTTCGGCCGCGTCTCCCCGCAGATCGGCATGGCGTGCGGGCAGCGGGTGCGGAACCGGCAGCCGGTCGGTGGGTAGATGAGGTTCGGCACGGAGCCGGGGATCGACTGCAGGATCCGGTTCGGGTCGTCGAGCCGCGGGACCGAGTTGAGGAGGCCCTGCGTGTACGGGTGGAGGGGCGAGCTAAAGATCTGCTTCACCGGGCCGATCTCGACGACGTTACCGGCGTACATCACCGCCACCCGGTCGGCGACCTCGGCGATCACCCCGAGGTCGTGCGTGATGAGGAGGATCGCGGTCCCGACCCGCTCCTTCAGATCCCGCATCAGGTCGAGGATCTGCGCCTGGATCGTCACGTCGAGCGCCGTCGTCGGCTCGTCGGCGATCAGGAGCTCGGGCTCGGCGCAGAGCGCCATCGCGATCATCACGCGCTGGATCATCCCTCCCGAGAGCTCGTGCGGGTAGCCTCGCGCCACCCGGTCGGGGTTCGCGATCGTGACCCCCTCGAGCTGCTGGACGGAGAGCCAGAACGTCTCCTCGGTGAGTGGCTTCCGTAGGTAGCGCTTCACCCCCCAGATCCCGAAGTAGCCGCCCTGGAGCCGCAGGGAGATGAGGCGGCCCCTCAACTGGCGCCGCCGGGCCCGGTAGAGCTGGCCGGAACGCATCTCCTCCAGGTAGACCTCCTTGAGGGCCGCGACGAGCTCGACCCGCCGTCGCTCGTTCTTGAGGAACGCCCGCTGGAGGTTCGAGAGGCGGACCCGGCGGAGCGCCCGCACGAGCTCGGCGCGCCGGCCGCTCGCCTGGGAGAGGGAGCCCTTCAGGATCGCGAGCGCCTGGGCGCCCAGCTCGGGCGAGCCGGTCACCCGGCCGAGTTCGTCGGTCGCGGCCTGAAGGCCCGACGCGTTCCCGCTCCGGGCGGCCGCGAGCGCGAGGTCGATGGCCGCGTGGGCCTCGGGCCCGCCCTTTCCCGCCCGCTCGAGCGCGCGGAGGAGCTCCGGGCGACGCGCGTTCGCGTGGGCGAGGCTCGCCCGCATCAGGTAGAACGCCTGGGTCCCGATCGAGGAGAGTCGGGTCGTCTTCCCAAGGCGGCGCGTGGCGGTCCGGAGGGCCTCCGAATCGCCGGACTGCGACGCCGAGACCACCCCGTCGAGGGCCGCCTCGACCTCGGGGCCGCTCGTCTCGGCGTGGAGCAGCCGCTCGAGGATCTCCGCGCCGCGGTGGAGGAGGAGCGTCTCGGAGATCTGGTTCCCGATCGTGAAGATCGGGTTGAGCGCCGTCATCGGCTCCTGGAAGATCATCGAGATCCCCCCGCCGCGGACCGCGGTCATCCGCTCGAGGGACGTCTTGATCGCCCGATAGTGCCGGATCACCTTCACCCGGTTCGTCTTCTTGATCGGGCGGTACTCCGCCTCGGTCGCCAACCCGGTGAGGAGGTTCGCCCCCTGGAACCGGATCGACCCGTCCATGATCCGGCCCGGCGGGTCCGAGATGAGCCGGGTGATCGAGAACGCGGTGACCGATTTCCCGCAGCCGGTCTCGCCGACGAGGCCTAGGGTCTCCCCGCGTCGGATCCGGAAGGTCACCCCGTCGAGCGCCTTGACGACCCCGTCGTAGGTGAAGAAGTAGGTCCTCAGGTTCCGCACGTCGAGGACCGACGCTCCGCGGCCCTCCGGAGCGGCCGGACCGTCCCGCGCCGCGGGGGACCCCGCCATCCCCTCGGCGCTCGCGGTCTGGGTGGGGTCGGCCGCGGGCTCGTCCGGCGCCGCGGCGCTCGGCTCGGGGGGGGTCGCGATCGCCGTCGGCTCACCTCCGAAGTCTCGGGTCGAGGGCGTCGCGGAGGCCGTCGGAGAGGAAGCTCACGGAGATCGCGAACAGGAAGAGCGTGAGGCCCGGGAACAGGATCTGCCACCAGGGGAAGACGCATGTGCCGCCCGTGCAGACGAGGAGCTGCTCGGAGAGGTCGTTGGTGGCGAGTGCCGCGATCGTCCCCCACTCCGGGAAGTACTGGGTCGGCCAGATGTGGAACCCGAGGAAGGCGATGCCGCCCAGCGCCAGGGGGATCGAGCCGACGTCGAGCGAGACCTGGACGAAGACCGGATAGAGCGAGTTCGGAAGGATGTGCCGCCAGATGATGCGCCCGGGTCGGGCGCCGCTCGCCTTCGACGCCTCGATGTACTTCTGTTCCCGGGTGACGAGAACCTGCCCGCGAACGATCCGGGTGTACCCGGGCCACCAGGTGAGGATGAACGCGCCCATCATCACTAAGATCTTGCCGTCGAGCGACTGGATCGTGTACCCTATCGTGGCGATGATGACGAGGACGAGGAGGAACCCCGGGATCGAGAGGAAGATGTCGGTCAGCCGCATCATCACCTCGTCGACCACGCCGCCGAAGTAGCCCGAGACGCACCCGAAGACGATCCCGATGAACGAACCGGCGAGGACGATCCCGGCGGCGATGCCGAGCGACCATTGGGCCCCTTTGATGAGCCCCTCGAACGGGTTGTAGAAGTACGGAAGGCCGGGGGTGACGGTCAGCGAGCCGAACGGCAGCGGTCCGGCGCTGAAGTGCGCGAGGTCCCAGGTGGGCGCGATCTGCGAAGGGGCCTGCTGGTAGACCGGGTAGCAGTTCGCGATCGGCGCGGACGTGATCGGGTAGGTGCACAGGGTCACCCCGGGACACGTCGCCGCGACGCTGGAGAAGTTCTGCTGGCCGTTCGACGAGGTCGTCCCGCAGTAGGAGACGAGCGCGGCGTTCGGGGCCGAGTAGAAGACGCCCCAGACCGCCACGAAGACGAACAGGAACACGATCGCGAGACCGATCATCGCGAGCGTGTTCCGGGAGAGGAAGTAGAACGTCCGCTTGAACTGGGCCAACTGGGGGTTCGGTCGGCGCCCCGCGGGGGCGGCACCGGCGATCGACGGCTTCGCGCTGGCCATGGGTCTATCCGAGGCGGACCCTCGGATCCAGGAAGGCGTAGAGGATGTCGACGATGATGTTCGCGACGACCACGATGATGGTGAATAACAACGTCGTTCCGAAGATCAGGCCGTAGTCGAGCGAGGGCAGGATCGCGTCGACGAGCAGGAGTCCGACCCCGTGGAGGTCGAAGACGGTCTCGATGATGGCGAACCCTCCGATGAACCCGGCGAAGGTGAGACCGAGGATCGTGATCGTCACGTTGAGCGAATTACGCCCCGCGTGCCGTCGGACGACCTGGGATTCGGGGACTCCCTTCGCGCGGGCCGTCCGGACGAAGTCGAGGTTCATCACCTCGAGCATGCTGTTCCGCACGAACCGGAGGATCGACGCGGTCGCCCCGTAGGCGATCGTGATCGCGGGGATGATCAGGCGGACGAAGACATCGAGCGCGAGGCTGTACTGGCCGTGGAGGAGCGCGTCGATGATGGGAAAACCGGTCGGCGAAGACTGGTCGTAGGTGCCGACCCAACTCGGCACCCCGCAACCGGACGGGGGCCACGACCCGTAGAAATGGTCGAACGGGATGTACGCGCCCCCGCACGTGACCGGAAGGAAGCTGAACAGGCTCGCCGCGCCGAGAAGGAGGAGCGTCGCGAGGAGGAAACCAGGTAAGGCGAACCCGGAGAACGACATCAGCCTCGCCCCCTGGTCGACCGGGCGGTTCCGATACACCGCCGAATAATTCCCGATCGGAACGGCGAGGAGAAGGATGAGGAGCAAGGAGAGCGCGGCGAGCTCGAGCGTGTACGGCAGGTACCAGGAGAGGACCGTGGCGACCGGGATCGACGAGTGCCCGAGGAGCTCGGTGCTCGCGTAGCTGTTGGCGTCGGTCATCCCCCACTGCAGCGTGAGGGCCCGTTCCATGTAGTTCCCCCACTGCACGACGATGGGTTGGTTGAGGCCGAGCGCGTCGTAGTAGTGGATGTACAGCTCGTTCGGGCACTGCGGCCCGGTCGGATTCGACTCGTTGCACGGTACCGTCGGGGTGCACCCGCCCTTGCCGCAGCCGTACGCCGACTCGATCTTGTCGATGGGGGTAAGGGTCGAGGTGATCACGAAGGTGATCGTCATCACCCCGATGATCACGGGGATGAGGAGCAACAGCCGCCGGATGATGTAGATCCACATCTTCATCGCCGGTTCACCCTCCCCGGGAGGCGTTCACGCAACTCGATGGGGCCAATTCGGGCCGCCAATCCGGGTCGCCATATTTAGCCGTTCTTTGGTCGACGGCCCCGCCGGTCCCCTGCCGGTCCCCTGCTACAGGAGCGGGAGCGCCCCGGTCAGGCGGTCGATCGCTTCGGCGCGGGCCGGACCGAGCCCGAGGACGGTCTTGGTCCCCGGGGCGACCTCGGTAAGACCCGCGTCCTGGACGAAGACCGACGGGATGCCGGCCCCCTTCGCGGCCCGCTCGAGGCGCTGCATCTCCTCCAGGGTCTCGGCGACGACGGCGATCTTCTTCTCCCCCTCCGCCTCCCACCGCTCGAGCGCCGCCCGGTCCTTCGAGCGGGCGGAGCGCACGAGCATCACCGCCGCGTGCGCGACCTGTACCGCGGCCTTCCCGGCGGTCAGCCGAAGCTCGCCCCGCACGACGAGGACCATCTTGTACCCTCGCCCGTCACGCTCGACCGTACTCGGCCTCCCGTTGCGCCGCGAGGCGGGCGATCTCCGAGCGGACCCCCTCGAGCTCCCGCTCCGCGTCGGCGCGGCCCTCCGTTCGGGTCCTCAGCCGGTGGCGGATCCGGCGCTCCTCGCGGTGGAGGCGCTCGAGCTCCCGGATGAGGTCGATCGGGTCGCTCTCCGGGACGTTCGGCTCGACGGTCGCCGGGACCGGGGGGACCCTCGCGAAGGAGCCCCGCCAATACGCCACGACGAACCCGACGAGCGCGACGGCGGCCAATGTTGCTTCGACGAGCGGATCCGACCAGCCGGCCTGGAACCCGACGGAGCTCCCGAGCCAGGCGAATCCGACGAGGATAGTGATCGCGACGGAGAGGACGAGGCCGAGGGCGATCGACTCGACGAGGGCGATCGAGGAGAACGGTCGGAGGATCCGACGCTCGGGAAAGACGGCGCGCGCGACAGCGAACCCGGGGAGGAAGAAGACGAGGAGGAGCCCCACGAGGCCCTGCCAGAGGGCCGTCACGGGGCCGGGCCCGGCCCGGGGACGCCCCCTCCGCCGAGCTGGCGTTCGAGCTGGCGGCGCAGCCGCCGGTTCGAGGCGAAGCCGTGGGCGGCCTTCCGCGTGGTCTCGCAGTAGCGGATCAGGGCCCGTACTTCCTGGGGGCGCTGCCCGCTCCCCCGCGCGATCCGCTGGATCCGGTCGCCCTTCAGGAGGTGGAGGTCGTCGAGCTCCTCGTCGTTGACCGAGTCGAGGATGGCGCGGAAGCGGCGGAGGCGGGCCTGGGTCTCCTCGAGCTGCGCGTCGTCGAGCTTCGTGCCCCCGATCGACGGAAGGAGCGACATGAGCTTCGAGAACGGGCCCATCTGGCCGAGCGAGTCCAACTGGCTCCGCATGTCGCGCAGCGTGAACCGTCCGGCCATCATCCGCTCGGCCGCCTTCTGCGCCTCCTCCTTGTTCTCGAGCTCCTCGAACCGCTCGAGGAGGGTCTGGATATCGCCCATCCCGAGGAGGCGCGAGACGAACCGCGTCGGCTCGAACCGCTCGAGGTCGTCGAGGTGCTCCCCGGTGCCGAGGAAGACGATCGGGGCGCCGCTCGCGGCGACGGCCGAGAGCGCCCCGCCGCCCTTCGCCGAACCGTCGAGCTTGGTCAGGATGACGCCGGTGAGCCCCACCGCCTTGTGGAACGCCGCGGCGCTCGGACCGGCGCTCTGGCCCATCGCCGCGTCGAGGACGAGCAAGGTGTCGTCCGGGGCGAGGACCTCCCGGACCCGGGCGAGCTCGGCGACGAGCTCCGGATCGATCCCCGTGCGCCCGGCCGTGTCGACGAGGACGGCGACGTGCGGCGGGAAGCGCGCGAGCGCCTCTCGGACGATGACCTCGGCGCGCTTCTCGGCCCGGTTCGCGTAGAAGTCGCAGCCGATCTTCTTCGCGAGCTGCTCGAGCTGGTCGATCGCCGCCGGTCGGTGGACGTCGGCCGCGACGACGCCGACGCGGATCCCCTTCTTCTGGAAGAACCGGGCGAGCTTCCCCGCCGTCGTGGTCTTCCCCTGGCCGAAGAGACCCGCGAGGAGGACGCGCTTCGGCTTGACCTCGAAGGCGCGGTCGGGGCCGAGGATCCCCTTGACCTCCTCGTAGATGATCCGGACCAGGAACTCGCGGAGCCCCGCCCCGGCCGGGGGCTTCTCGTCGCGGGCGCGCCGCCGCACCCGCTGGGTCAGGTCGAGGGCGAGCTGGACGTTGACATCCGCCTGGAGGAGCGCGCGCTGGATGTCGCGCGCGACCTCCGCGAGCAGGGCGTCATCGATCGTGGAGCCGCGGGCGACCTTCTGGAGGACTCCCCGGAGCGACTTGCCGAGGGAATCGAGGACCATGGGGTTACCCGCGGGGCCGCGTGGGGCCCTCGCGTTCGGTCCATCCCGGGCGGGGTACATAGGCCCTGCCTCGGCCGCCATCGGAACGGAGCGACACCGTTTCAAACGCACCGATCGTACTAGCCTTCGTCTGGGAGGTGGACCAACGAACGATGGCGAGTCCCGCGCCCGCGAAGCCTCCGGTGACGCCTCCGAAGCTCAATCCGGTGCGCGTGCCGATCCCCGAGGAGGGCGTCGTCGACCGCTCAACCGACTTCCGCGAGATCTTCCGCGCCTACTCAAAGGAGGAGGCCGTCCTGGAGGCGAAGCGGTGCGTCCTCTGCCGCCGACCGTGGTGCGTGGAGGCGTGCCCGATCAGCCAGGACTGCCGGGAGTACATCCGGCTGATCTCCATCGAGGACTGGGACGGGGCCGCGCGCGTCACGGCGCTCGATAATCCGCTCGCGACGAGCCTCTGCAAGGTCTGCTACCACTACTGCGAGGACGCCTGCGTGGTGAAGAAGAAGGGCGTTCCGATCGCGATCCGGCACCTGAAGCGGGCCGCCCTCGACTACGGGAGCCCGGAGCTCGCCTACGTGCCGTCCCGCCCGAAGGGCCAGCGGGTCGCCGTCGTCGGAGGCGGACCGGCCGGCATAATGGCGGCGTTCGAGCTTGGTGTCCGGGGCTACGCGGTGACGGTCTTCGAGGCCGAGGAGCGGATCGGCGGGCTCATGCGCACGATCCCGGCCTATCGCATGACCGACGAGGACGTCGCGGTCGACCGGGCCCGCTTCCGCAATCTCGACGTCACCTGGGCCGAGGACCGACGGATCGGCGTCGACACGACGCCGATCGGGCTCCTGGGGGAGGGGTACCGGGCGGTGTTCCTCTCGATCGGAACCCCGTTGCATCGCACCCTTGACCTCGCCGGCGAGCGCCTCCCCGGCGTCCACCCCGCGCTCGGGCTCCTCAAGGAGATCCATGCGGGGAACCCCCCCGCGCTCGGACAGAAGGTGGTGGTGATCGGCGGCGGAGACGTCGCGATGGACGCGGTCCGCTCCGCTCTCCGTCTCTGCCCGTCCCGGGACGTCACGCTCGTCTATCGGCGGAGCCGGGCGGAGATGCCCGCGGACCCCGAGGAGGTTCACGGCGCCGAGAAGGAGGGCATCCGCTTCGTCTTCCAGCGTGCCCCCGTACGGATCGTTGGCGAACGGGGCGTCGAGGGCCTCGTCGTTCAGACGATCACCCTCGGCCTGCCGGATGCGGGGGGGCGGAGGGCCCCGATGCCGGTCCCGGGATCGGAGGAGACCATCCCGGCGGACACGGTGATCGTGGCGGTCGGTCAGCGGGCCGACCTCTCGGGGATCGAACCCGACCTAGGGCTGCGGATCACGAGCCAAGGCTGGCCGGAAGGAAAGGGGGTGGGGTTCGCCACGGAGGTCCCCGGTATCTTCGCGGCCGGGGGCCGATCGGTCGTCTACGCGATGGGGAACGCGATGAAGGCGGCGGACGCGATCGACGCCTACCTTTCCGCGCAGCGGGGGGAGCCGACCGGCCCGCGCCCGAACGCCTTCGGCGACGGCCCCCCGTTCCATCTGCCGGCGGGCTACACGGCCCCGATCCGGTCCTGACGCCCCGCCGACCGAATCGGGCCGCGCCGTCCGGGTCGGGGCATGAGCTTAACAAACCGGCACCCCATCCGAGCCCCCATGCGACACCGGCCGGCGGCGCGCCGACTCGGGCGCGCGCTCGTGGCCGTCGCGCTGGCCGGCCTTCTGGTCGCCTCGCTCTTTGCCGGCGTCGCGCTCGAAGCCGGGGGGGGCCCCTCCCTCCACTTCGTCACCGTTTCCCTCGGGGGACCCTCCGCGGGCGCGACCGACGCGGCCCTCGTTCCCGCCGTGCTCGACACGCCGTGGGCGGAGCGGGCGGGGTTCAACGTCTCCGAGGTATCCGCGGCGACCGAGGTCCACCCGGCGAGCGGGACCGTCTCCCTCACGATCACGCTCGCCCCGACGAACGACCTCCTGTATGGGCCCGCGCCGTCGCCCATGGCTCGGCTCGGCGCGACCCAAATCGCGAGCGAGTTCGCGCCGACCCCCACCGCGTACGCCTCGCTCGCCGGCTACTTCGTCTCCCTCGGGCTCGCGGTCGCACCGGCCCCGGCCGACCGACTGTCGATGGACGTCTCCGGCCCGGTCGCGTCCGTCGACCGGGCGTTCTCGACCGCGATCGACGCCGGGACCCTCCAGGGGATCCCGGTGGAGTTCCCCTCGACGCCGCCCAGCCTACCGACCCCGTACGAGGCGATGGTGAACGCCGTGAGCGGTCTCTCCACGGGGAACGACCGCTTCCTCCTCCCCCTCGCCTCGGTCGGACCCACCCCGAGCCAGGGGGGGTCGAGCTCGATCACCCCGAACGATATCCACGTGATCTACGGGCTCAACGACCTCTACAACTTCTCCGGCGGGGGGCCGTACTATGCCACCTCGGTGGGGATCGCCGTGATCCTCTGGGGCTCGGGCTATGATCCGAACGACCTCAGCACGTTCTTCGACCAGATCTACCCGTCCCAGTTCCCGAAGCCAACCGTGAACCCCTACCCGGTCGACGGCGCGCCATCGCCCGCCCCTTCGGCGGTCGACGACCCTTCGAACTCCACCCAGGAGATGTCCCTCGACATCGAGTGGTCGGCCTCGGAGGCGCCCGGGGCCACGATCGACGCCGTCTACGCGCCGGACGGACCGGCGAGCGACCAGTACTCACCTACCGACGCGGCGATGGAGACCGCGATCCACGACGCCGTCTCGACGATCGCCGGGGTCGACGTGATCTCGATGTCGTTCGCGAGCCCGGATGGGGACGATCTTCCGTTCGAGTCCGCCCTCTCCGAGTACTTCGCGGAGGCCGAGCAGCGGGGGATCACCGTCCTCGCGGCGTCGGGCGACTCCGGCGGCACCTCGGGGGGCCAGCCGGCCTGCAACGGGGGGCTCGAGCCGGAGTTCCCCGCCTCCTCCCCGTACGTGCTCGCGGTCGGTGGCACCGCGCCGACGCTGAGCGAGAACGCCTTCGGCACGGTGACCGGGCTCGCGAGCGAACCCGCCTGGGACGACTCGGGGGGCGGCTACTCCTCGGTCTACTCCGCCCCGTCCTGGCAGCTCGTGGGGAGCGCCGCGGCCCCGATCGAGGGGAACGGAAGCCACCGTGGGATCCCCGACGTCGCGGGGCCGGCCGCGGAGAACCTGTTCTATTTCGACGGCCACACGGAGTACGGTTCCGGTACGAGCTTCGCGACCCCGATGTGGGCCGGGCTCGTCGCCGAGATGGACGCGCTGCGGGGCTTCTCGCTCGGCTTCATCTCCGACCGGATCTACGCCGTCGGTGCGGAGGAGGTCGGCGAATCCGACCCTGGGCTCGTCGACATCACCGCGGGCGGGAACTGCATCGCACGGGCGACGACGGGATGGGACGCCGTGACCGGTTGGGGGTCGCCGAGGGCCCTCGACCTGTACGAGCGGCTCGCGGGCACCTACGTCAACGTCACGGTGACCGCCTCGACCGGATCGGTCGCGCCGGGCGGCGGGGTCACGCTGACGATCGACGTGGCGAACGCCACGAGCCACCGGCCGATCACCGGGCTTCCCGTCGAGCTCGCCATGACCGGCTCGTTCCCGGGGGTCTGCACCGACACGCTCGCAAGCACGAATGGTACCACGAACGTCTCGGGGAGCGCCACCGCCTCCATGACCGTCCCGACCTGCTACCTTGGCTCGGCCGTCGAGATCACCGCCACCGTCGACTCGGGGGCCTACCTCGGTAGCGGCTCGGTCTCGGTGGGCGTGAGCCTCCTCGGCTGGGCCGGATTGATCGCGATCGGCGAGACCTACCCCTACAACGTCGCCCTCTTCGCCCTCATCATCGGGGTCGCGACCGCCGTCGGCCTCTACTTCGGCCGGAGCCGGCCGAAACGCACGGCGCGGGCGGACACGGCGGCGCCCGCGGCCGGACCGGCCCGGGCGACCTCGCCGCCCCCTGCCGCCGCCCCGG
>JASHSI010000097.1 GCA_030040915.1 Thermoplasmata archaeon | reverse complement strand
GGCGCCGACCGCGACGGCGGCCGTGGCGAGGAGCACCACGGCCGGCCCCGAGAGGGCGCCCCCGGTCCCTCCCCCGGAGGAGCCGCCCACCGGGCCGAAGGCGATCGCCTCGCTCGAGGGCACCCCCTTGACGGAGATCATCCCGGAGGCCGGCGTCGCGGGAGCGTTCGAAGCGCTGTGGACCTGGAAGGAGAAGGTACCGTTCGCCTCCTCGAAGAGGATCTGGTCGGCCGTGGAGTTCACCGTCATCGTCCCTACCGTCACGTTCCAAGAGGCACCTGCGGGGAGCCCAGACTCCGTGAACGTGACCGCGAAGGTCGCCAGGGCGAACGAGACGGGCACGCTCACGTTGCCCCCGTCGACGGTGGCCGACCCGGACCATTTCGTCACCTCACCGGCGATTGGCGTGATGATCCAGGGGTACGTCCCGTTGGGCTCAAGAAAGACCATCGACGCATTCGTTGAGGTCAACGCGGTCGATCCGATTGAGACGGTCCACGCGGCGCCTTCGGCAAGCCCCGTTTCGGTGAAGTTCACCCCGTAGGTGACGATGGCGAACGTCACCACGAAATTTAGGGGTCGGCCATCCACGACGAACCGGCCCCCGCTGGAGAGCGCGGCAGCGTATCCGGGCGCGTTCGTCGAAGCGGTGAATCGGTACGACCCGTTCCATAGGGCAAAGCCGAGGCCAAGCCAAGGTCCCAGTCCCACTGGGTTGTGGTTCCCGTCCAGGTCGACGACCCAGTCGGCCCCGCTCGGCAGGCCCGACTCGGTGAAATTCACCCCATAGACCGGTAGAAAATTGAAGGCAAGCGGGGTTGGCGCGTCGGTCACCGTGCCGACCTCGAGGATCCCCGAGGGGTTGGTCGATCCAAACCCGTGGACGAACCCCGCGGAGTACGAATAGTTCCCGGCGGGCAGGACGAACGAGAAGTTTGGATCCGTTCCGTTCTGGGTTGTGCCGTTGATCGTCACCGACCAGGGGGTCCCGGAGGGAAGGCCGCCCTCAACGGCGTCCACGGCGAGGCCGCCGAAGATCCACGCCGTGGCGTTCCCGCTCGAGAGGAGGAAGAAGAGGGCGCCGGTGCTCGGATCGAATACGCCCACCCAGGGGCCCCCCGGGATCGAGAGCGCCGTCGTGGCGATCGAGTCGTTGAGAACGCTGACGACCGAGACCGTGTCCGCGTAGTAGCTTCCTACGAAGACCCGCTCGCTCGCCGGGTCGAAGGTGAGCGACGCCCCGTAGGCGTACGGCCCGACCGGGATCTCCTTGGCGATGAGCGAGTAGTTCGAAGCGTCGTAGGCGTCCACGGCCCCGGGGCTGCCGTCGTTGTCGACGAAGACCTGGTCCGTGGCGTTGACGTAGACGATCCCGCCCTGGAGGTCCGAGCCCGCCGGGAACGTCGGGGCGAACGTCCTCACGACCGTGTTGTTCTCCGCGGAGAGGACGGAGATCCTCCCGCTACCGAGGTTCATGACCCACACCGTGTCGTTCGCGGTATCGACGGTGAGATCGAGGGGTTCGTCGAACCCCGAAGTGACCACCGGCGAGGTGGTGCTGTTGGTAGTGTAGACGCGCTGCACCCCGAGCGGCGAGGTCTCGGAGGTCCATTCCGAGAGGTACAGGCAGGAGTTGTCGGGGTCGTAAACAGTGTACTCCGGGTCCCCGGCGAGATTGATCGTCGAGGCGATCGTGTTGTTCTGGGGGTTCACGATCGCGAGGTCGTGGCTCCCCTCGACGCTGATGTAGACCTCCCCCTGGTTGGGCACGAACGTCGCCGTCAACGGATCGCTCGTCAGGGGGATGCTCGTGACGGTCGCCCCCGTCGAGGCATTGAGGACGGTGACGTTGAGGGTGGTCTGGTCGGCGATGTACAGCTCGTTGTTCCGGGGGTCGTACGCGCCGCCGTAGGGGAAGCCCCCGGTCCCGAGCAGGCCGGGGCCGATAGGTCCGTCGACCGGAACTCCGTCCGGGGCATCCGCCGACCGAGCGACGGATTCGATGGGAGCGACGGCGGAGGGCGCCGGAGCCCCACGCCCGGGGGTTCCGGAATCGGCCGGGGAAGGCCGTCCACCGGAGGCCATGTGCCCGAGCGGGATCACCGCAAGGGCCGAGGAAGCGAGAAGCAGCCCGACGAGCCCGATCGCCGCTATGGTCCGTCGAAGCTGGGTCATCGCGCCGCGAACTCGATTCCACCCAACTGCTCTACAAATAGTTGGGAAGGTGGTCGAAAAAGAGCGCCACGGTGGGGGACCGATTCCATAGCCCTGTCGGTCCTAAATCGCGCCCGGCGCGCCCAGGAAGTGCCCGATCAGGAAGCCGGCGAAGCCGGCGGCGAGGCCGATGACGAGCATCTGTAGCGCGCTCCGCCAGATGTTCGAGTCGGTCGTACGGGCCTCGAACGTCCCGATCGTGAAGAGGACCGCACCGCTGAGGACGATCGAGGAGATCGCGGCGAGGTGGATCTGGGTCGGAAGGAGGAGGAAGGGGATGAGCGGGACGGCCGAACCAGCGACCGTCGCACCGAGTACCACGAGCCCGCTGTGCAGGGGCTCATGTGGGTCGACCGGGGCGAGGCGGAGCTCGAACGCCATCATGAACTCGAGCATCGCCTTCGGGTTCGCGCACAAATCGGCCAGCATCCGCTCGAGCCCCTCGCCCGTGTACCCCCACCGTTCGAGCACCTCGCGGATCTCCTGGCGCTCGATCTCGGGCACCTCCTGCATCTCGCGGCGCTCGCGCGCCTCCTCGCTCAGGTAGAACCTCCGGCGGGCGGCCGTGGAGGTGTAGGCGACGGCGCCCATCGAGACCGACTCGGCGCCGAGGGCCGCGAGCGCCGCGACGAGGATCAGCTTGAAGCTCGCCGACGCCGCGGCGACCCCGAGCAGGATCCCGAGGACGTTGACGAGCCCGTCCTGGCTCCCGAGGATGAGGTCGGAGAGGAGGCCGCGCTTCGGGTGCGACTCGTGCCCCTTCACCGCGGCCACGCCGGTCCGATGGGGCCGGGACCAAAAGGGTGCCGCTCGGACGGGGCCTACTTGGCCGGCCGAGGGATGCCGAGCGCCTCGTCGGTCCGGGCGATCGACGTCGCCGCATCGGGGGCGAGCCCGAGCATCGCCCGGATCGCGTCGATGTTCTCGGGGACGACGATCGACTCCTGGTGGATCGCCTGGAAGAAGTGGAGGTCCCGGCCCTCGAGCCGGATCCCCTGTTCCCACAGCACGTTCTCCATCACGTCGGGACGACCCGAGGGACTGCGGTCCCGGCCGTACTCCATGACCTGCGGGGTCCCGTCGACGTGCTCCCACGCCCGGAAGATGTGGAAGCGCGGGGTGGCGCGGAACCGGTCCAGCACTTCGGCGACCGTCGCCGGGGGGCGGGCGAGCCGGACGCGGTTGACGTGCACGTGCATGAGCGTGGTCGGCACGACGACCGCGGCGGTCGCGATGGTGAGGTCCGGGAAGATCGACCTCACGTCGGCCCCGTGATGCGAGGGGATCGGGAACGTCGGGAGGATGCCATCGATCGGGCCCCGGTCCGTCTCGGCCGGGTCGCCGGCGCGGCGTACCATCGTCGCCTCCCACTCCTCGACCCCGTAGGCGGAGCGGAGCACCGAGGCGGCCCGAGCCAGGCCCGTGGTGTTGCACGAGACGACCCGGACGCGCTGGCGCCCTCGGGCCGCGTCGAAGTTCGCGAGGGCGTTGAACGACACCTCGGCGACCTCCGCTTTCTCCCCGCCCTGGAAGATCGCGGGCTTGCCGGCCTCCTTGTACTTGACGGCGTTCTCCTTTCCGATCTTCTCCGGGGCGCAGTCGACGACGAGGTCGGCGGCGTTCAGGAGGTCCGAGGTGCGGCCGGCGACGGGGATCCCCGCCGATCGGAACGGGTCCACGTTCGCCCCGTCGGCGACGAAGATGGGGATGCCCCGCGCTTGGGCCGTCTGCGCCTCGAAGCTCGGCCGGGTCTTGGCGACGCCCACGAGCTCGAGGTCCGGCTGGCGGGCGACGGCGTCCGCGACGCGCTTTCCGATCGTCCCGTACCCGTTGACCGCGATGCGCGCGCGCATGCCTATCCCCGAACGGCCCGGCCGACGGGGGGGCAAGTTAAAGGCGTTCCGCGCCCCCGGGCGTTCGGGCCCGGCCACCCCTGCTCCGGACCCCGGGAGAGGTCCGCGTGGAGTTCGAGCTGTCGGACGAGGAGCGCGCCTTCCAGGGCGCCGTCCGGGCGTTCGGGGACCACGTTCTGCGCCCCCACGAGGCCGCGATCGACCGGGACGGGGCGATCCCCCTGGAGGTCCTGCGGCCGATGGCGGGGCTCGGGCTCCTCGCGATGCCGGTCCCGTCGGAGTACGGCGGGATGGGCGGGAGCGCGGTCCTCACCGAGCTTGCCGCCGAGGAGGTCGGACGCGGCGACCTCTCGATGGCCACGGCCGTCTTCTTCCTCCTCGAGGCCGGGTGGGGCTGGCTCCTCTCGCGCCACGGGAAGGAGGAGCTTCGACGCGCGGTCCTGCCACCGGTCTGCCGGGGGGAGACGTTCCTCGGGATCGCCACGACCGAACCCGGGGGCGGCTCCGACCTCGCCGCCATGCGGACGACCGCCCGACGGACCTCCGAAGGGTTCGTCCTCCGGGGCGAGAAGTCGTTCGTCTCGGGCACGGTCGAGGCCGGCCGGATGGGGGGCGGGCACCTCACCCTCGCGAAGGACGCGGGGGGCGACGGATTCCACTTCCTCTACGTGCCGACCAAGAGCCCGGGCCTATCGACGCAGCGCTTCGAGAACATGGGCCGGATGGGGATCTCGACCGGGGGGCTCACCTACGACGACGTCGTCGTGCCCACCGGGAACCTCCTTGGCGAGCCCGGCAAGGGGTTCCACTACGCGATGGAGGGGTTCCGTGTGGCCCGGACGTTCGTGTCGGCCGCCTGCGTCGGGGCGGCCGAGCGGGCGCTCGAGGCCGGGACCGAGCACCTCCGCACCCGGACGGCGTTCGGCCAACCGCTCGGCAAGTTCGAGGGCCTGCAGTTCGAGCTCGTCGATCTCTACGTCCAGGTCGAGGCCGTGAAGTGGCAGTGCCGCCGCGCTGCTTGGCTGCTCGATCGGTTCCTCGCGGAGGGAGGGGAGCGCTACCGCTCCGAGGTCGACCGGGCGGTCGCCGCGGTGAAGCTGACCGCCCCCCCGATCGCCTTCGAGGCGGTGAAGCGGGTGATGATGTGGTTCGGCGCCGCCGGATACACGAAGGACGTGGGCCTCGAGCGGGGCCTGCGCGGCGTCACCTCCTACCTCGTCGGCGCGGAGGGGGGGCTCAACATCATGCGGATCATCCTCGGGCGCGAGCTCCTCGGGCCGGAGTTCGTCCCGTACAAGTGATGTCGATCCCGTTCCGGGAGCGGGCGTTCCACCGCTGGCTCGTGGGGGCGTTCCCGCCCCATCGGGGGGAGCTCCTCCCGATGGGGGACGACGTCGCGGCCGTGAGGGTCGGCCGGTCGATCCTCCTGCTCACCACCGACGCGCTCGCCGAGGGAACCCACTTCCTCCCGGGCTCGCCGGCCGGCCTCGTCGGCGAAGCGGCGGTCGGGGCGAGCCTCTCCGACCTCGCCTCGAAGGGGGGACGTCCCGTGGCGGTCCTGGTCGACCTTCTCCTCCCTCGCGCGAGCGATCCCAAGTGGGCCCAAGAGGTCCTCCTCGGGGCCGAGCGGTCCGCCTCCCGATCCGGCTGCCACGTCGTCGGGGGCGACACGAAGTCCTCGCCGGCGCGGGCCGTGGTCGGGACCGTCGTCGGCGAGGCGGACCTCCTCCCGCTCCCCCGCCGGGACTCGGCCCGTCCCGGGGATGTGCTCCTGCACACGGGGACGGTCGGGCGGGGCGGGGCCGCGGCCCGAGCCCTCGAAGGGAGGAGGGCCCCGAACCGGGCCGTCCTCGCCGAGCTCCTCGCGATCGTCCCCCGGCTCGCGGAGGGGAGAGCGTTGGCGCCGTTCGCGCGGGCGATGATCGACACGTCCGACGGTCTCGCCGACGGCGCCCGGCGGCTCGCGGAAGCGAGCCGGGTCCGCGTCACGGTCGACGTCGCCCGGCTCCCGTGGTCCCCGAAGCTCGCGCGGGGACTCGGGGAGCGGGAGCGCCTCTCCACCGCCCTATACGGGGGGGACTACGAGCTCCTCGCCTCGGTCCCTCCGGCCCGGGTCGCCCGCGCCCTCGCGGCGGTCCGGAAGGCCGGGGGCTCCGCTCGTCCGATCGGCCGGGTGCGCCGCGGCCGGGGCGCCTTCCTTCTCGAAACCGGGGGAGAACGGCCGATGCCGGCCGCCGGCTGGGACCCGTTCGCGGCCCCACGGCGGCCCGTCGGAAAGCCGGGCGGCCGGCGGCGCGCCATCCTCAAGTAGGGTCGGCTTCGTGCGCGGCCCCGAAGGTGTCCCTCGTGCCAGGTGACGGTGCGCAGATCAACCCGTTCGAGACCGCCCGAAAGCAAGTCGACATCGTCGCCGACCTGATCGGCCTCGACGATGGCATGCGCGCGATGCTGAAGAGCCCGAAGCGGGAGCTCTCGGTGAACTTCCCCGTCCGCATGGACGACGGGTCGTACCGGGTGTTCAACGGCTACCGGGTCCAGTACAACATGGCCCGCGGGCCGTCGAAGGGCGGGATCCGCTACCACCCGCAGGTCAGCCTCGACGAGGTCCGCGCGCTCGCCGCGTGGATGACGTGGAAGTGCGCGGTCGTCGACCTGCCGTACGGCGGGGCGAAGGGCGGGGTCATCTGCGACCCGAAGAAGATGTCGAAGGGGGAGCTCGAGCGGCTCACCCGCCGCTTCGCGAGCGAGATCCTCCCGATCATCGGGCCCGAGATGGACATCCCGGCCCCCGACGTCTACACCGACTCCCAGACGATGGCCTGGATCATGGACACGTACTCGATGCAGAAGGGCTACTCGGTACCGGGCGTCGTCACGGGCAAGCCGATCTCCCTCGGCGGCAGCCAGGGCCGGGGCGAGGCGACCGGGCGCGGGTGCGCCTACGTGATCCGCGAGGCCGCCCCGCACGCCGGGGTCAAGGTCAAGGGCGCGAGCCTCGCCGTCCAAGGGTTCGGGAACGCGGGGAGCATCGCGGCCCGCATCCTGCAGGACGAGCAGGGGGCGAAGCTCGTCGCCGCCTCCGACTCGAAGGGCGGCGTCTACAAGGCCGACGGGATCAACGTCGGCGCGCTCGAGGCCCACAAGGCGAAGACCGGCTCGGTCACCGGGTTCGCGGGGGCGAAGTCGATCTCGAACGCGGAGCTCCTCGAGACGAAGGTCGACGTCCTGATCCCCGCGGCGCTCGAGAACCAGATCACCTCGAAGAACGCCGACAAGATCCAGGCGAAGATCGTCGCCGAGGCGGCGAACGGCCCGACCGTTCCCGAGGCGGACACGATCCTCTTCCAGAAGAGGATCACCGTGCTCCCCGACATCCTCGCGAACGCGGGGGGCGTCACGGTGAGCTACTTCGAGTGGGCGCAGGACATCCAGGGGTACTTCTGGCCCCTCTCCGAGGTCACGAACCGGCTCGAGGGGGTCATGGTCCGCTCCTACAACGACGTCCACAAGGTCGCCGAGGAGAAGCGGGTCCACAACCGCACGGCCGCCTACGTCCTCGCCATCCAGCGGGTCGCCGACGCGATCCGGATGCGCGGGATCTACCCGTAGGCACGGGAACCGTCCGCCCCGCCCGGCCGCACTCCCCCCGATGCCGGACGAGCTCCCGCCGTGCCGGCGGACGACGTGGGCGGAGGCCGAGGGCTGGGCGGACCGGGTCGCGGAGGCGATCGTCCGGGCCGACCGCGTCCCCCAGACCCTCGTCGCCCTCACCCGGGGCGGCTGGGTGCCGGCCCGGCTCCTGGCCGACCGGCTCGGGCTGAAGCGGCTCCTCGCCCTGCGCGCCCAGCACTGGGGGGTC
The DNA here is from genome assembly GCA_030040915.1 of Thermoplasmata archaeon. GTDB lineage: Archaea > Thermoplasmatota > Thermoplasmata > Lutacidiplasmatales > UBA184 > Lutacidiplasma. The sequence continues at coordinate 2,768 of JASHSI010000097.1, read as the reverse complement.
ACCGCCCGGCCGAGCGGCCGCGCCGAGCTCACCGAGGGCCTGAGCGGTCCGGTGAAGGGGGAGACCGTCCTCGTCCTCGACGACATCACCGACACCGGGGAGAGCCTCGAGCTCGCCACCCGGCATGTCGCCGAGGCGGGGGCCTCCCGCGTGGAGAGCGCGGCGTTCCTCCACATCGCCCATTCGAAGTTCCAGCCGGACTACTACGCCGAGGTCATCCCCCGCGACCGGTGGGTCTGGGTCGTCTTCCCGTGGAACTACTGGGAGGACCTGGCCGCCCTCGGGCGCCGCGCCATCGAGCGGTCGGGGACCGTCGACGGGGCCCGGGAGCTCCTTCGGTCGACCTGCCATCTCGACGTCCCCGCCGAGGACCTCGCCCGAGCCCTTGGCAGGCCCCGGGAACGGTGAGGGTTCGCTTCCCCCCTCGAGGGGGGGCCTACGGCCCGGGGACCGAACGCTCTCCCCGCTCCACCGGCCGGGGAGCGCTCGAACGACCCTCGGCTCGGGGTCGGAGCGACGGAACCGTCCTGGGGATCGCCAGGCGATCGTAGCGGTGCTCGAGGATCGGCCGCAACGAGCCGATCGGCTCGCGGATCACCTCGATCCGCGACATGAACCGCTGGAGGATCGGCAGGACATGGACGTCCGGGTCGGCGCGGCGGCTTCCGCCAGGGGAAAGGCCTGCGAGGAGGATCCGTTCGGGATCGAACCCGAAGAGGAAGGGGGCCACCCGCGCTCGTCGGACGAGCTCGCCCAGAAGGCCGCCCGGCTCGGTCCCCGGCCGGCATTCGCCGGTGACGAACACGATGCGCTCGATGGGGCGGTCGGATACCGGCGGCAGGGCCCCCAGGCTCAGGAAGAGGCGTCGCTGCACGCGCCCTGAGGCGAGGAGCCGCCGTCCTCGGCGCACGATCCGAATTCGCCCGAGGGGGCCGAGCCGACCATCATCCTCATCGGCGAAGGGCCGGGAGAGTAGCTCATGGAGCTCGTTCTGGCCGGGGTCCCAGAGCCGGCGTCGATTCCCTTCCGCGCCGGCGAAGGGGAGACCTAGGGGATAGGAGACCGGGTGGCGGTCCATTACGCTGAGGGACCAGGCGCCCTCCAGGTCGAAGAACGCGGGCAGGCCGGAGCCAGGACCCGCCACTCGGACGCGGCAGGATCGTCGCCACGCCGGATCCCGATCCTCCCGGGCTTCGGAGCCCTCCGGATCGACCTGGGAGCCGGTCGCTCGCTCGTACGTCACGGCCAAGACGGTGTCCGAGCTCGCCCACAGGAGGACGGTGTCTGGATCGGCGCTCAAGCCGTCCAAGATCTCCCGCCGACGCTCGGCGTACGGCTGGCCGAGGGCGATCGCCACCGCACGGGCCCCCACCGAGGCGGGGGTCGGCACGAACCGTTCCTCCAACCACCCGGCGCGAAACGCCCGTTGCCGGATGCTCTGGTAGGTCGTGCGGGGCACGCGCGCGAACCCGATCCGATCCCGCTCTCCCCCGGGGACGGAGGGCAGTAGGGCCCCGAGGACCGCCACTTCCGAACGACTCAGCCCGCGCATCGCCCAGCGGCCAACGGGCCACCTTTCATCGGGGAAGGCCCAGGATTCGAAACCGCTTCTTGGGCTAATGCCTTTCCTGCGCGGGGGCAATCACCCGCTTCGCGGGAGGCCGACCACGAGGAGGAGCCGTCGCCGTTCGGCCCCGCCCGGACCCCCGACGGAAGGATCCGTCCACCGTGGGAGACCGGATCGAGGGACGCCCCGGGAGATCGCCTTGGGACCCCTGTGGAGCTCCGCCGGGACCGCCGTCGCCATCATCTTGGTCGTGGGGCTGGTATCCGGGAACGGGACGTTCGCGGACCCGTTCACCGGCTCGAGCGAGGCCCATGTGTCCTCCCTCCTGTCGGTTACGGGCGCCACGCCGATCTCTCCGTGCAACGTACTCCCTGAGCTCAATTCGACCCTAGCGAACGGTTCGAACTCCTCGCTCTTTCCCCTGTTTCTGGGAGGAGGTGAGTTCCCCTATCCCGGAAATTTCTCCGGGAGCCTTAGCCTAGGTGCAGAATCGGGCGGGTACTATCCGAACTACGGCACCCCGGGAAATCTGCCTCCTTCGAACGGCACGAACAGCCCTCCTCCTCCGCCCCCCGTGAACCTCACCGCGAACGCGACGGTCGGACAGATCCGGACCCTGTGGGACGCCATCTGCCAGGAACCCACCTTCGCTTCGTTGACCCAGCAGATCGGAGGGACCAACGCCTCCGAGCTTCTGGCCAATTTCTCGCTCCACTGGCGGGGAGAAATTCCCGCGGGACCCATCGTGTTCGTATTCGAATATTCGTGGACCGCCGCGTGCGACGCGAGCCTGATGAGCGTTCCCAGCAACGCATCGGCGTGTACCGAATCGGAGTTCTGGCTCGGGAACGTCTCCGTCCAGGGAGCGTTGACGGAATCCGGGCCGTTCGTGTCCGAGGCGGCGATCGTCCACCCCCCCAGTACCGGTCCCCCCCCGATCATCGCTCCTTCCCCCAAGGTCGGCATGCCCGCACCGCTGAGCCACTTGGGACGCATCCTCTATGGGACGGACGGAGCGCTCGTGCTCGTCGGCGTGGGAATCGGTGGAGTGGTCGCCGTCGGCGGCGGCGTGGCGTTCGCTCGGAAGCGAGGGTCCACGGTACGCCGTAGGGGGGTCCCGGAGGATGGCGCGCGACCTCCTTCCCCAAATGAGGCCGTGGCGTCCGGCTTCCGCCCCTTGGTCCAGGGAACACCGGTCGGC
>JASHSI010000096.1 GCA_030040915.1 Thermoplasmata archaeon | reverse complement strand
GGGGCAACGCCCGCTTCCGTCATCGTCCTCTGGACCCGCCCGGCTCCTATAAGGCCTCAGGGGCAGCGGCACCACCTCGGTCGCGCCGGCCAAGCCGTTTTACCCGCGCCGCCGGTGGAGAGGCGTGCCTCCGTCCAAGGACGTCCACGCCGAGGCGCCGGCCCGGGGACGGCTGCAGCTGCGCTCGGTCGGGGTCTCGGGGATCCGCAAGCCGCTCAACGTCCAACGGGGGGGCCGGACCCACGCGCTCACGGTGACGTTCCACGTCGCGGTCGACCTCCCGTCGGACCGGAAGGGCTCCGACCTCTCCCGCAACGCGGAGATTCTCGCCGAGATCGTGGACGAGACCGTCACGCGGCCGGTCGAGAGCCTGGAGAACGCCTGCGCCTCGATCGCCGCCGAGCTGCTCCGCCGCCACCCCTACGCGACGGAGGCGTCGGTCGACGCCTCGGCGGAGTACTTCCTGCGGCAGGGGATCACGGAGGCGAAGCGGAGCTTCGAGGACTACACGCTCCTCGCCGAGGCGCGCGCGGGCCGCGACGCGCGAGGGAAGGTGGCGCTCCACCGGGCGGTCGGCGCCGAGGCGGTCGGCATGACCGCCTGTCCGTGCGCCATGGAGAGCTCCCGCGAGCTCCTCCAGGGGGAGTACCCGGACGCACGGGCCCCCTCGCTCCGCCAGATGCCGGTCATCACGCACAACCAACGGAACCGGACCACGCTCACGATCGATCTTCCCGACGGCGTCGAGATCGAGGCCGACCGCATCATCGAGGCCATCGAGGCGGCCCAGTCCGCGCCGACCTACTCGATCCTGAAGCGAGGCGACGAGGCGCAGGTCGTCCTCGACGCGCACCGGCGGCCAAGATTCGTGGAGGACGTGGTCCGCGAGCTCCTCGCCTCCGTCCCCACGCGCTTCCCGGAGCTAACGGGCGCCACGGCGGTCGAGGTCCGCTCGGTGAGCGAGGAGTCGATCCACAAGTACGACGTGGTCGCCTCGCATCGGGCCACCCTCGCGGAACTGAGGCCGGGCGGAGCCGGCTAGTCGCGCGGGCCGAACGGGGACGCCGATGCGCTACGCGTGGGACGGGGTACGACGCCGGCCGGGTCGGACCGCCCTCGCGGCGATCGGGATCGGGCTCGCCACCGCCCTGGTGATCGCGCTGCTCGCCCTCTCGGCCGGGATCGAGGGGAGCGCCTCCCGGCTCGCGGTCGCGAGCGGCGTCGACCTCTTGGCGACGAGCGCCAACACGAGCCTCATCTCGGGGGACTTCCCACCGCTCACCGACGCCCACGCGACCCCGTCGACGTTCCCTCGCGCCGACGCGAACGTCGCCACCGCGAGCCCGTGGCTCGTCAGCGACCTCGTCTTCGGGAACGCGTCCCTCTACGCCGCCACGAACGCCTCCGTGGGGGGCGCCGCGGTCCCCACCGGCTGGGGCCTGAGCGGGGCGGAGGCGGTCGGGTGGATCCCCTCGGACAATGCCGGACTCAACACACCGACGCTCCTCGCCGGGACCGGCTTCACCGCCCCCGGTGATCCGCATTGGGCGAACGGTACCTACGCGGGCCCGACGACGGGAGAGGTGGTCCTCGACCAGGACCTCGCGGGCGTGCTCCACGTGGGGCCCGGCGCGAAGATCTGGGCGAGCCCCCGCGCGATCCCCGCGGCCTCGGGGCTCTCGGGGTGGTACGCCAACGCCACGGCCCTCACCGTCGCGGGGATCAGCGGGCCGTTCTGGCTGATCCCCTCCGCCCAGCTCGGTTTCCTCTACCTCTCCGAGCTGCAGGCGATCGACGGCGGGCTCGCCGTGACCGATGACTACGCCTCCCTCGTCCTGGTCCACCTCACCGATCCGACGGACCCAGGGCACGACCAGACCCTGCTCGAACGGGCGTTCCCCTCGCTCACCGTGCTCACGCTCGGCGACATCCTCGGGGCGGTCGACCAGGTCGTGAACCTCTACCGGACCTTCGGGGAGCTCATCGGCGCCATCGGCGTGGCGGTCGCCGGCCTGTTCACGAGCACGGTCCTCCTGATGTCCGTCGACGACCGGGCGCAGGAGATCGCGCTCCTCCGAGCGATCGGTTACTCCCGGGCCACGATCGGGAGGTTCGTGCTCGAGGAGTCCCTCCTCCTCTCCGGCCTTGGCCTCGCCTTCGGCGCCCCGCTCGGCTTAGGGATCGGCTACGGTCTCGACGTGTTGCTGAACCGCCTCGTCGCCGGACTCCCCAACGGGTTCAGCTTCGTCTCGTTCGATCCGACCGTGGCCGCGAGCGCGATCGGGGTGATCGCCCTCATCGGCCTCGCGGCGGCGGCCGTGCCGATCGCCCGCGCGCTCGCGGTCCCGATCGCCGAGGAGTTGAGGGCCCCATGAGGCGTTGGCTCCGCCGGCCCCACCTCGCCTGGCAGACGACGTTCGCCGCGCTGGCGATCGCGACCTCGGTCGCCCTCCCGGTGGTCCTCCTGTCCGTCGGCGGCGGGGTCTCCGACCACGAGATCGACGACCTCGAGAACGCGGGCTACGAGGTCTCGATCTCGGCGCCCGGCCTCCACGGGATCTCCGACGCCCATGCGCTCGCGCTACGGATCGAAGGGCTCTCGGGCGCCGGCGCGGCCTCCCCGATCCTGAGCGCGCCGATCGATGTGTTCCCCCCGACCGGGGGACCGCACCCCACGCTCGCCGAGGGGGTCGTGCCCGGAGCCTTCGATGCCACCCAAGGCCCGAGCACCCGCTCGCTGTTCCCCGACCCCCTGCCCCTCGGGGACCCGACGGACGCGATCCACTACGCCAACGGGACCTACAGCGGGCCGGCCACCGACGATGTACTTCTCTCGGCCCCGTTCGCTTCGTCGCTCTCCGTCGGGGTCGGCTCGACCGTCGCGCTCGCGCCCACGGCGAACGGGACGGCCGAGGTCCCGTTCGAGGTCACCGGCATCCTCGGCAGCGCCTCGACGCTGCTCGGCCCGACGGCGGCGTACGCCGTCGTCCTTCCCCTCTCCGACCTGCAGGTCCTCACAGGGTTCGCCCGAGCGAACGGGACGAGCGGGGCCCTCCTCGATTCGGCCGACACCATCCAGGTCGCCCTCTCGGGGGCCGCCTCCGCGAGCCCGTCGGCGGTCGACCGCCTCGCCGAAGAGATCCAGGCGCTGGTCCCGTACTACGGGGTGAGCTCCCTCCAGTCCCAGGCGCAGCAGCTCCGCCAGGCGAGCGCGGTCCTGGACGGGTTCTACCTCGCGCTCTCCTCGGTCGGGCTCACGATCGGGCTCATCTTCCTCGCCCTCGTGCTCGTCCGCCGGGTGGAGACCGAACGGAGGTCGATCGGGATCCGCCGGGCCATCGGGCTCCCGGCCGGACAGATCGCCCGCCTCACCGGACGCTGGGCGCTCGGCCTCGCGGCCTCGGGGGTCGTCGGGGGCGTGATCGGGGGCTGGATCCTCGTCGAGGGGCTCGCCCGGTTCGGGCCGCCCGAGGTCCAGGCCGCCGTCGACCTCGCCGTGTTCGACTGGAGCGAGCTCGGGCTCCTCGGGGTCGCGATCCTCGCGCTCTCGTTGGTGGCGAGCCTCGCGGCGACGCGGGCCGCCCTGAGGCTCTCGCTGCCGGAGGCGTTGAGGTGAGCGAGGGGCAAGCGCCGGAGATCCGACTGACCGGGGTCGGCAAGGAGTACGGGGCCGGCCGCGGCCCGTCGGTCCGGGCCCTCTCGGGGATCGAGCTCACCCTTGCGCCCGGGAGCTCGGTCTCGATCGAGGGACCGTCCGGCTGCGGGAAGACCACGCTCCTCAACCTGCTCGGCCTGCTCGACCGCCCGACCGAGGGGGTCGTGGCGTGGGACGGGCGACGGGTCGGCGACCGGTCGGAGGCGGAGCGCTCCCGCCTCCGCCTGACGGGGGTCGGCTTCATCTTTCAACGCTTCTACCTCCTCCCGACGATGACGGTCGAGGAGAACGTCGAGCTCCCGATGCGGGCCCTGCGGGTGCCCGCCGCGGGCCGGAAGGCCCGGGGCCGCGAGCTCCTCGAGCAGGTTGGCCTCGGCGACCGTGCGGCCGCGTTCCCGCACGAGCTCTCGGGAGGGCAGGAGCAACGGGTGGCGATCGCCCGCGCCTTGGCGAACCGACCCGGGCTCCTCCTCGCCGACGAGCCGACCGGGGAGCTCGACCGGGAGAACGCGAGCCAGGTGCTGCGCGCGCTCGCGCTCGCGCGGGAGGCCGCCGGCGCGACGCTCGTCGTCGTGACGCACAACCCGGCGGTCGCCGCCACCGCCGATCGGCACCTCGCCATGGCGGACGGCCGCCTCGTGGGCGACGTGCGCAGGGCATAGGATGGCCCGGATCGCGATCCTCCTCGCCGACCGCTGTCACCCGAAGGAGTGCCAGTGGGAGTGCCAGGCGTACTGCCCGCCGGTCCGGATGGGGCAGGAGTGCATCGTCGAGGGGCCGATCGGGAAACCGATCATCTCGGAGACGTTGTGCATCGGCTGCGGGATCTGCGTCCACAAGTGCCCGTTCGACGCGATCAAGATCCTGAACACCCCCGAGGCCGACGAATCGGAGATCGTGCACCGGTACGGGTACAACGGCTTCCGTCTCTACCGCCTCCCGACGGTCCCGAAGCACGGCATCACGGGGCTCCTCGGACCGAACGGGACCGGGAAGTCGACCGCGCTGCGCATCCTCGCCGGCCAGGAGGTCGCGAACCTCGGCGACTACGCGGCCCCCGGGGCGTGGGCGAAGGTGATGGAGCGCTACCGCGGGACCCAGCTCCACGAGCACTTCCGCCGGATCGCCTCCGGCGAGCTCCGGGTCGCGTCGAAGCCCCAGTACGTCGACCGCCTCGCCGACGAGGGGGGCACGGTCGGGGAGTTCGTCGGGGGCTCCCCCGCGGAGACCGAACGCCGGATCGAGGAGGTCGGGCTCGGACCGAAGCGGGAGCGGCCGCTCGCCGAGCTCTCCGGCGGGGAGCTCCAGCTCGCCGCGATCGCCCGCTGCCTCGCCACCCCGGCCGACCTCTACCTGTTCGACGAACCGTCGAGCTACCTCGACATCGTCCACCGGCTCACGGTCGCCCGGCTGCTGCGGCGATTGGGCGAGGAGAGGAGCGTCGTCGTCGTCGAGCACGACCTCGCACTGCTCGATTACCTCGCGGACACGGCCCACTTGGTCTACGGGGAGGAGGCGGCGTTCGGGGTGATCTCCCATCCGATCCCGATGCGCGCGGCGATCAACACCTACCTCGCGGGGTACCTGAAGGACGAGAACGTCCGCTTCCGGACCGAGCCGGTCCGGTTCGTGGCCCACCCGCCGAAGCTCCCGCCGCGGGGCAACTCGATCGTGGAGTTCGATGCGCTCGCGAAGTCCTACGGGGCGTTCGAGCTCTCGGTCGCCCCGGGGCTCCTCGCGAGGGGGGAGACCGTCGGCGTGGTCGGCCCGAACGCCACGGGGAAGACGACGTTCGTGAAGATGCTCGCCGGCGCCGAGCGCCCGACGAGCGGCGTCGCCCCGGCCGGGGTGACCGTGAGCTACAAGCCCCAGTACCTGAAGGCGACGGGCTCGGGGAGCCTGAGGGACCGCGTGGAGGCGCTGCGGGCCGAGCCCGGCTTCGACGCCTCGCTCTTCGAGCGCGAGCTCGTCCCGGGGCTGCGCCTCGACGGGCTCCTCGACGTCGCCCTGACCGACCTCTCCGGCGGAGAGCTCCAGCGCTCGGCGGTCGCGCTCGCCTTGGCGCGGCCGGCGACGCTCTACCTCCTCGACGAGCCGTCGGCCTACCTGGACGCGGACGAGCGGATGGCGATGGCGAAGTTGATCCGGCGCCAGACCGAGCGGCTCGCCGCCACGGCCCTCGTCGTCGACCACGACGTCTACTTCCTCGACCTCGCGAGCGACGCGTTGATGGTCTTCTCGCACCCGGACGGGGACCCGACGAGGGGCGCCGGCGCCGGGCCGTTCCCGATGCGCGAGGGGATGAACCGCCTCCTCGCGGGACTTTCGGTGACCTTCCGGCGCGACGCCGAGACCCGGCGGCCCCGCATCAACCGGGAGGGGTCGGTCCTCGACCGGGAGCAGCGCGCGAGCGGCGAGTACTACTACGAGGGCGCCGCGTGAGCCGACCGAACCGGTTCCGGACGGCGTCCGAGGCCGCATGAGCTCCTCCCCGGCGCCGGGACCGTCGGACGGGGAGGGCCGGTGGCGCGCGCGGGCGCCGATCGACCCGGCCGTCGCGTTCGTCTACGCTCTCCTCATCGTCCTCCTCGTCATCTTCGGCCGAAACCCCCCACCCACCCCGGTGATCCCGGACCCCCTCCTCCTGCTCGCGTTGCTCGTGGCGATCTACTTCGCGCGATACGCCTCGACCCGCTACACGATGGACCCGGACCGGCTGCTCGCCTGGCGGCTCTTCGGCTCCCGGTCGATCCGCCTCGAGTCGATCCGGAAGATCGAGCTCGCCAACCTCCGGGATCTCTCGCCGACCGGGTTCTTCCGGGGATGGGGGTGGCGGGGCCGCGTGTGGAGCCCGCAGGTCGGCGACTTCGATACCGTGCACACGGTCTCGCCGGGCGTGATGGTCACGCCGGACCAGGGGGTCCCGCTGTTCGTCTCGCCGAAGGACCCGACGGCGTTCGCCCGGGAGCTCTCTCGGCGGGCCCGGTCCTACCGGGACGACGTGGAAGCGCCGATACTCAGCGCGTAGACCGACGGGCCCGGTGGTCCGAGTCCTCCCAAGCGGCGAGCCCCCCGGAAAGCGTCCGCACCTCGGTCAGTCCGAGGTCGCGCAGGAGCCGCGCCGCGCGGCCGGAGCGATGCCCCATCCGGCAGTACACCACGACCGGCCGGGGGCCCGAGAGCTCTCCCGCCCGGCCACGGAGCTCCCCGAGGGGGATCAGGCGGGCCCGAGGGAGGTGGCCCGCCGCGTACTCCTCCGGCTCCCGAACGTCGACGAGCAGGGGAGGGGTCGCCCCCGAGAGGGCCCGGCGGAGCTCCTCGGAGCCGATCTCGAGGTCGGGGTCCGACGCCTCCCCTCCTTCGCCGCCCCCTTCGGCCACGAGCGGGTCGTGCCGGTGGCGCGGCGAGCATCGCCGACAGCGCGGATCCCGCCGGACCGTGAGCTCGCGGAACTGCATCTCGAGCGCGTCGAACAGGAGGAGCCGGCCCTCGAGCGGCCGGCCCTCGCCGAGGAGGATCTTCAGCGCCTCGATCGCCTGGGCCATCCCGATGATCCCGGGGAGGGCGCCGAGCACGCCGCCCTCGGCGCAGGAGGGGACCGCCTCCGCGGGCGGGGGCTCCGGGAAGAGGCATCGGTAGCACGGGCCGTTCGGGGGGTGGAAGACGGAGACCTGCCCCTCGAACCGGTAGACCGAGCCGAAGACGTCCGGGATCCCGAGGTCGACGCACGCGTCGTTGATGAGGTAGCGGGCGGGGAAGTTGTCCGTCCCGTCGACGACGACATCGTACCCTCGGAGGATCGAAAGGGCGTTCGATGGGTCGAGCTCCGCGTCGTGGCGCACGATCCGAACGAGCGGGTTGAGCGAAGCGAGCCGGTCGCCCGCGGCGTCGAGCTTCGGGCGCCCGACGTCGGAGGAGCTGTACAACACCTGGCGCTGGAGGTTCGACTCGTCGACCTGATCGGAATCGACAAGGCCGATCGTGCCGACCCCGGCCGCGGCGAGGTAGAGGGCCGCCGGCGCACCCAGGCCCCCGGTTCCGACGAGGAGCACCCGACCGGCCTTGAGACGTCGCTGACCGAGTTCCCCGACCTGCGGTAGGGCGAGGTGTCGGGAGTACCGACGCCGGTCCTCCGCGCTCAGCGCGGGGAGGTCGACGGAGATCCGCGTGGCGGAGCGCCGAGGCATCTATCCCCCTCCGAGCGACGGGACGATGCGGACCCTATCTCCGTCGTGGACCAGGGTCGATTCCCCGGAGAGGGAACGGACGTCGTCGTCGTTGAGGTAGACCGCGAAGGAGCGCCGAAGCCGACCGTGGGGCGCGAACAGCCGGGCCCGGAGGACCGGGGAGGAGCGCCCGAGCTCCGCCAGGACTTCCCCGATCGGCATCGTACCGGCCGGTAGGACCGCCCCCACCGCGCTCCCCGCGTTCCACGCCGAGGGAAGCTCGAGCTGGACCTTCGGCATCGTCCGTCGAGGGGTCGCGGTCGGCTCCCGAGCTCAGTCGAGGTGGATGAGGTGCGTGCAGCAGGAGCTGCCCCGGGTGATCGAGTCCTTGAGGTCAAGGCCGGCCTGGCCGAGGAGGCTCTCCGTGAGGTTCTTATCGAATACGTCGCAGAGGAGCTGGGCGTGCCCGAGCGCGCTGTGGCGGAAGACGCAGTTGGTCCGGACGATCTTGAGCGTCCCGTCCGGGGCCTCCTCGACGGTGCAGCGGAACCCGAGCTGGTTGAGCGACGCGGCGAGGGCGCTCGCCCGATCGTGCCGGGAGGCGTCCTCGGGGACGGCCTTCGCGATCTGCCGGGCCATCGAGCGGGCCGCCACCGCGAACAGCTCGGAGACGTACTTCTCCCCCTCCCGGGCGATGAGCTCGTCCATGACGGAATCGAGGAGCATCTCGTACCGGCGTGGGAACAGGTCCCGGCCCTGGGGCGTCAAGAGGTAGCGCTTCCTCGGCCGTCCGACCCCCTCGCGGCGGAACGTGGGGACGACGTACCCCCGGGCCTCCAGCCGCTCGAGGTGGCCACGGGCCGCGCTCTCCTGGATGCCCAGGCTCTTCGAGAGGTCGCGCGCGGTCTTCGCGGAGACGGCGAGCTCCTCGAGGATCCGACCCCGAGTGCCGCCCCCCGCGAACAGTTCCGGCACTTCCATCCCGATTCCCCCGCGCCTTCGGCCCTCGGTGAGCCGGCCAATTAAAACACATAGAAATATTTAAATGAGGGTGTCGGCTCGGCGGCCCGGGTTCCCGATGAGTTCCGTCCCGAAGCACACGCTCCGCGTCGAGGGGCTGCACGTGGAGGTCGCTGGCAAGGAGATCCTCAAGGGGGTCGACCTCGAGCTGCTGAGCGGAGAGCTCACCGCCCTCATGGGCCCGAACGGGTCCGGGAAGAGCACGCTCGCCGCGGCGCTGATGGGTCACCCCAAGTACAAGGTGACCAAGGGCCGGGTGTTCCTGGACGAGAAGGACCTCCTGAAGCTCCCGGTCGACCAGCGCTCCCGAGCGGGCCTCTTCCTTGGCTTCCAGTATCCGCAGGAGGTCTCCGGGCTATCGCTCTCGAAGTTCCTCTGGACCGCCTACATGCAGCGGCACACGGCCGAGAACGCCGACACGGAGGCGTTCGGGAAGGACCTTGACACCCACCTCGAGTACCTCGGGATGGACCAGTCGCTCCTGAAGCGCTCGCTCAACGAGGGGTTCTCCGGCGGGGAGAAGAAGCGGGTCGAGATCCTCCAGATGGCCACCCTCGAGCCGACGTTCGCGATCCTCGACGAGCCCGACTCCGGCCTCGACATCGACGCGGTCAAGTCGGTCGGCGAAACGGTGGCGAAGCTCCGCCGGCCCGACGCCGGCATCCTCGTGATCACGCACTACCAGCGCATCCTCAAGTACCTGAAACCGGACCGGGTCCACGTGATGGTCGACGGGGTCGTCGCGCTCTCCGGTGGCCGCGAGCTCGCGGAGGAGCTCGAGGCGAAAGGGTACGACTGGGTCCGCGTTGGGGTCACGGGCGCGTCGTAACGCGATCGCGAGGACACCGTCGATGGACTGGGCCCGGGTCCGAGCGGAGTTCCCGATCCTCGACCGGACCGTCCACGGGAAGCCGCTCGTCTACCTCGACTCCGCTGCGACGAGCCAGAAGCCGCAGGCCGTCGTACGGGCGGTCTCCGATTACTACGAGCGTCTGAACGCGAACGTCCACCGCGGGGCCTACCAGCTGTCGGAAGAGGCGACCGAGGCATACGAAGGGGCCCGGGAGAAGGTCGCCAGGTTCGTCAACGCCCCCGACCCTTCCGAGGTCATCTTCGTACGCGGAACGACGGAGGCGATCAACGTCGTCGCCCAGTGCCTCGCCCGCGGGACGCTCGCAAAGGGGGACCGGGTGATCACGACCGTCATGGAGCACCACTCGAACATCGTCCCGTGGCAGCTCCTTCGGGCCTACCACGGGATCGAACTCGAGTTCGTCGGCATCGACGAGAACGGCCGGCTCGACCTCGCCGACCTCGATCGGCGCCTCCAGAAGCCGGCGAAGCTCGTGACCGTGACGCACGTCTCGAATGTCCTCGGGACGGTGAACCCGGTCCGGGCGGTCGCCGACCGGGCCCACGCCGCCGGGGCGCTCGTCTTGGTCGACGCGGCGCAGTCGGTCCCCCACCGCAAGGTCGATGTCCAAGCCCTCGGCGGCGACTTCGTCGCCTTCTCCGGGCACAAGATGCTCGGGCCCACAGGGATCGGCGTTCTCTGGGGGCGCCGGGCGATCCTCGATCGCATCCCGCCCGCGCTCGGCGGGGGGGAGATGATCCGGGAGGTCCACCAGGAGCGGGTCGAGTTCCGAGAACCCCCCGCGAAGTTCGAGGCCGGCACCCCGAACATCTCCGGGGCGGTCGGACTCGGAGCGGCGATCGACTACCTCGGCAAGTTCAGCTGGGAGGAACTCGCGAGGCACGAGGCCACGCTCCGTCAGCGGGCCCGACGGAGGATCGAGCAGGAGTTCTCGGACAACGTCCGGGTCTACGGTCCGCCGGAGGGTCCCGATCGGGAGTCGGTCCTCTCCTTCTCCCTGGCCGGAGTGCATCCCCACGACGTCTCAAGCATCCTCGACGCCGAGGGGGTCGCGGTCCGAGCCGGCCAACATTGCGCGGGGCCGCTCATGGACCGCCTCGGGGTCCCCGCGCTCACTCGCGCGAGCCCGTACCTCTACAACTCCGAGGCCGAGATCGACCGGCTGTTCGACGCGCTCGCCAAGGTCGTCAAGGTGTTCGCCCCCCCGCCCGGGGCTCCGCGGGCCGGCGGCTAGTGCGACGGTGTCGCGCACCGGCCGACAAACGGACGAACGGAGAGGCTCCGATAGGGGGGACCGAACAGTAGTTCGCCTCGCTACCCATCATTTAAATACGGACTTGTGATGGAATTATTGGAGGAATCATGACGGCGCCGCCGCCCCCGGCCGAGGTGCAGCCGCTCGACTACACGCGGTACGACTTCAAGGACCCCGAGACCTACAAGGTACGGACCGCGCGCGGCCTCAACCGGGCGGTCGTCGAGAAGATCTCCGATCTCAAGAACGAGCCCGATTGGATGCGGGAGTACCGCCTAAGGGCGTTCGACCACTTCCTCGACCGGGCGATGCCCGACTGGGGCCCGTCGCTCGACTCGATCGATTTCGACGCCTACACCTACTATGCGAACCCTCTCGCAGAAGGGGACACCAAGCGGAAGTGGGAGGACCTTCCCGCCGACATCAAGAACACGTTCGAGAAGCTCGGGATCCCGAAGGCCGAGCGCGAGTACTTCGGCGGGGTCGGGGCCCAGTACGACAGCGGCACGGTCTACCACAAGATCCGGGAGGACCTCGAGAAGAAGGGGGTGATCTTCACCGACACGGACACGGCCGTCCAGAAGTACCCGGAGATCGTCCAGAAGTACTTCGGCAAGATCGTCCCGTACAACGACAACAAGTTCTCGGCGCTCAACAGCGCCGTCTGGTCCGGCGGGAGCTTCGTCTACGTCCCTCCTGGGGTCGATGCCGGCATCCCGCTCCAGGCGTACTTCCGGATCAACGCGAAGAACGTCGGACAGTTCGAGCGGACGCTGATCATCGCCGACACGGGGGCCAAGGTCCATTACGTGGAGGGTTGCACGGCCCCAATCTACTCGACCGACTCGCTCCATGCCGCCGTCGTGGAGGTCGTCGCGGAGCCGCACGCCAAGGTCCGGTACACGACCGTCCAGAACTGGTCGAAGAATGTCTACAACCTCGTCACCAAGCGGGCCGTCGGCTACGAGGACTCGCTCGTCGAGTGGGTCGACGGGAACATGGGCAGCAAGGTGACGATGAAGTACCCGTCGGTCTACCTGAAGGGCCGCGGGGCGCGCGCGGACATCCTCTCCGTGGCGTTCGCCTCCGAGGGTCAGATCATCGATAGCGGGGCGAAGGCGGTCCACTCCGCCCCCGACACGTCGAGCAAGATCGTCTCTAAGTCGATCGCGATCCGCGGGGGCCAGACGACCTACCGCGGGCTCCTCCACATCGCGAAGGGCGCGACCGGGGTCAAGGCCGCCGTCCGGTGCGACGCGCTCCTTCCGGACGACCTGAGCCGCTCGGACACCTACCCGTACAACGAGATCCACGAGGAGGACGCGACCGTTACCCACGAGGCGGTCGTGGGGAAGATCGGCGAGGAGCAGATCTTCTACCTGATGAGCCGCGGCCTCAACGAGTCCGACGCGATCCACCTCATCCTGATGGGCTTCCTCGCGGAGTTCGCGAAGGAGCTCCCCGTCGACTACGCGCTCGAGCTCAACCGTCTCATCCAGCTCGAGATGACCGGCGCGGTCGGATAGACCGGCCCGGCGGCCTGCTCCCCGGCCCCCTCAGCGGAGCTTCGCGTCGAACCGCCAATCGGGCTCGCCCTCGGTCCCGGTCAGTTCCATGGCGGGGAGCGTGGGGAACGCCCCGGCCCGCCACTCGATCGAGCGGCCCTCCCACCGGGCCGCGAGGAACGGGTAGGCGAGCTCCCGGAGCCCGCCGATCGGCGAGCGCTCGAGGACGTGGGAGAGGAACCCCTCGGCGATCATCCGGACCGCGTCGTCCGCCGCGATCCCGCGGGACTCGAGGTAGAAGACCCGCTCCGGGTCGACCGGCGCGACCGAGGAGGAGTGGGTCGCCTTGACGTCGCGGCAGAGGATCTCGAGGACGGGGATCGCATCGGAGCGGGTGCCCCGGGAGAGCAGCATCGAGTGCTCCGAGAGGAAGCTCAGCGTCTTGCGCGCCTCCTTCTCGATCCGGACGAGGCCCCGCATCATGCCGCGGGACTGGTCGCGGAAGACCCCGCGGCTGATCGACTGGCCGTGGGTGTCGGTCCCCTGGTGGACGAGGTCGACCGCCGAGTCGTACGCCTGTTCACCGACCCCGAAGAACGTCTGGAGGTCGCTGACGTCCGAGCCGTTGCCCGCGAGGAAGGAGCGGTTGCGGATCCGGGTCCGGTATCCGCCGAACCCCGTCCAGACCCACGCGAGGCGGGCTCCGGCCCCCGAGACCGCCCGTCGACGGTAGGAGGAGACCACCCGTTCCCCAGGGGCGTGCACGGAGAGGAGGGCGACGCGAGCGTCCGCGCCGATCTCGAGGTCCGTGTCGGAACCGAAGAATTGTTGGGATCCCGAACCGCCGCCGGGCGTCGAGTAGACCTCCTCGCTCCCGAGGAGGTGGCTCCCGTCGCCCACCCGGATGTTGCGCCGAACCGAGAGGGCCTCGTGGGGCCGGGAGAGGACGGCGAACTCCTGGAGGCGCACCGGCACCGGGCACCGGGCCGGCACCTCGAGATGGAAGCCCCGATTCAACGACGCCTCCGCGAGGGCGGTCAAACGGTCGAGCGGCGCCTCCTCCGACGGCCGGAACCCTCGCTCGGCCCCGTCGGAGCCGCTCCAGAGGGCCGGACCGGAGACCGCCCGCACGCCGGCCTCCTGGAGGCGGGCCCCGACGTGGACCCGGGTCCCGTGGGCGTCGTGGACCACGTGGACGCCCTCCTCGGAGTGGGCCGGCGCGGGAAGCATCTGCGCCGAACCGACCGGGTCGAGGCCGGTCAGGTCGACGCCCGCGAAGTAGCCGTAGTTCCGGTAGAGCGGGTTCGGCTCCATCGGGAGCTCCCGGAACGCCCGCAGGGCCTTCCGGCGGGCCTCGGCGAGCGGGGGGGACTCATGGAGCGAGCTGGAAAGCGCCTCGACGGACTCCTCGGTGAGCCATCCGGCCCGCGTTTCGGCTACCGCCATCGCCCGGTCGCACGGGCCGCCCCATATAATCCGTTGCGGCCCGCGACCGGGTCCCGGGCGGCGGCGCCGGTCGCCGTGGGAGGTGCGGGCCATCCCTCCCTGGAGACGCGACGACGGCTCGGCCCGACGAGACCGGGGAGCGCACGGGAGGTGGGACGAGCCGCTGGAGAGGATCGAACTCCCGACCTGCTGATTACAAATCAGCCGCTCTCCCGACTGAGCTACAGCGGCGCTCCGATCTCGGAGGAGTCGCTCGGCGGAAAAGTCTCTCGGTGGGCCGCACCCCGCCCCGCGCGAGCTCCGGCGGCCAAGCCCAAACCGCATGAATCCTGCCGCGTTCGACCCGTCGATGGACGACCTCCCTTCCGAGTACACTCCGGTCCGCGCGCCGAGGGGGCCCACGCTCCAGTGCCGGGGTTGGCCCCAGGAAGCCGCGCTCCGACTCCTCTCGAACAACCTCGACCCCGAGATGGCGCGCGACCCGGAGCACCTCGTGGTGTATGGGGGGCGCGGGAAGGCCGCTCGCAGCTGGAAGGAGTTCCACCGGATCGTGGAGGCGCTTCGAACCCTGACGGAGGAGGAGACGCTCCTCGTACAATCGGGGAAACCCGTCGGGGTATTCCCGACCCACCCCGGCGCGCCGCGCATCCTGATCGCGAACGCCCTTCTCGTCCCCCACTGGGCGACGGACGAGGTCTTCTGGGACCTCGAGGCGCGCGGCCTCACGATGTACGGCCAGATGACCGCGGGGAGCTGGATCTACATCGGCACCCAGGGGATCCTGCAAGGGACCTACGAGACGCTCCGAGCCCTCGCGCGTCGGGAGTTCGGCCAGGAGGACCTCGCCGGGAAGTGGATGCTCACCTCGGGCCTCGGGGAGATGGGCGGCGCCCAGCCGCTCGCGGCCACGATGTTGCGCGGTTGCGCGCTCGTCGTCGACGTCGATCCGAGGGCGATCGAGCGACGCCGGAAGCTCGACTACCTCGACGCCGAGGCACGGAACCTCGACGAGGCGATTGGCTCGATACGGGACGCCCTCACCGATCAACGTTCGGTGTCGGTGGGGCTCTCGATGAACGCGGCCGACGCCTACCCGGAGCTTCTGGCGAGGGGGGTCGTCCCCGACATCATCTCCGACCAGACGGCCGCCCACGACCTCCAGATCGGGTACATCCCGCAGGGGCTCATCCCGGCCACCGCCGCGGAGCTACGCTCGCGCGACGCACCCGGGTACCTCGCGCGGGTCCGGTCGTCGATCCGGACGGAGGCCGAGGCGATCCTCGAGCTCCAGGCGAAAGGCGCGAAGGCGTTCGAGTACGGGAACAACTTCCGCGCCCAGGCGAAAGCGAGCGGGGTGGACCGGGCCTTCGAGATACCGGGGTACGTCCCGCGCTACATCCGCCCGCTGTTCGCCGTGGGAAGCGGCCCGTTCCGCTGGGTCGCCCTGAGTGGCGAGCCCGAGGACATCCGTCGGCTCGATCGCAGGGTGATCGAGGAGTTCCGAGAGGACCGGGCCCTGGTCCGTTGGATCGAGATCGCCGGGAAGCGGGTTCGGTTCCAGGGACTGCCCGCCCGCATCGCCTACATGGGCTACGGTCAGCGGGAGCGGTTCGGCCATCTCGTGAACCGGATGGTCCGGGAGGGGGAGCTGGCCGCCCCGGTCGCGATCGGTCGGGACCACCACGACTCGGGGAGCGTCGCGAGCCCGTACCGCGAGACCGAGGCGATGCGGGACGGCTCCGACGTGATCGCCGACTGGCCGATCCTGAACGCCCTCCTGAATACCGCGAGCGGGGCAACGTGGGTCTCGGTCCACCACGGCGGCGGGGTCGGCATCGGGAACTCGATCCACGCCGGCTTCGTCCTCGTCGCGGACGGGAGCGACCGGGCGGAGGCGGCGATCGGCCGGGTGCTCAACAACGACCCCGGGATCGGCGTGGCCCGCCACGCCGACGCGGGGTACGAGGAATCGATCGCCACCGCGCGGGACGCCCGCTTCCGCATCCCCTGACCCGAACCGGTTCGGTTCGTTCAAGTAGGCATCGCCCGGAACGTGGCGCCACGGCGTAACATGCGGTACCGAATGCCCCGCCGTTCGCGGAACGTCCGTTGAAATACCCGACGCCCGGAGTTCGAGGCGGCGACCGAGTCGGCCGCCGAAGGAGGGAAGAACGACGATGCACGGACATCGGCGAATGTTGACCGTGGCGAGCTTGGTGGTGCTTACGGCGCTCGTCCTCCCGGTGATCGCACCGGGTCTCGACGCGGCGCCGACCACCGCGACGAGCGGGGGCGCGCCCCAGGAGTGGGCGTACGGCGCCCAGCACTGGTCGAACACCTCGGTCCAGTTCTTGGACGGGACGTACACCTCGAAGGCCTACTTCGGATGGCAGGTCGTCATCACGGAGACGAACACGAGCGCCACGACCCAGGAGATCGAGGGCGTTCGGACCATCGGCGTGAGCTACTTCGCCGAGTACTGCCGGCCGAACTGCACGAGCCCGAACGCGACCGCGAACCTCACCCTGCGGGCCCACGAGCAGCAGACGGCGTTCGTCAACCTGACGGACAACGCGACCGTCTACGAGCGCACGAGCGGCTTCGGCGGGACCTCGACGGCGGTCTCCGCGCTCGGCATCTCGGACGCCTCGGTCTCGAGCCTTGGGGCGCTCGACGAGTCCTACTCGATCGCGCGCGGGTCCCATGCGGGAGCGAGCGGGACGCTCAACGTGACCGAGAGCGCTCAGATGGCGGTCGTGTTCACGCCGGCACTCGGGATCGCCCCGTGGAACGTCTCGAAGGGGGACAGCTGGAACTCGACGAGCGCGTTCAGCGCGAGCGGCGGCTGGACGACCACCTACGCGCACTCGGACAGCCTCCAGGGCGTCTCGGGCTCGCAATCGGGCAACGCCAGTGGCCAACTGAACCGCTCGGGGAGCGAGTCCGTCAACGGGCGCGACCTCGGCAACCTGACGCTCGCGAACGGCGCGAACGTCACGGTCGTCGTCGTCGGCTACCTCGGCCCGTTCGCCTTCGGGGACGGTCTCTTCGTGACGAGCGGCGCGAGCGATCTGTTCGCCTCGAGCACGGCGGCCTACGCGCCGTACGAGTTCGCGCTCGGCCAGGCGACGCTCTCCGCGATGGACCTCTCGATCGCGCGCGGCCACCACCACGTGGTCTTCGCCGCGGCGTCCGCCTCGGTCGGGGTCGGCAGCACCACCCTTGGGGCGACCAGCGTGGCGACCGGGACCGGGGTCGCGTCGGGCGGCCAGAGCCCGCCGGGCAGCGACGAGACCGTTCAGGCCCAGCCGGAGAGCCCGCAGTACGCGCAGGCCCAGAGCAACTGCCTCGTGAACGGCTGCGGCGGGGGCGCGACGTCGACCACCGGGGTCGGCTCGTACATCGGATTGTTCGTCGTGGCGGCCGTCATCGTGGTCTTCGCGGTCGGGGTCGCGGTAGCGCTCGTGCGCCGCCCGCGGCGCCCCGCGCCGGCCCCGGGGGGGGCCGGGCCCAACTAAGGACCACCACGTCGCCGCACGCCCGGGGACCTCGGGTCCCCGGGCCAACCTATTTCCCGGCGGGCCGGGCCGGCGGGGGTCGTGGGGTCTCCCTCAGGAATTCCTGGACCACCGTGCGATCCGTATCGTAGGCGAGGCGATCGACGAGCGCCCGGGGTTCCGCCCATTCGGCCCGGTCGAAGATCGTCTCCAGACGGAGGGGGGCCCGTGCCGTTCGGACCTGCCAGTACACGACGGTCTTGAACACGTTCCGTTCGCGCGATGGGTTGTAGAAGCGGTAGTGGACCTCGGCGAGCTCGCGCTCGAACACGAGCGTCTCGATCCCGGTCTCCTCCGCGATCTCCCGACGGGCCGCCTCCCGGGCCGACTCACCGGGCTCCACGTGTCCCTTCGGGAAGCCCCACCGGTCCTCGGCGGCGACGTGGAGGGCCAGGACCTCTCCGGTCGCGGGATCGTACAGGAGGCCCCCCGCCGCGAGCTCGGCCACGGCCGGCGCATCCGTGCGTATCGGTTCGCCCCGTCGAGTCATCCGCCGATGGTAGTGGGAGGGGCGTATGAGCCGGCGGGTCGATCGCCTTCCCCGAGGGGGGATGCGGGACGACCGGCGCCCCCTCGGCCCGTGCTCGGAATGGACCAGACGTGACGTTATGTAGCATAGTGGAGTCGTTCCCGGGAACCCATGAAGCCGTTCGGGTCCGCCATCGGGCGCCGAGGCACATTCGCCGGAATAGCGACGACCGTCGGGACGCTCGCGGTGCTCCTGCTCTCAGGGATGGCTGCGCAGGCGACCCCTCTGGCTGCGGGCGCCTCGTCACCGCAGCACTGGGCATCCGGTTCCCAGTATTGGTACAACAACAGCTCGGCCGTCGCCTACGGCCGTTTCTACAGCGCGAACCGATCCGTCGAGCTGTTCTATGGCGTCGAGGAGCAGATCACCGCCACGAACACCTCCGCGAACACGACCCAGCTCGAGGGACAGCAGTGGGTGAACGCGTCGTTGGTCTACGTGGTATGCCAACCGAACTGCACGAGCCCGCAGTCCGAGTGGTCGTACAACTACTCGGGCACCTCTCTCGAGACGCAGTTCCTGAACCTGACGACCCAGGCCAGCGTCTACGAGAACGGGAGCGCGACCTCGGCGCTTGGCGTCACGAACGCGAGCGCCCAGGGAAGCCAGACCCTTACGCTGGGCGAGGCCTACGCCGCCTCGTACAACCGTAGCGGGTACTGGGGCTCGAACAATGGCTCGTACAACTTCTCGTATTCCTTCGAGGAGAACGAGACCTCCTACTACACGATCGCGTTCGCGACGCCGCTCGGGCTCGTCCCGTGGAACGTCTCGTCCGCCGGCAGCTGGAACGACAGCGCGTCGTTCACCGCCACCGGGGGATGGAACGACACCTATTCCGTGGGCACGTCGGGGATGGGCCGCGGTTGGGTCGGCATGGTCAACCGGTCGGGGGACGAATCGGTCTACGGCCGCAATCTGGGCCCGAGGAACACGACCGCGAACGCGACCAGCCTGAGGATCGCGGTGCGCTACCGGGGCCCCTTCAACTTCGACGACGACCTCTTCATGACGGCGGTCGGATCGGACCTCTTCCAGGGCGCCACCGCGAACTGGTCGGTTCAGTCGCGACCAGGGTTCGGGGCGATCGGCCAGCCGGTCGACCAGGTGTACGCCGAGCACGCGGCGGCCCCCTCGACGGGCAGCGGGGGCTCGAGCGGCACGACAACCTCGGGCTCGATCGGGGTGACCGGACCGACGTCGATCGGTGGCTCGACCACGTCGACGGGCGCCGGCACCACCTCGAACTCAGGCAGCAACTCGGGCACCCCGACGAGCACGGGCGGCACGTCCACCTCCTCGACAGGGACCGGCGGGACCGGGACATCGACTCCCGGCTCCTCGAGCGGCCACTCCGTCTCGAACCCCCCGACCGCCCGCACACCGGGAAGCGGGACGGCGGTCGGCTCGGTCCGCCTGAGCGGGTTCGCGCTCACGCTCGTCGCGATGCTCGCGATCGGATCGGTCGCGGCGATCGCGGCCGTCGGGTACGCCCGCCGGCGCCCCCGACCGTAGGCGGAAGAAGCCCACCTCCGAGTCCCCGCGCCCGTCCGCTCCTCGGGCCCGCGCGCTCGGCGGGCCCCCCCGAACGGAGGTGCGGTCCCGAGCGAACGCTATAGGCTCCGACCCCCTCGGAAACGACCGATGCTCGACCCGGGCGAGGAGTACCACGACCTCGCGAGCTTGGTCCGAGCGAAGGCCGCCAAGAACGGTGACCGCCCGGTGTTCCGGTTCGGCGGGACGACGATCTCCTACGCGGAGCTCGACCAGCGGACCGACCGGGTCGCTGCGGGGCTCCTATCGGCCGGGCTCGCGAAGGGCGACCGGGTGGCCGCCCTCCTGTTCAACACGCCCGAGTTCGTGGCGCTCTGGTTCGGGGCGGCGAAGGCCCAGGTGACCCTCGTCCCGCTGAACACGGCCCTCAAGGGGGAGCTCCTGCGCTACGAGCTCTCGGACGCCGAGCCGAAGGGGGTCGTGGTCGACCAACGCCTTTGGGGGGCGTACGCCCCCGCCCGCCCCACGGACGCCACCCCGGTGGAGTGGGTCGTGCCGGCCGGAGACGCCCCCCTCGAACCGGCGAGGACGGTCCGGCGATTCTCCGAGCTTGAATCGTCGGACCGAGCGCCGCCTACGGATTCGCCGAAGCCGTTCGAGCCGTGCGCCATCCTCTACACGAGCGGGACGACCGGCCCCCCCAAAGGCGCCCTGATCCCGCACGAGAAGGTGTTGCGCACGCCCCGGGAGATCGGATCGAGGAGCCGCCTCGCCCCGGACTCCCTCCTGTTCAGCGCCCTGCCGCTCTTCCACTGCAACGCCCAGGAGATGACGGCGCTGACGGCGATGCTGTTCGACCTCACGGCGGCGTTCGACGAGCGCTTCCACGCCTCCACCTACTGGTCGACGGCGAAGGAGGTCGGGGCGACGCACGTCTCGCTCCTCATCGCGATGATCAATGTCCTCTACAAGCAGCCCGAGCGGCCGACCGACCGGACCCACCGGGTCCGCACCGCGCTGACCGCCGGGACGTCCGCGGGCATCTGGAACGAGTTCGAGCGGCGCTTCGACCTCACGATCATCGAGCTCTACGGCATGACGGAGTGTGGCTGCACGACCCTGATGAACCCCCCGGACGCGATCCGCCGCGGCTCGATCGGCACCCCGCTCGGGTTCGTCGAAGCGGACGTCGTCGACGACCTTGACCGGCCGATCGCCCCGGGCGAGC
The DNA here is from genome assembly GCA_030040915.1 of Thermoplasmata archaeon. Lineage (GTDB taxonomy): Archaea > Thermoplasmatota > Thermoplasmata > Lutacidiplasmatales > UBA184 > Lutacidiplasma. The sequence goes on along the minus strand of JASHSI010000096.1, from coordinate 12,367 downwards.
GCGGGGAGCTCATCGTGCGGCCGCGCGAGCCATTCACGATGTTCCTGGGCTATCACCGCAAGCCGGAGGAGACGGTCCGGGCGTGGCAGAACCTCTGGTTCCACACCGGCGACTACGTGACCCGGGACGCCGACGGCTACTACTATTTCGTCGACCGGAAGAAGGACGTCATCCGCCGGCGCGGGGAGAACCTCGCCCCGTACGACGTCGAGAGCGCGCTCAACCGGCACCCCGCGGTCTTCGAGTCCGTCGTCGTCGGCGTACCCTCCCCCCTCGGGGAGGAGGACGTCAAGGCGTTCGTCCAGCTGAAGCCCGGGGCCACCGCCACCCCGATCGAGCTGTTCGAGTTCGCCGCCCGGGAGCTTCCGTTCTTCATGGTGCCGCGCTACCTCGTCTTCGTCAACGAGATCCCGAAGACGGCGAACCAGAAGGCCCAGCGCTACGTCCTCCGACAGAGGACCGGAGGGGAGGTCCACGACCGCGAGGCGCTCGGGATCGTCCTATCGAAGAGCTGAACCCGACGGACCCGTGGTGGTCCTCGTCGACACCAACGGCTGGTTCCTTCCGTTGGCGAGCCCGCTCCGACTGGAATCGGCGGTCGACGCGGTACTACCCGGGGCCCGGCTCGCGACCGCGTCGAGCGTCATCGGGGAGCTCGAACGGCTCGTTCAGCAAGGCGTGGCCGGCGCGTACGCCGCCCTCGCGCTCGCCCGGCGCTATCCATGCGTGTCGACCCGGCGGCGCGGCGACGAGGGGGTGCTCGACGCAGCGATCCGACGACGGGCGGTCGTGCTCACCGCGGACCGGGCGCTGCTCGAGCGTTTGGCCGAGCGCGGTCTCCGCACCCTCCGGCCGCGCGGGGTTCGCCGCCTCGCCCTCGAGGGAGGTCGGCGTCCGAAAACGGTTAAGAACGCGCCGTCGGTGGTTCGCCGGCGGGGCTCGCCCCGTCGCACCCGATGACCGACGCCGACCTCCTCCTGGACCAACCGCACGCCGAGTACGGGAGCGGGGTCATCGGGGTCTGCGACATCTGCGGCAAGCGCCAGGCGGTCATCGTCCTCTCGCGCGAGCGGTTCAAGCTCTGCGTGATCGATTTCCTCAACAAGGCCTGGATCGGGAGCTCCGCGGGACCCGGGGCCCCGCTCCCGCCGTACCGCAGCGAGCGGGTCTGGTTCCCGACCACGGCCCTCCCCGCGGGGAAGGCGCCGGCGGTACTGCTCTCCCCGACGCGGATCGTCCGCCATCCCGCGGTGCTCGTGACGCCCGAGGTGTACGGGCTCACGACGTCGGTGCTCGACGCCGGGATCCGGTACGCGCGCGAAGGGTTCGAGGTCCTCCTGCCGGACCTCGACCGGACCCCGCTCCTCGGACCGCGGGACCAATTCTCCCTCCGCTGGGGCGCCCGTGGCCGGGGGGTCCGGGCCGACTCCCCCACCGTGGTGCGGCTCCTCCAGCTCTACGCCGACGCGCTCACGTTCCTCCGGGGGGCCCCCATGGTCGACTCCGAAAAGTCCGCGCTAGTCGGTCTCTCCTACGGGGGGACCCTCGCGCTCCTCCTCGCCTCCCAGGAGCAGAAGCTCTCCGGGCTCGTGCTCGCCTACCCCGCCCCCGTCCAGCCCGCCGAATCGGTCCGGCTCATCTCCGCTCCGACGCTCTTCGTCGCGGGAAGCGCCGACCGCCTGGCCGGACGCGCCCGAGACCAGCTGTCGGCCGGGCTCCCCGCGGAGCTGTTCGCCTCGTTCGACGCCGGGGACGTGGGCCACCACTTCCTTTCCCGGGACCTCGGAGCGTACGACCTGCCGAAGGCCGAGGCCGCGTGGGAGATGATGGTGGGGTTCCTCAAGGTGCGATTGTTCCCTCCGCCTCCGAAGCCTCCGGCCCCTCCGACCAAGGCGCCCGCCTAGCGAGGCGCACGGGCGGCGCGCCCGTCCGCCACGCCGGGCCGAGCCCGCCCACACCAAGCTTAAGGACGGGGCGCCAATCGCCGCGCCGCGCGGGGATGGCCCAGCCCGGCAAGGCGCTGGATTGCTAATCCAGTGGTGGTTTCACCTCGGGGGTTCAAAGGGGCCGCGGACCATCCGCGGCCCGGAGATTCCCCCTCCCCGCGTTCAGATAGGGCAGGTCCGGGGCTCGACCCTACACGAAATAGCGATCCCCTTCGGCGCGCACGGCGACGACCGATCCGACCTTCGGGAGCTGGGGTCCGCGCACCTCGGCGAGGACCCGCACGTCCTCGGCGAGGCCGACGAGCGCGATCCGGTGGGGCGCGTCGAAGCCGGTGGCCGGGGCGAGGATCTCGGTCGCCGCGAGCACCTCCCCGTTCGGCGGGACCGCCTCGGGTTGGACGTCGGAGGATCCGCACCGTGGGCAGGGGCGGGGTCTCGGCAGGAAGCGACCGTGGCAGCTCGCGCACCGGGAGATGGCGAGGTCGGGGAGGGCGGGAGCGGTCATGACGCGGCTCCCCGCGCCAGCACTGTCACGAAGTTGTGGCTCCCGAGACCGCCGATCGACTGGGCGATCCCGATCGTCGGCCGGGTGGGGAGCTGGATCGGGCCGGCCGTCCCGGCGAGCTGCCGAGCGACCTCGGCGATCTGCACGATTCCGGACGCTCCCACGGGGTGACCGCGCCCGAGGAGCCCTCCGGACGGATTGACGGGGATCCTCCCGCCGGGGCCGGTCGCGCCGCTCTGGTAGAGGTTTGCCGCCTCGCCGAGGCCGCAGATTCCGACATCCTCGAGGTCGATGAGCGCGAACGGGGCGAAGGCGTCGTGGACCTCGGCGAACGACGCCGCCCTCGGGCTGGTGTGGGCCTGCGCGAACGCCCGCTGGGCCGCGACCCGGGTGGCGCGGAAGGTGGTGAGGTCCGACCGATCGACCAGCGAAAGCACGTCGACCGACTGGCCGAGGCCGGTGATCTCGACCTCCGCCGGCCCCTTCTCGAGGATCACCGCGGCGGCCCCGTCGCTCACCGCCGAGCAGTGAAGGAGCCGCAGCGGGAGCGCGATCGGGCGGCTCGCCCGGACCTCGGCGGCCGCGACCGGGGTCCTGAACTGGGCGTTCGGATTGAGGGCCGCTGTCGCGCGGGCCTGGACCGAGACGAGGTCGAGGGCCTCCTCCGCGATCCCGAATCGCCCGAGATAGCGCTGGGCGACGAGCGCGGCGAGCCCGGGCATCGTGGCCCCCGCCTTCGCCTCGGCCGGGGCGAGGGAGCGGGCGAGCGCGCTCGCGACCTCGGCGGTCGGACGGCCGGTCATCTTCTCCCCAGCGACGACGAGCACCCGCTGGTAGAACCCGCTCGCGATCGCGAGCGCGGCGGCGTGCACCGCGGCGGCCCCCGTGGCGCTCGCCGATTCCACGCGGTAGCCGGCGACCGACTCGAACCCGAGGAGGTCGGAGAGGGCCGCCACGAGGTTGCCCGTCTCCCCGAGCGTCCCGGCCGCCATGCTGCCGACGACGAGCAGGTCGACCGGCTTTCGCCCGACCGCCTCGAGGGCCGCGGAGCCCGCCTCGGCGAGGAGCTCGACGAGCGGCTCCGGGCGCTTGCCGAACCGGGCGATGCCGGTGGCCCGGACGCCGACCCTCATCCGGGGGCCCCGTTCGCGGGCTCGCTCAGGTGATGGACGAGCTCGAGGAAGTTCGAGAGGGGGAGGCCGGACGCCCATCGGAGGACGGCGTTCCCGTCGCGGGTCGATTCGACCGGTGGAAGCCGCCGCTTGATGAGGGACGCCCGGCCGAGGGCCGGTGGGGAACCCGCCGCGTAGAGCCGCCAGGTGTCCCCGGGATGGCGCCCGAGCCGTCGGTAGGCGTAGATCGCGAGCAGGCCGACCCGGTCGACCGCGGCCCGATGGGCCGCGAGCTGCTCGGCCGCCCGGCCGCTCGCGGCGGAGAAGAGGATCGTCTCGGAGGAGGAGGCCTTCACCTCGACGGGGAAGGAGAACTCGCTGCGGAGGGCGACGAGGTCGAAGCCGAGGGACCCGGCCGCCCGCACCACGAGGAACGGGGTGCTCAACGACTCGTGCAGCCTCGGGCGGTCGGGAGGCGGGAGCGCCCGGGCGTAGCGGTCCACCGCGCTCGGCTCCCCCTGGAGGAGCTCCTTGAGCTCCCGCTCGTAGGCCGACGCCGTCCGTCCCACGCGCCCTCCTCTCGCGGCGGGCTAAATAAACGGCCCGCCGGAGGGGAACGGGCGGAGGATGGGTTCCCGCCCGCCGATTCGGTAATGACCCGGGGACCGCTCTCCGACCGCCGGGGCGGTCTTGGCGCACGGGATCGAGATCGAGGCGGAGGACGGGCCGCTCCTGCGCGCCCTCGTCTCGCTCGTCCGCGAAGCGGACGCCCGGCGGGCGCGATCCGGCCGGAAGGAGCTCGCCACCTTCCGATTGAGCGCCTTGCGCTCCCGGCTCGCGTCCGAGCGGATCTTCGCCGACCCCGGTCGGGTCCTCGCGCGCCTGAAGCGCCGGGGGCTCCTCGAGGATCGTCCCGAGGGCCGGACCGACCGGACGATCCAGCTCCCGTACCCGGAGGAGCTCCTCCGGCTCCTCGAGGAGGAGCTCGACCGCCAGGAGTCGCCGCCCGCCGGCGCCTTCCAGCCGGTCCCGGACGAGGCCGCGGAGATCCGCGCGATGGACGGGGCGTTCCTCGCCCACCTCTACGACGTGGTCCACCACCGCCTCGACGCGACCGTCGAGTTCGGCCGGTCGTTCACCGTCGCGCGGCTCGCGGAGTACCTGAAGGAGCTCTTCGGGGAGGCGCTCTACGCCGACTCGCTCATCGCCCTCCTCCAGCAGTACGCCCTCGCCGACGTGCCGCTCATCGCCCCGACCGGCCGCTCGACCGGCCTCACCGGCTTCCATCTCGCGCTGTTCGGCCCGCCGGGGACCGGGAAGACCTTCTCGATCGACGACATGGTCCGGGGGAACCCGAAGAGCGGCGTCCCGCCCCACGGGCTTCCGGGCCGCAACCGCTACTGCGGCGGGATCACCCCGGTCCAGTTCCTCCGGGTCGGCGCCCACTACGCCGGGCGCACGTTCAATTTCATCGTGCCGGAGTTCAATGACTGGTTCAAGTACCGCGGCATGGTCGAGCCGCTCAAGCTCGTCATGGAGCAGCGGGAGGTGAAGTGGGAGACGACCCTCGGGGTCGTTGGCCCGTACACCTTCCGCTCCTTCCTCTCCGTGAACTACAACGTCCGGACGGCCGGTCCGTCGGACTTCTGGACGACGTTCGCCGACCCGAACTTCTCCGCCCTCGAGGACCGGATGCTCCTGAGGTTCCACCCGATGACCCGGGAGCGGTTTCGCGCGGTCGAGGCGAGCGCGGAGCGCCTCGACCTGGGCGAGATTGACTTCGCGCTCGCGGGCCCGATCCGGGACCACCTGACCCTCCTCCACGCGATCGAGACGCGCCACCCGCTCGTCGCCCACCGGTTCCCGGCCCGCCCGGTCCGGCTCGACCCAGCCCTCTACCGCTCGCTCCGAGAGGTCTCGGAGAAGGGCCTCGCCCGCTCGCCGAACCCTTCGTTCTCCCCCCGGCTCAAGTCGCGCGCGGTGAAGCTCGCGAGCGCGGCCGCCCTGGTCGGGTACTTCGCGAAGCCCGGGAGCGGGCCCCTCGAGATCGGCCGGGCGGAGTCGGAGTTCGCCGAACGGTTCTACGAGGAGGAGATCCGGGTCCGCGAGAACCGCCGCGGGGCGATGCGCGCGGGGTAGCGCCGCGGGCGGCGAGGGACTCGGGAGGGCCGATCGCCGAGTTCGAGACCGTCGGACCTACGCGACGGTCTGCATGACCTTCCCCGCGTGGGAGTCCACGAGGATCATGCTCTTCTGGCCCTTGTGCTCGAGGAGGAAGTACCAGACCGGCACGTGGAGGAGCTCCGCGTCCGAGACCTGGACGTCGCTCTTCAGCTGGCTCACCATGTGGTGCTTCTTGTGGGCCGCCTCCGACTGGAGCTGCATCACGAACGCCTGGGCGGCGTGCTTCGCCGCGTCCTCGCTGAGATCGCCGTTGAGGACCAAGGCGCCGTCCGGGATCGCCTTCTTGTCGAAGAAGGTCCGCTCGTCGAGCTTGAACTGGTAGTCCTTCGGCTGGTAGGCGCTCATGCTCTTCACCGCGACCACGGGGAACTCGTACTGGCCGCTGATCGCGTCCTGGCGGTTCGAGTTGACCGGCGAGCCCATCATGATGGGGACCGGTACGATCCCGCCCCGCCGGCCGCCGCCGAGGGCGCTCCCCAGGAGCTCCGCGGCCGCGATCGACCCGACCGTACCACCGACGGCCACCGCCGCGTCGGTGTAGACGAAGTTCGTCGTGGCGGAAGCCGGGACGATCCAGAACGGCACGAAGGAGAGCTTCTGCTCGGCGATATGGGACTCCTCGAAGTCCTTCCGGTGCAGGAAGCCTTGGTCCATGAACGCCCGGACGGCCTTGAGGGCCTCTTCCGCGGTGGTGACCTTCGGGAGGAGGAGCGTGTGCTTGTTGATCTCCTTCCAGCCCGCCCCGCCGAGCGAGACCGATCCGCCGCAGTAGTCGCAGGTGATCACCATCTCGCCGAAGACCGGCTTGAGAGGGGCCCCGCACGAGGGGCAGTTGATCGGCTTGTTCGCCGCGGGGGGGGAGGGGGGCGGCGCCGCCGCGGCCGGTGGGGGCGGGGGAGGAGGGGGGGATCCCCCGGCGGCCCCGGCGACCGGGCGGCCGCAGGAGAAGCAGAACCGGGCGTTCGGGGGGAGGTTGGCTCCGCAGTTCGGGCACGCGGCCATGGACGACCCCTACCCGGCCCCCGCTACGGGGGGACCGGGCCCCCGCAGTTGGGGCAGAACTTGGCGTTGCCGGTGACGGTCGCCTGGCACTTCGGGCAGGTCCTCGCGGGGGGCGGTGCGAGCGACTGGCCGCAGTTCGGGCAGAACTTCGCCCCGGCCGCGGTCGGCGAGCCGCACTTCGGGCACGGCGGCCCCGCGGGCGCGCCCCCGCCACCTCCCGGGGCCATCGAGGCCCCGCACGACGGGCAGAAGCGGGTTCCGGCGGGGACCATCGCCGCGCACTTCGGGCACGGGGAGGAACCCTGGTTGAACGCCCCGCCCATCGCGCCGCCCATTCCGTAGCCCATCCCGAGCCCGGCTCCGAGCCCCACGCCGGCCCCGGCGAACGTGCCGGCGGCGCCGCCGGTGTTCGCGGCCGCGGTGGTCAGCGCCTGCCCGGCTTGGTATTGCATGTAGTTCACGCCGAGCACGCTCATCGTCGAGCGGGTCTCGACCGCCTTCTGGACCTCGTCGGGGAGGTTGATCGAGAGGCCCTGGATCTGCTGGATCTCGACGCCGAACTGACCCAGGTGGGACGGCGCTTGGCCGAGCACCGCCTGTTCGATCGTGGTGAGCTTCTCGGCGAGGTCGGTGACGCGGGTCCCCTGGTCCTTGAGCTGGCCGAGCGTGGTGTAGGTCAGCAGGACCATCTGATCGCGCAACCGGCTCTCCACGTCGGTGGTCGTCGCGGCGCCGAACGTCCCGACGAACTGGTTGATGAACAGGTCCGGTCCGCTCACGCGCCAGCGGTAGTCGCCGAAGACCCGAAGGCTCACGAGGCCGAAATCCGGGTCGCGGAAGACGTAGGGCTCCTGGCTACCGAACTTGCCGTCGAACGTGCGCCGCTGGAGGTAGTAGACCTCCGCCTCCTGGCGGACCCCGGAGAGCGCCTGGACGAGGCCCCCGAGGACGCGCGCGTTGAGGCTCGTCAGCGAGTACCGGTCCGGCTTCTCGAGGTAGGCGAGGACCTTCCCGTCCCGGTAGAAGACGGCGGTCTCGTCCTCCCGGACGACGACGTTGTCGCCCCAGCGGATGTTCCGCGGGACGCGCCACATGACGTTGTTGCCCTTGTAGGCGTCCTCCCAGTTGACCGTCGTCGCCCCGATGAGGCTGCCCCCCTTCGAGGGGATCGGCTGGTTCGTGACCATGGTTCGTTCCTTCCTTGCTCTTCCCCGAAGCGCGCGTCCGTCCTACGGCACCCGCACGTTCTGGATCGTCTGGATCCGGGCGCGGAACGCCTGCTCGAGCCGCGTGACGAGCGTCCGGATGTTCGCGATTTGGACCCCGCTCTTCGACAGGTCGGCCGCCGGGTCCGCGAGCACGTTCGCCGCCTCCACCACGTCGTGGGCCGCCACGGCGAAGCCGTAGTCGTACTCGTAGAGTTGGTCTTGGCCCTTGGGGGTCACCCGAAGGGCGGGCGAGATCCCCGTGTACCCTTGCTCGGCGTGCCGGATCTCCCCCTCGAGGCGGGTGAGGTCGGCGATCGCCATCGCGAGGTCGGTGAGGCCGTCGAAGTGGCCGCTCGTCGCGAGGTTCTGGCGACGCTGGGTGAGGAGCCCGACCGCCGTGTGGAGACGGTCGGCGATCTGGAGACGGAGGACGCTGTCGGCCTCCCGAAGGTCCTCTCCCTGACGGTAGCCCCGGAAGCCGGGAACGAGGAGCTGGATCTTCTTGAGGATCCCCCGGTCCGCGTCGACCTGCTGGCGGATGTCGACGGGCGGAGCCGAGGCCGTCGCGGCGCCGGGCGCGGGAGCGGACGATAGGGCGGTGCCGCACGCCGGGCAGAATCGGGCGCTCGGAAGGACGGGGGCGTGGCAGATCGGGCAGACGGGAGCGGGGCTGGGCGACGGGGGGGTCGGGGGTGAGGGGCCGATCGCGGTCACGCCCTACGTACCTCCTCGGGGGCGGGCGCGGGGGGGGAGGTCGGGCCGGCCGCCGCCGGGTAGTCGAGCGCGCTCACCGCGGGCTTCGAGGCCCAGGCGGTCCGCTCGGTCTCTCGCTGGGCCGTCGCCGCCTTGGCCCGGGCCTGCCAGCCGGTTCCGGCGACCACGATCGCGAGCGTGACGAGCGTGAGGATGAGCCCGAGGATCTGGTCCGCCGAGGAGAGCGTGCCGTGGGGGTTCACGCCGAGCGTCCCGAACAGGACGGCGAACCCGAACGCCGCGAACCCCCACGACCAGAGGGACGCCGTGGTGAACGAGGCGCGGAGGGAGCGGGCGATGTAGGCGACGAGCGCGAAGAGGAGCGCGATCACGCCGATCCACAGGAGGGCCGCGACGTGGTAGGGGCCCGAGACCGTGGTGTAGACGAGGACCATGATGAGGGCGGCGACGACCACGAGGATGACGCCGATGAGCAGGCGGTACGGATCGGGGGCGGCGGGGCTCGACTGCGCCACGGACCGTTCACGGCCCATTCGATTATATTACAGGTGGGGGGCGCCCCCGACGGGCCGGCTCGGGCTCTCCGGGGCTACAGTCGGGGCTCGTCGTCGGTCGGGTCCTTCGGGCGGGCCGGATGCGGAGGCACCTTCGGCTTCGCGGCGGCCTCCCCCATCGTCGGGGGGGAGGCCGCCGCCTTCCCCCGCGCCTCGGGCTCCGACGTCGCCGCCTTCGCGGGGGGGGCGGGCTTCGCGGCGGCGGTCTTCGACTTCGCGACCACCTGGCGGAGGGTGTGCAGGGTGCCGCCGCTCGGCGTCTTGTGAGGGGAGGGGCTCGGCGCGGGGATCGCGCGATCCGAGGTCGCGGGAGCCCCCGGGCCGGCGGCCGACGGATTGGAGGGCCAGCTCGCAGGCTGCCGGCACTTCGGACACGTACCGAACTCGGCGATGCAGTGCGCACATACGGGGGCCCCGCAGCTGTGCACGATCGAGGCGAGCCCGCCGCACCCGACGCACCGGGCCTGGCTCGGGACCGGACGGGCGGGCGGGGAGGCCGGCGGTGCGGACTCGGCCGCCGCCGGGCGGGACCTCCCGTGGGGGGCCGGGTGGACCGGACGGGGAGCCTCGAGCTCCGCCGCGTCGTCCCCCTCGGGAGGGAGCGGGCGAGCGGCGTTCTCGAGCTCGGCGGCGTACGGTCCGAGGTCGAGCGACGGCAGCGGCGCATGGACGGCCGCGCCCGCCGATTCGACCGCCTTGATGAGCCGGGCCTTGAACAGTCCGACCCGGAGATCGCGGACGAGCTGGAAGAGGCCCCGTTGGTCCGGCGGCAAGAGGAGGGCCTTGCGGGCGAGCTCCTCCACGTCGGGGGTAAGCTTCAGGTTCTCCGGCCGCAGGTCGACCTCGAGGACCGCCCGCAGGTAGCCGAACAGCCGCTGGATCTCGGAGAGGCTACGGGTCGGCGGGCTCAGGACGGCGACGTCGGCGAGGGAGAATCCTCGCCGCTCCACCCCCTCGGCCCGGCGCTCGAGGGCGGCGGTGACGACCTGGCAGGAGGCGACCTCGAGGTCGTGGAGCGCCTCCTCGGAGAGGCTCGACAGGTCGACCTGGGGGTCGCGCGACAGCGTGGTGAGGACCGGTTCCAACAACTCGAACGGGACGTGGAGGGAGACGAAGAGGTCGTTCTTCGTCACGGAGCGGTGCAGGCGGGCCTCGAGGAGGAGCGCCTCCCGTCCGTACCGGTCGACCTTCTGCTCGCGGGCGCGGTCGAGGGCGGTCTTCTTTCCCTGGCGGGCCGCCTCGAACTCCGGGTCGACGGCGAGGGCCCTGTCGAAGCTCGCGGTCGCCTCGTCCGGGCGCCCGTTCGACAGGAGCGCCACGCCGCGGCTCGTCCAGGCGAACTTGTTCGTCGGGGCGATCTGCGTCGCGCGCTCGTACAGCGCGAGCGCCTCGGTCGCCTGGCCCCGGCGCTCGGCGACGAACCCGGCCCTCAGGAGCAGTTCGGCGCTTCCCGCGTCGCGCTGGATTGCCTCCCGGAACGCCTTCGAGGCGTCGGTCCATTCCCCCCGCGCGATCGCGAGTTCGCCGAGCCGCGTCCACAGCTCGGTCGAATCGGGGAGGGCCTCGACGCCCTTCTGGATCACCTCGGCGGCCCGGGGGACCGACCCGAGGGCGCTCTCCGCCTCGGCGAGGAGGAGGTAGAGGCCGGAGACCGGTACGCCCTTCGGCATCGTCCCCTGGAGGAGCTCCTTCGCCTCCGCGGGCTTCCCCTGGTCGAGGAGGGCCCGAGCGAGGCCGAGTGAGGCGGGGACGCTTCCCGGCTCCCGCCCGAGTATCGCCCGGTACTCGGTCTCCGCCTCGCCCGGCCGCTCGAGGAGCATGAGGATCTCCGCGCGCTCGAGCGCGAACTCGATCCCCACGGCGCCGGGGTCGGGGGCGTGCTTCGCGGCGGTGTCGAGCAGCTCGAGGGCGAGATCCGGTCGGCCGGCGGAGAGTCTCAGCCGGGCCCGGCGGAGCCCGATCGCGGTCGCCTGGGCCGGGTCGAGCGCCTGGGCGCGCTCGTACTCCCGGTTCGCCTCCTCGACCTTGCCGAGCTCGGCGGCGAGGTCGCCGGCCTCGAGGAGGAGCTCCGGGTTGTGCGACTCGGGGCCGTCCGCTTCGAGGAAGTCGGAGAGGCACTCGAACGCCTCCGCCTTCTCGCCCTGCGAGAGGTGGAGCCGGTACTTCTCGACGAGCGTCGGGGCGTGGGTGGGGTCGAGGAGGAGGATCGCCTTTAGCGAGTACTCGAGGTCGGAGGTCCGCCCGAGGGCGCGGCAGGCGTCGGCCCGGGCCCGCCACGCGGCGAGATCGTTCGGCTCGTCGTTCAGGAGGCCGTCGACGACCGGGACCGTCTCGTTGTATCGGCCGGCGAGGTTGTAGGTCTCGGCGAGCCCGAGCCGGCCGGATCGGCTCGTCGGGTCGGAGTCGAGCCCCCGGCCAAAGAACTCGACCGCGTCGGCGTACGCCCCGGCGGATCGGAGGGCGAGGGCCGTGTCGAACTGGACCTCGGCGTCCTTCGGCGCCTTCCCCGCGGCCTCCCGGAGGACGGCCGCGCCCTCGGCGACCTTGCCGAGACGCAGGAGGAGCTGGCCGCGGCGGCGCTGGTAGCGGAGCTCCGCCGGGTGGCGCCGGGCGAGGATGTCGACGAACTGCAACGCGCGCGCCTCCTGGTGGAGCGCGAGGAGCGCCTCGGAAGCGCCCCAGAGGAGGTCGGGGTCCTCGAGGCCATGCTCGAGGGCCTTCTGGAACGCCTCATCCGCCTCGGCGAACTGACCGAAGTCGAATCGGGCCTGCCCGAGCTCCTTGAGCACGAGGGCGTTCCCCTCGTGGCCGGGCTTTTCGAGGAACTCCTCGTACGCCCGGATCGAGCGGGCCGGGTCGCCCGCCAGGCGGGCGGCCTGCGCGAGGCCGAGGAGGCTCTCCTCCGCGATCTTCGGGTCGGCGGAGGCGCGCTCGTACGAGGCGACGGCCCGCCGCGCGGACTCCGCGCGCTCGGGGGTCCCCTCCGGGGCCGCCCGGGCGAGCCCTAGGTAGATCGCCGCGCGTTCGTAGGCCAGTCGGGTGTTGGCAGGGTCCGCCTCGTAGAGCCGGTCGTAGATCGTCGGCAGCTCCGCGGTCCGGCCGAGCTCGGTCAGTAGCCGCTTCGTCTCCCACAGGTAGCGGC
>JASHSI010000095.1 GCA_030040915.1 Thermoplasmata archaeon | reverse complement strand
ATGCCCAGGAACAGCACGAGGGCGGGGACGGTGAACATCAGCTCGCTCAGCGCCATCCCGAGCACCCAGGAGAGCGGGCGGAGCGGGCTCGTGATGAACACCTGCTGGAGCTGGCGTTCGAGGCGGAGGTAGGCGCAGTCGTTCATCATCCCGCTGCCGGTGAACAGGCAGGAGAAGAGGACCCCGCCGACCACGCCGAACGGGAGCTCGGCCCGCGGCGCGACGACGTAGAGGAAGAACAGGAAGCTCACGGGGGTCAGGAACAGCGCGACGAAGACGAGCGGGCTGCGCACGAGCGAGAGCACGCCGTTGAACCAGCAGATGCGGAGCACCGCGTTGGTCTGGGTCCGGAAGCTCATGGCAGCGGGACCTCCGCTTCCTCCTCCTCGATGCTGCGGCCCACGAGCGTCAGGAACGCCTCCTCGAGCGTCACCGGGCCGACGTTCACCGCGATCTTGCGCTCGAGCGCCGCCCGGGTCAGCTCCTCGGCGTGCGACCGGGTCGTCATCAGCGTGAGCCCGCCGCGCTCCGGGTAGACCTCACCGAAGGCGCCGAGCTCCTCCCGGGTGAATCCGGCGGCGAAGTGGAGCCGGACCTCGCGGCGGACCTGCGACTTGAGCGACTCGGCGGTCCCCTTGTAGAGGACCTTGCCCCCCTCGATCACCGCGAGCTCATCGGTCAGCTGCTCGGCTTCGTCGAGGTAATGCGTCGTGAGCAGCACGGTCGAGCCGCGGCGGACCGCCTGCCGGACGACCTCCCAGACCTGGCGACGCGCGAACGGATCCATGCCGAGGGTCGGCTCATCGAGGAACAGGAACTCGGCGGCGGTGGCGAGGACCATCGCGACCAGGGTCCGCTGCTGCAGACCCCCCGACAACAGCATCGCCGGGGTCTCGGAGTGGGGACGCAGCCCCATCGCGTTCACGACCTCGTCGGCGCGGCTCTTCGCGCTCTCGGTCGAGGCGCCGCGTACCATGAGATACTCCTCGACGTGCTCGCGGGGGGTCAGGTGGTAGAACGGCTTCCCCTCCTGGGGACGATCGCGATCCTCTCTCGGACCTCGCGGGGACGGTCCTTCACGTCGAGACCGAACAGCTCGACGCTCCCGGAGGTCGGGAGCAGGAGCCCGGAGGCGATCTTGATGAAGGTCGTCTTTCCGGCACCGTTCCGGCCGAGGAACCCGAACAGCTGCCCCTTCTCGATCGAGAGGTCGACGGAGTCGAGGGCCCGAACGGGACCGCGTCGCCCGCGGTACGTCTTGGAAAGGGCGTGGGCGGCCAGGATCCCCATGGGGTGGCCCCGAGGGCCGGTGCGGCATAAGGGCGTCGTGAAACCGCGCGCCGCCGGTCCGCGGCCATCCCCTCCGGCAGCGAGTTATCCTCGCCGGTCGTCCGGTCCGCGCGATGCCCCGCGCGCCGGTGCTGCGGATCACCCGGTTCACCGTGATGGCCACGCTGCAGGCGGCCCGCGCACGGCGGCTCGGCCTGGCCGAGGGCCCGGCCCTCTCCTGGGGGCTCAACCGAGCCATATTCTTCGCCGCCGCGAAACGCGGGTTCGGGGGAAGCTCGGGGGTGCCGGCCGGCTCGGCGGGAGCCTCCGACCGGAAGGGCGCCGTGTACACCCTCGGGAGCGACGAAGCGTACACCGACCCCGACGCCCCGGAGCTTCGGTTCGCGATCGGCGGGGAGACGCAGACCCCCGAGGCGTTCCAACGACAGGTCGCCGCACGGTTCGGCAGCCCCGCGAACTTCGAGAAGGCCTGGGCCGAGGCGATGGAGATCGTCAGGGGCTTCGACGAGACCACCCTGGGCTCGCCCCGGGGGTTCTACGCGGACGTCTACAAGCCGCGCCGCGACGCCCTCGTCCAGAAGTGGTCCCTCGAGTTCTTGGGGCAGGAGGCGGCGCTCCCGCCCTCCCGCGGCGCCCGACGCGCTCCGCCGCGGCCGACGTGAGGGAAGACCGTCGCGAACCGGCGCGTCCGGGCTCGTCGAGAGGTCGGGGAGGCCGCGCTTTGCGCTGCGCTCACTCCCCCGCCGAATAGCGGGCGCGCCGAAGGTCGACCCGGTGACCGGCGATCGGGACCCCCTCCCGGCGTAGCAGCGCCAGCTGACGGTCGCCCATCGCGACCGTCCCGTCCGAGCGCACCACCCGGTGCCACGGGATCTCGACCCGCGTCGTGGCCAGGACGAAGCCGACCCGGCGGGGCGCGCACGGGTCGATGTCCCCGTAGGTGGAGACGGCTCCGTACGGAATCTCCCGGACCCGGTCCACGACCTCCGCCTCGTACTCCGGCCAGCTCCGGCGCGGGGCGGTCCGCCGCCGGGGTCCCCCGAACCGCCGCCGCCCCGCAGCGCGCGCTCGCACGGCGACCCCACGCGGCTACTCGTCGAACCCGACGACCGGTGCCTCGACGTCGAGCTGCCAGAGGAGGGCGTTCAGCTCGCCCTTGTGCTGGAGCTCCTCCTCGATCATGCGGACCAGCATCGTTCGCACCGAGAGGCGCTCCTTCCCGCCCGGTAGCGTGAGCCGGCGCGAGAGGCCGTCGGGGCGTAGCTTTCGGAGCACTCCCGAGACCTGTCGGTCGACCTGGGCGGTCTCCCGGGCGGCCTCCGCCCGGGTGTAGTGAACCCCGAGCGGGTACTCCTCGAACGGTGTCCCCGAGTACACCCTCAGGAACCAGTACCGGTACGCGTCGAGGATGTGCATGTAGATGTCCACCACGGACGGGAACGAGGCGCCCCGGCTACGGAACCGCTCCCGTTCCGGCAGGGCCCAGATCGACCGCAGGT
>JASHSI010000094.1 GCA_030040915.1 Thermoplasmata archaeon | reverse complement strand
CCCGCCGCTCGGCGAGGAGCGGCGGCAGGAACTCGGTGAGGAACTGGCGGAGGTCCGGGCCGCAGAGGTGGACGTCGTCGAGCACCCCCAGGAGGTGGTGGTCCCCGAGCGCCCGCAGGACGAGGTTCGCCACCTCGCGCCCCTTCGGGGCGCGTTGCGCCCCCGCGTAGTAGGCGAGCTGCGCCGCGCCGACCGGCGCGAGCGCGTGCGCGATCGCCTCGAGGAAGTGCCGCGGCGAGGAGCCGGAGCGGGCCGAGAACCAGAACGGCACCCGCCCCCGCTTCAAGCGCCAGATGTGCTGGGCGACGAGCGCGGTCTTCCCCATCCCGGGGGCCCCGTCGATCCAGCTGAGCGCCTCGGGGTCGTCTGCGTACACCGCGAGCTGGCGGAGCTCCTCCTTCCGTCCGAGGAACGGACGTGGGGGGACCGGGAGCTCCGTGGGGAGCATCGGGACGTAACGGGACTCCTTGCGGAGGAGTTCCTGCCCGCGGGCCGTCATCTCGTAGACGAACTGCTTGCGCTGGCCTCCCCGCACGACCCCTCGGTGGACCGCGAGTTGGCCCTGCTCTACGAGCTCGGTCAGCGGGCGGGACATGGAGCACGGATGGTAGCCGAGCGACTGGGCGAGCTCGGACTGGGAGATCCCGAACGCGGCCCCCGGCGCCGCGTGGGTGCCGACGTAATCGAGGATCTCGGTCAGGACGTAGGTCTTGACCGGCACATTCCGACGAGGGGGGCCCGTCTACTTATTCTTATTTTGTACAAAATAATGGTAAGTCTTCAAATACTAAAACGGGAAAATTGACCCTTCGATGACGCGCAAGAACCCCGAGAGCCGAAAACTCGGTGGGATCGGCACGATGCTGATCCAATCGGAGGTCTGCCCGGCGTGTGGCAAGGTCCACGAGAGCCGACTGCTCCGCTACCTTCCGTCGGGGATCCGCGATCCGTCCCTCGCGACGGACGCCGCCGTCCCGGCCGCCCGCAGCGACGTGGCGTCCGCTATCACGAGCCCGCGCGTCCGACGGGGAGCCTCTCACGGGATCCCCTGGACGATCCCGGTCTATTCGGAGGAGCAGCCATGATGGCCATCGATGCCCCGGTGCGCAACCCCTGGACGATCGCCCCGCACGTCGGCGTGAACGCCCACTGGGCGAGCGCCCCCACGGGGAGTCGCGTGATCCACGGGGCGCCGGGATCGGCGACCTGCCCGGTCTGCCGGCGTGCCCACCCGGGCCGGCTCGTCCGCCGCCTCGTGATCGACGGCATCGCGCCGCCCCCGGTGGCCTCGCGGAGTTCGATCCCCCCTGCGCCGCCGGCCCGCTACCTCCCTCCGGCCGTCCCGGTGCTCTCCCCTGAGTCCCAGGGCCCGATCGGGCGCTCCGCACGCTGGTCGGTCGCCGTCGCGTAGGAAGGTCGAGGCAAGCGATGGTCCGACCGGACTCGAGCGGATTGACCGTGGCCCCTCGGTGGCTCGATCGTCCCCGCGGGGAGGCGTTCTGGATCTCCGTCGATCGCCTACCGGACAACGAGGCCCCGAGCTGGCCGTCGTGGCTCGCGCCGACGGAGCCGGTGCTCGGGCGTTCCGGCGCCAGCCGCCGGATCCCTTCGTCCCACGCGCCCGCGCGGCGCGTTTCCACTGACCCAAGGTCCTCGTCGGGGAACCCGGCCCCGGCGAGGACCTAGCCCCGCGACTCCCGCGGCGGGCTCCATGTCGCCGGGCTACTTCTTGGAGGCCACGGGGGCCGCAAACGAGACATACCCTTCCCTCGGTCGGGGGCGATCAGAACGCCCCATGGCGAACGGGAAATGCTCCAACTGCGGCGGCGCGCTCGAGCCGGGGTTCATCGCCACGACGAACGGTTCGGGGCTGTTCTGGGCCCGAGAGCCAGCGGACCGGCGCCTGCGTCCGACGGGCCTGGAGGTCCTCGTCCCGACGGGCTACCAGGGTACCTACTCGGCGAACCTCGCCGGCGACCGCTGCCCCCACTGCGCGACGATCCTCGTCCGCCTGAAGTGACCCGGTCGTCGGGACCGTCGGGCTAGGGCCCGGAGATCGAGAGGGGCCGGATCCCGACGGTCGGGGCCTGGAGCCCCTCCACGAGCCTCGGTTCACGTCCGATGAGCTCCATCGAGGCGAGGAGCGAGGGCTGGCCCGGCCCCGCGAGAGCGACCCCCCCGACCGTCCCGCCGCGGATCGGCTCGGCGAGCCGGCCGCCCCGGATGGCGTACCCCAATCGGATCTCCCCGCCGAACGCCGTCGAGACCCCGTCCGGGAAGGCCTGCCCGAGCTGCTCGATCCAGACGCCCTCGCCGATGCTTTCGAGGAGCTCGGCATCGCTCCCCGCGCCCCCGGGGGCGAGCACGATGGTCGACGGCTGGACCGAGGGGGCGAGGGGGAAGCGGTACCACGGCTTCGCCATCGGCGTGTCCCGGCGGGCACTCCCCGTGGACGCCCGGCCGGTCGCGTTGCCGTGCAGGAGGTCGGCGTTCGGCTCCGCGGCCCGCCCGGCCTCGAGCAGGGTCCGGCAGGCCCGGGGGGTTCCCTCGTCGTCCCAGGGCGCGGAGGCGAGGCCGAACGGCAGGAGGCCATCGTCGCGCAGCGTGAGGGAGGGGTGGCCGAGGAGCTCCCCGACGGGCAGGCTCATCCCCCGGAGCGTGGCGGAGGCGGAGAACCGGAACCCGAGGGTGGTCGGGAGGATGTCGGCGAGGACCTCCGGCGGGAGGACGACGGGGACCGAGCCGGAACGGGCCGGAGCGGCCCGACGGGCGTCCTTCGCCTTCTCGGCCCAGGCGCTCGCCTCGGCGCCGATCCTCGCCGGGTCGAGGCGCGTCGAGCGACGGTCGACCCAGTATTCGCCGGCGGGGGCTCCTTCGGGGCCACCGCTCGCCCGGATCGCGAACTCGAGGTCGGCCGTCGTCCGGGGGTACCGACCGAACGCGCCGGCGGAGTTCGCGAGGGTGGTCTCCGAGAGGGTGACCCGGACCGAGCCGAAGCTCGGGACCGGGTCGGGCCGGCCCGAGAACGGCGCCAGCAGGGCCGAGACGTACGCCTCTATCGACTCGGCGGGACGGCCCCAGAGGGACGGGTCCACGGTCTCGACGTTCAGCCCCCGCGGGAGCTCGTACGGGAGCTCGACCCCCTTCGCCGGGAAGGAGGCGTACTCGCCGGCCCGGGTGGCCGCTTGGACCGCGCGGGCGATCCCCCGCTCGGTGAGATCGCACGAGGCAGCGAACCCGATCCGGACCCCGTCGCCGCTCGGCCGGATCTCCCGGTAGCCGAACCCCTCGACGGTGATCGGACCCCGGAGCATCTCAACCCGGTCCCCGTTCAGGTGGAGCTCGTAGCGCCGTATCGACTCGCCGAAGACATCCCAGGGGCCGTCGCCCCCCTTGAGCTGGTCGGCGACGCGCAGCGCGGTCTCGGCGGCGTCGGGGGAGGCGCTCACGCCGGCCCCACGGTCGCTTCCGAGAGCAGGTAGGAGCCGCCGGTCCCCGCAGGCAGGAGGTCGGTGTGCCCCTTCCCGCAGAACCCCGGACTCATGCGGAAATCCTCGGCCGGTCCGACGCCCCGGATCGCTCGGAGGAACTCGAGGACCTTCCCGGAGAGAGCCATCGAGGGGAGGATCCCGACAATCTCCCCGCCCCGGACCCGGTGACCCTTCTTCACCTTGATCTGCATCTGGCCGCCGAGAGGGTCCTCGACGCCGCTCGTGCACGACTCGAGGACGACCCCCTCGCCCATCTCGCGCACCATCTCCTCGAACGTCATCTTGCCGGGCTCGACGAAGGTGTTCGTCATTCGCACGAACGGCCGGCTCAGGCAGTCGGCCCGCCGCGTGTTCCCGGTGGCGGGCCGCCCCAGAAGGGCCGCCGCTTCCCGGTCCTGGAGGGCCGAGGCGAAGTGACCGCGGTCGACGAGGACGGTCCGCCCGGACCGGTGGCCCTCGTCGTCGAAATAGATCGACCCCCATCCGCCTGCGTAGGAACCATCGTCGACGATCGTCACTTCCGGAGGTCCGACCTCGGTCCCCAGGAGGGGGGCCAAGTAGGAGCGCATCCGCACCATCTGGTCCGCTTCGGCCCCGTGCCCGAACGACTCGTGGGCGAACGTACCGGCCGCGCTTGGGTCGAGGAGGACCCGTTGCTTCCCGGACGGCGCCTCGGGCGCTTGGAGGAGCTCGACGGCCTCCCGGGCCACGTGGGCGACCCGTTCCGGCGTGACCCCGTCGAGCTGCTCAGCCCCGCCGGTCCCGCCGCTCCCTGTGTAGTCGTACTCGACCTTGCCCTGCTCGACCGCGAGGGCGACCACCGACCCGCGGATCCGGTCGACCGTTTGCAGGGTCCGCGCGCCGGCCGTCGAGCAGAACAATCGCGATTCCGAGCGGCAGTCGAGCGAGACGAACGCGTTCTTGACGCCGGGAACCTCCGTGGCCCAGGCGTACCAGCTCTTCGCCCGGTCGAGGCGGTCCGAGAGGGTCATCTCGTCGATCGGGCGCGAGCTCTTCGTGGCGGCCTCTCCCCGGGTCGTGGCGGCAACTCCAGGGGGGTCGGCGGCCCCGCCACCGTAGCCCAGTCGATCGAGGAGCGTGGTCGCGTACCCCTCGAGCGCGTCCGGGTCGAGCTGGCTCCCCCCGACCTCGCACCACCCACGGGGCCCCCAGGCCCGGAAGACCGCCCCGCGAATCTCGGCCCCCGGCTGGACGACCGTGGAGCTTCGATCATGGCGGATGCTCTCCCCGCTGCTCACCTGCGCCATCACCTCGGCGTAGCGGGTGCGCGGCTCGATCCGGCGGAGCAGGCGGGCCAAGAGATCGTCGAGCTCCGTCAGCTCCGACATGTCGGGAGGTCATGCCGAGCCCCTCAAGAAACCCTCGGTAACACATCGTTGGTCCGCTGCCCGAGGTCCGGGGGTCGACTTGGCCCGAGCGTCCCGAGGGGTGAACTCGCCACTTCGAGCCCGACCGTAGGGTCGCCGACCGGGTAGAGGTCGCTGGACCGAAGGCACGGCCCGCGCTCAGGTGATCTCCCCGCACGAGGCGCAGAACGTTCGGTCGAGCGGCTGCCGGGCGCCGCAATTGCTGCACCGAATGGTCGCGATCGTCGCGCCCGGGGCCATCGCCGGCGGGGAGGCCGGGGCACCCTCCGCGGTCACCGGCCGGACGGCCGGGTCAAGTCGGGTCCTGCAGTGGTCGCACGCCGGTTCGGAGATCGGAACCATTGCGCCATATCGAGGGCATGGGCGGACAGCGACCTGCTCGACCACTCGGGATCCGGTCTTCCAATTTGTGGCGTCGAAGAGGATCGCGGCGAACCCCCCTAAGCCGCCGAAAACGACCCCAAAGAGGAAGCCGCCGCCCCCCGCTAGGCTCAAGGGGATAGACACAGAGCAGGATCGCGAGCCCGCAGCCGACGTGGCCCTTGGGGTGCACGTAGAGGGCGATCGCGAAGCCGAGCATCAGGAGCCCGAAAAAGCTCCCGAGCAATCTGAAAGCAGCGAACGCGCCCCCGGCGGCCGAGTAGGTCGGCCCGAGACCCACGATCAGGCTAGCGAACACCCCGACCGCCAATCCGTCGACGATGATCGGGACTCCGGCGATGAGGGAGAGAGATTAGGCCAGGATCGGCCGGCCCCACTTGGGCATCGTTGAACTGTAGGAGCCTGTCGTGCGTCATTACCTTTTTTCGCTCGGCAGCTCGGAACGGGCGAGTCGTCGTCGGCAAGCTCCACGGTGGGTCCGATCGAGACGGACCGATGGGGGCGGCGGACCGCCGCGGGTTGGGCCCGCGTTCGATGCGGTCGGGAGGGTCGGTCCCTACGCCCGCCGAGACCAGTCTAGGATGGTCGACTCGGCGGCCGTCAGCGGCTCGAACGAATCAAGTTCCCGGACTTCGGGGAATCCGTTCGGACGGTTCCCGCGCCGACGGAACCATACCGCGGAGATTCCGGCGCCCCGGGCCCCGAGGACATCGTTCTTCCAGCTGTCCCCGACCATCACCGATCGGTCCGGGGTCGACTCGAGCTCACGGAGGGCCCAGGCGAACATCGCCGGATCCGGCTTGTCGAACCCCATCTCGGGGGTCACCAGGACATCCACGTAGCGGTCCAGTCCGAGGACCCTCAGTTTCTCCGATTGTTCGGACGCCTCGACGCTGGTCACTATCCCGATCCGGCCTCGTCGGCGAATCCGTTCGACCAACTGGGGTGCGCCCGGTACCGGGCGCCACGCCGCGATGTAGCTCGCCCGATAGCAGGACGACCAGCGTTCGGCGATCGCCGGGTCCCCGGACCCGCCGAGCCATCGATGGAGCTGCTGGAAGCGATACGGCCGCGCCTCGGCGTGGGACCGTAGTTCCGGGGAGGAGCCCGGCCGGATCGTATCGACCAGATGCGCGTACCGCTCGATGATCTCCTCGGCAGACCGGGTCAAGAGGAGACCCTCCTCCTCGGTGCGAAGGGTCCGTATCCCGGACGACAACGCTCCCGTGTGGTCGAAGAGCGTGTCGTCGAGGTCGAACAGTACCGTCGTGATCTGGGCGCCTGTCGGCGTGTCGTGGGCGGCCTTCGGAATGCTCGTCGCCCGAGGCGGTCGTTCCATCCCCGCGGGCGACCTCGATCCTTGGCGCCTACCGACGACCCGCCCGTGGGACCGGGGCCGGGACGGTTGGCACGGGGGTCAGCCAGGAAGCGTACTTCGGCTCCTCGCCCTTCACCGTCCGATAGAAGACGTCCATGATCTGGCGGGTGATCGCCCCTGGGCAGCGGGTCCCCACCTGGGTGTGCCCGATCTCCCGGACCGGGGCAATCTCTGCGTAGGTCCCCGAGAAGAACACCTCGTCCGCCGTGAGCAGCTCGTTCACGGACAACGGCTTCTCGATGACTGGGAAGCCGAGGTCGGTCGCGATCTGCTTCACGGACTCCCGGGTCACTCCGAGGAGGATGTCGGCCTCGAGGCCGGGGGTGTAAAGTCGGCCGTCACGGACTAGGAAGATGTTCTCCCCCGTTCCCTCGGCGATGAACCCCTCCTGATCGAGCAGGACGGCCTCCTCGTACCCGTCCTGGGCAGCATCGACGCCCGCTAGGTAGCTGTTGAGGTAGTTGCCCGCGGCCTTCGCGAACGAGGGGATGGCATCCGACCGGGGCTTGCGGAACGGGGAGATCTTGGCCCGGACCCCCGAGTCGGAGTTGGCCCCGAGGTACTTTCTCGCGGGGATCGAGCCGATGGCGAGCGAGACCTTGCCCTTCTGGTTCTTTACCCCGAGAGCCGGCTCGCCACGGTATAGGATCGGGCGGAGGTAGGCGGGGACCACCTCGTTCGCAGCCTGCGTCTCGATGATCGCCTGGGATATCTCGGGCTCGGTGTACGGGCAGGGCATTTGGTAGATGCGCGCCGAACTCACAAGGCGTCGCACATGATCCTCCAGGCGGAAGATCGCGCTCCCCCGGGCTGTCGGATACGCGCGGATCCCCTCGAACACGGCGATCCCGTAGTGAAGCGAGTGCGAGAGGACGTGCACGTGGGCGTCGGCGAAGTCGACGAGCTTCCCATCCATCCAGATCTTTTTTCCGGTTGTGGACAACATGGCCGGTCTCCTCGGAGCGCCTGGTCTCCGAGAGTCGTGTACCATGGCCACCCTATATCCCCTATCCGTCCCTTCCTGCCGAAAGCGGGCCCCTAGCGTCCGGTATGCGACTGCGGTCCAACAGCCCTCTCAACCGGGTCACTCCATCCCGAACTCGGATGCCGAGCGCGTTCGTGGAGCCAGTGCGTTCGGGACAAGGGCCCCTCGATACTACATATGAATGCTCATATGTTGGGTGTATCTCCCAGTGCCTGACCCGTCACCGGGCTGGGGGACCCCACCTGCGCTCAGAGGATGACGGTCTGCGGGATCGGCGTCGAGGAAGGACGTCGACAACCCGGCCGTGTGGGCCCCGTGTCAGGGGAAGCAAGCGCACCCTCCCAAGAGGGCCTCCTGATGACGAGCCCCTCGTGGATCTTGCCGGTTGAGGGAGATCACTTACGCGCCAACCCTCGTCTGGTTTAGCCGCCGGGCTGCCACAGAATGGCGGCAAGCCCCCGTCGTGCGCAGCTGGTCGCTCCAAGAGGGGGGGGTGGCAGACATTCTAAGTTCGAGTCGACCAATCGCTCGGACGTGGCTCGAAAGGGGGGTGCGGGGGCATTTTCTGGCTCATCCCGCCTCAAAGACGTATAATTCGAGTTATACGCCCGAAATCGGCCCCATGAACCGGGGATTCAACGATACTTGGGAATTTGAGTAACGCATCTTAACTTACTGAGTTCTGCTTGAGTGAGAGCAGGCGCCAGAACCTCTCCCCGCCCCCCCTTGGCAGGTCGCCGGGTCCGCGTCGCTCCGGGGGACCACGGATGCTTCCTCGACGGAAATGTAGGGCATATGCACTATTTAATTATGCTAGGTGCGTAACTTGGCATTCTGACATCCTCATCAACCGAAAATGGTCACCTTGAGGCTAGCGAGGGTGGGAAAGTTGGCCTCGCGGACTGTCCACCACTCCTTGCAACCTCCTGAGAGGAGCGCCCCGACGATCAACGCGGTCAACCCTGACCAACTCGAGCCGGATGCGGTCGAGGAAGCGAGAGCCGCGGCGCGAGAGGCCCCCTCGTCGACGGCCAGAACCGTCAGCTTCCGTCGAAGACGCTCGACCGCGGCCAGACGCTTCTCCCGCCCGTTTCGGGGCCCGTTCCGGGCCACCATCTCGAGCTCGAAGAGGTTGATCGCTGTCGTGCAGAGCTCTTCCGCGCGGACCTTCTTGAGGTGAGCGACGACCTTCGGATCCCCCCGGAGGAGCTTGATCAGCACCGGGGTGTCGAGGCCCTTCACGGGCGTCCTCCTCGGGGAGAATCGATCCCACGAAGTCGTCGCCACGTCGAGCGGTCCTGTCGGTACGGGGCCGACGGCCAGGAGCCGGCGAGCTCGTCGAGCGGCCCCCTCTGGTGGAGGAGGCGCGACAGCACCCGGGTGAAGCTCTCGTTCGGGCGCCGTTCCTGTCGGAGGGCGTCGTACACGTCCTTGCGCACTGCGATGTTCCGCGACGACATGCATATGGCTATGTATATGTTGACTTAAAGCCCTCGGTCGGATCCGTCCCGCTCCGTGCGAGCGAATCGATGCACCCAGAGGGGGAAGGGGATATGCAGTCGTTGGGGTCGGTCGAGGCATGCCCTCCCGACCCCGGGTGCTCGTGATCGGCCTCGACGGAGTCTCCCCGGACATTCTGCTTCGACGGTTCCGTGACGTGCTCCCCCGCCTCAATGACCGGCTGTCCCGCGGGGCTTGCGGGGTCCTGAAGAGCTGCGACCCCCCGATCACGGTGCCCGCATGGGCGGTGATGTTCACGGGCATGGACGCCGGCTCGCTCGGGCTCTACGGCTTCCGGAACCGCCGCCCCGGGACGTACTTCGATACGGTGGCGCCGACCCCCATGTCGCTGCCGTACCCTACCGTTTGGGAGATCCTTTCGAGAGCCGGGCGTCGAGTAGCAATCATCGGAGTTCCGCCAGGCTACCCCCCTCCTGTGGTCAATGGGATCGCGGTCTCTGACCTTCTCACCCCTCCCGGGGCGACCGACTTCGCGACCCCTAGGGCGATCGTCCCTGAACTCGAGCAGGTCGCCGACGGGTACGTGTTCGACGTGACGTTCCGCTCCTCGGAGCGGGACCGGGTCGCTGAGGACCTCCTCGACATGGTCCGGAAGCGCTGGAAGTTGGCCCGCCACCTCTGGAAGAAGGAAGCATGGGATTTCTTCGCGATCCACGAGATCGGGACCGATCGACTCCACCATGCGTTCTGGAAGTACTTCGATCCCCACCACCCGCAGCACGATCCGGATCCCCGCTTCGCCCAAGTCGCCGACCGCTTCTACGCTCTCCTCGACAAGGAGGTCGGCGCGTTCCTCGACCTAGTGGACGACGACGTGACCGTGTTCGTCGTCTCGGACCATGGGAGTCAAGCGATGGCCGGGTGTTTCTGCATCAACGAGTGGCTGGCCCGGGAGGGCTACCTCACCCTGCGGAAGGGGGCGAGCGCCGGGACCCCCCTCGAGGAGGCCGGCGTCGACTGGTCGAAGACCCGTGTGTGGGGAGCGGGCGGGTACTACGCCCGCCTGAACGTGAACGTCCAGGATCGCGAACCCCAGGGGATTGTGGCCCCGGAGGGCGTGCCGGCCCTGCTCGAGGAGGTCTGTGAGCGCCTCCGAGCCGTCCGGACCCCCGATGGAAGGCGCCTGGAGGTGGAGTTCGCGTGGCCTAGAGAAGTGTTTGACGAGGTGCGGGGGCTCGCGCCGGACCTCTTCGCCTATTTCGATGACCTGAGGTGGAGATCGGCCGGCACCGTGGGCCATTCGGGTCTATTCCTTCCGGAAAACGACACCGGCCCGGACGATTCGGTCCATTCATGGGACGGACTGCTCGCCGCTTCCGGCCCAGGGGTCCAAGCCCGTGGTCCGATCTCCCCGAACCACATTCGCGACGTCGCCCCCACGATCCTTGAGATCCTGCGCGTCCCGCGGCCCGCCACGATGCGCGGCCAACCGATCTCCGGCCTCCTCGGGCGACACCGATCCGGCTAGGTACGCGTCGTGCTTCTGAGAGCGCACTTACCCTGGAGATGCGGGGTTCCTGCCCGGCCCCGGAAACACGGCCCGGTCAACTGTGATTATCGGGCGGAACTTCATCGCGGTGGGTACTCCGGAACTCCGCTGGCGGGTTGAACGGCGGAAGGGGCAGACTGATTCGGAGGCGCACTCGATCCCTCGACCCCGTCCGATGTGGCTTCTCGCGATCCGGGAGGCCAAGGGCGACGCACACGGTAGAACGCAACCGCGAAACCCGCCACGACAAGGGCAAGGATGGCTCCGAGGCTAACCGCTCCCGTCAGCAACGGCAGGCCCAGGAAGGTGCTCGGCCTCGACTGCTGAGGAAGCGGAGTCGGGGCGACCGTGAAATCGACCGTCAGCGCCTTCGGTTGCCCCACGACCATGATCGTGGCGTTGGTCGGCGAAGCGGTGTAGCCTGAGGGCGCATGGACGATGAGATCGTACGTCCCGTTCGCCAACGTGAACTGCAAGCTGGACGACGAGGTCGCCACCGTCTTTCCTCCCAGGCTGGCCGACCACCCCGTCCCGCTCGGCAGCCCGTCCGCCTGAATGGTTAGGACGACCGTCGCCGCCGACCAAGGGATGGTCACGGCGACCGGTCGGCCTTGGACGAGGACGCTTCCGGAGTAATCGGCCGGAATCCAGCCGGGGCGCGCCGCAATCTCGTAGGTCGTAGTTCCATTGGGCTCGTAGACGTCGATGGTGCTGTTGTCGGAGGATAATGAGACGCCGCCAACCAGAACCGACCAGTTCGCTTCCGCAGGAAGTCCCACCTCCTCGAAGGTCACCAGGTAGGTGGCCCGACTCCAGCCGAGGCTAATGTTGACCGGTCCCCCGGCGACGAGGAGGATACCCTGACTGCGATTGCTGTTCCAGCCCGGAGTTGCCGGCGTCACCATGTACGAATAGGAGCCGTTGCCCTCCTCGAAGTTCATCGAATTCCCGGTACTTCGGTTCAGGCTCCCGTTCAAGAGGACGTACCATGCTTGGCCGGTGGGCAATCCGGAACTGAAGAACATGACCGCCCACGCGGTCCGGGTCCAATCGATGGTGCGGCTCACGGACGATCCCTCGACGATTATGGTTCCGTTGAAAGGGGCGGCTTTCCAGTATTCGATCGGGGCCAGCGTGAAGTCGTAGGTCCCGTTGACCACGGCAAAGATGGTCTGCGAACCTCGAGCTGTCTGAACTACCCTGCCCAGTGTGACCGACCAAGGGATTCCGATCGGAAGATCAACCGACTCGAAGGTCACGGCGTACTCGGGCGAACCGTCGGAGACCGCCTCCACTTGGCTCGCATAAATGCTTCCGACCCAGATCGAATCGCTCGCATTGTCATACGCCAGTTGATCTGGATACGTGCTTACCGACACGGTGGCAAGCACAGTTCCGTTCGCCGGCGATAGGAACACGACCTCCCCGGGGGTGCTCTCGCTGGCCGCAGCCGTCGCGACCAACTCGCGAGTTCCCGGGTCGTAAATGAGGGCGTCGGTGAAGTTGCTCACGTTAAACCTGGATACCACCGCATTCGACACGTCCGACACGACGCAGACCTCTCCCCGAAGGGTCCCGACGATCATCGCCGAGAGCTGCGGGTCGTAGGCGAGACTGATGGGCTGGGCCCCGATCGGTACTTGCGTTTGCTGGTCGTATCTCGGTCCAGAGAGGATCGTTAGGTTGGTCGAGGGCGCGGAGGCCACGAACGTCTCGTTCCGGGCGTAGTCGTACGCCAGCGCCGTGGGGTAAACGGACCCCCCGAAGTAGTCCGTAGACAGCACCGAGTAACTGCTTGGAGAGATCATGCTCACGTTGCTGGAGCTGTAGTCGTCCACGAAGACCACTCCCGAAGTGTTGTCCACGGCGATCGATTCGTAACTCCCGGACCCCATCCCCGGCACGGATACATTGCGGACCGTCCGAAGGCTCGACGCGGAAATCACGGAAAGATTGCTCGAGCCCGCATTCAGGACAAAGATGTCTCCGTCGACGGGATCGTACGCGACGGAGGCCGGGCCGCTCCCAACGTGCAGGCTCTCCTCGACCTGGTAGGTTGAATCGGAAACGACCTCGACGGTGTTGGCATAGCTGGCGTTGTCGATGAAGATCTGCCCGCGCCCGTCGGAGGCGATCCCATTGGGGGAACTTACGTTGACGATCCCCAGGAGCTTCGGCGCGTTCGCCAAGATGGGCGACGGAGGAAGGGGTCCGGCGGGACCTACGGGGGGTGCGAGAGGCTGGGCGCTCGCTGGGACGCCGACCGGCCCGCGAAGGTGAGTTGGGCTCAAGAACGGGATCGAGGTCGGCCCACCGGCCACGGAGTGCTGGTCAACTCGGGGCGGCCCCACCGCCACGGAACCGAGCAGGAGCCAGCCTGCCACGATCGTCGAACCCAGCGCCAGTGGGTGGGCCGAACCATGGATCGTGCCGACGCGGGTTCTCGGACTCACAAGAACCACCGTTCTGATGCGAAGCGATTGCGATTCTTAAGGTCGGAGTTCGGCCCACGAGCGAACGTCCGAGCGGGGAGGGTTACCGAGGGGGCGGCGAACCACGGACGGGTCCCGAAGTCATGTCGACCTGCACCGAATAATCCTGGCCCTCCCATGTCATCCGATCCGTCCAATAGAACGTGAAGGTAAGGGTCCTCCCGGGACGATCAATCGTAGAGATCTCCGCATAGTGGAGGCCGAGCCCCGTGGAGGTCGACTCGACGTCGCGGGTCGTTCCCCATCGGTCGTCGGTCCAATGGAGACGGAACGGCTCCGGGGCCTGGATTCGCAGCAGCGGCCCGGCGGCCACGTGGGTGGGACGGTGGTGCGGCTTCCACAATTCGAGCCGCGGCGGGCCCCGAGGTCGTCGCGCGTAGCGGGCCTCCACGTCGCCGAGACAGACGAACACCCGGCCATCGGCGACCGATCGGAGGAGCTCGAGGTACTCGGCGTGCGCCCAGACGAGCGGCATCGCGGCCGTCGTCGGGCGGCCGAGGTGGAGATGGAGGTCGGGCCGGTCGGCCTGGTCCCACACCTGCTCGGGCAGCAGCCCGGTGGGCGTGGCGAAGCGCTCCAGGGCCCGGAGGTACGGGGCCGGGTCTCGACCGGACGCGAGCTCGAAGTGTCCCCGTTCGCCGGTGAGCAGCGGCCAGGCTCGGCCGCGTCCCCACTCCGAGTAGGGCGAGCCGTCCTCGCGGTCGCCGTAGCCGTCGTGGTTGTA
>JASHSI010000093.1 GCA_030040915.1 Thermoplasmata archaeon | reverse complement strand
TACCTCAGAAATCCTACGACCCTCCTCGGCGAGCATGGCACGAGAAGTCCCGAAGACAAGGGCAAGATCGGTCACCCGGGTCCATCGAACTCGAGGTGGCATTTCCCGAGGGGTTTCCGCAGCCGGGAGCGAATTCCGGGGGGGGTGTTCACCAAGTACACGCGCAGCCCCGGTTCGAGGCCGAGTTTCTCCTGGAGCGGCGTGCCCGAGTATCCCGCCATCCGTCGCCCGGCTTCAGGCGGTCCCCTGCGTAAAGAGGGCCCCGTCGCCAATGGACGCCAGAGGGCGGACGATCGCAGGCCCTCTCAAACTCGTGACCCCGGCCAGGGGCTCCCTCCAGACTTTGCCAAGACGTCAAGCGACGTTCCAGGAATTTAAGTATATATACTTAGTTACAATTCGTGTGTTGCATGAAGGTCACCACCGTGCTGACCCATGACCGACTGGATCGCGACCTCCCAGATCGCCTTCTCGTGCCGCAACCTCGATTGGCCCATCGCCCGCCCACCCGTTTTCGGGTCCGAATTCAAGATCGGTTTGACGTGGAATGCGCGAGGAAGGCTGGATTGCCTCTCCATTTTCTGGGGCCCGAAGTGACCGCCGCTTGGGGGTTCCCTCAAGGAACAGGGGGAATCGTCGTGGCGGCACGGGAGGTCGCGAGTGTGATCGACACCGAGCTCACGGTGGTCGCTCTGGAATCCACCGAGGCCGCTCGCTCCCCACGTCTGGAGGACCTCGTGGTCGTGTTGCTCGGGCGCGACCCGCTCCTCGCTCGGGCGCTGGCGGTCCGACATCGGGTATTCCTCGATCCCCAACGGTTGCTGAAGCGGATTCTGCAAGAGAATCTCGAGGAAGCCGCGACCAAGGTCCACCTGCAATCGATTGTTCCGGCGTTGCCCAGGGTTGGGGTCTCACTCCCGGAGAGCCACCTCGCCCGCCAGGACCGAAATGCCTGGGTCCAGGGTCGACTGTGAACCGACGCCACGTCCGTGGGTTCGCCGCCGTCCTGACGAGGCGAGGGATTCACTTCGTGATCGTCGGGGGGGCCGCTGTCGCCGAGGTCTATCCGTCGGAATCCGTCGACATCGACGTATTGCTCATGGCCCGCGAGTATGCCCGCGCCGTGGACGAACTCGACCATGATCCATCCGTCGTCTCGATGTCGCGCGAGGGGGGAGAAATGGCCGGGGGGCACTTCTTGGTAGGCCACACCGTGGTCCGATTCGACCTCCTGAACCCCGAGGCGTTCAGCGGGAACCGGAGTGGGGACGAGTTCTTTGACTTCGTTCGCCGGTCCGGATCGCGCAGAACCCCAGAGGGGGTCGTGGCCAAGGTCGCGGTGGTATGGTACATGCGCCTCGTGATCGAGGGGGACGCCTGGTTGGTGCAGGTGCAGAAGATACTTCGCGACCTGCGTGCCGGGGCGCCTTGGGACTTGACCAAGGACGTCCGCCGGATCGCGAAGCGATTCGGCGTGGAGGAACGGCTGGATGACCGGCTTGGCCTCGTGAAGCAGGAGGCCGAACGAGCGGGGCTCCGCGCCACCCAGTGAACGGGCCTTGGGTCACTCGGCCGGTGGCATCTTCCGTCGAAAGAGGACGAGTTCCGACCCGAAGGCAACGGAAGCCCTCCCAGCGCGGCTCAAGTCCTCCGCCCGGCCGGACCGCCGCCGAAACGTCGTCGGGGCCCTCGATCCTGATGGAGAACTGTGCCTCTCCGGCCCGGCCGCTCTAACCTCACCGACTTCGACGGTCCGACGAAGTGCGTGCCTTTGCACGCTGGAGGATATGGTCGGATCGGGTCAGGATGGAGCCCTCGGACACGGTCCGAGGGAATCCACTAGATCGGGCGGCCCTCCACCCGGTGCGAAGGACCGAACCGATCCGTGACCGGGGGGCGGGCGCTACGCGATTACGGGCGCGATCCCGCCGGAAACCGAGTCCGCAGCGGAGGGATCGGGAGCGCCGGCGGGTGGCGCCGTCCCGGGCGCCGAGCCCTTCCGCTTGACCCGGCCCGGTGGCGCGGGCTCGCGCGTGCGCTCCGGGTCGAGCAGCCCGCCCTGTTGGAGCTCCTTCGTGATCTTCTGGACCGCTAGCGCCACGTCCGCAGGCCGACGGGCGCCCGTGCAGACGAGCTTCCCGCTCCCGAAGAGGAGGATCACGACGCGGGGTTCGTCCAATCGACATACTAGTCCCGGGAACTGCTCCGGCTCGTACTCGACGTGATCCAGGCCCAGGGTGACCGCGATCGAGTTGAGGTTGAGGTCGCCCCCGAGATCGGAGGTGGCGACGATGTTCTGGATGGTGATCGTTGGCTGCTTCACGACCTTCTGGCCCGTCTGGCGGATCAGTCGCGAGACCGTCCGGATCGATTCTTCCACTTCGTTCCAGCTCTTTCCCCCCGTGCAGACGACCTTCCCCGAGTGAAAGAGGAGGACCGCGGTCTTCGGCTCGGGGAGCCGATAGATGAGGCCGGGGAACCGGTCCGGCTCGTACTCCGCCCCGGGCAGCGAGAGCGCGATCGACTGGAGGTCGAGCTCGGAGCCTAGCGACGTAGAGGCCACCACGTTCTCGATTCGGATTCGCGTCATCACGGTATATATAGTATTTAAACTAGTATTTAAGGAGGACGCACCGGCGCGCTCTTAGACGACCTCGCCGTTCGGATGCCGGTGCCGGGAGCCCTTCCAATGAGCCGGTCCTTCGGCGAATCGTTCTCGGCGGAGGTGCAGGCGAGGTTGCCGACGATCGCTCCGGTGCGCATCCCGGCGACCGCGAGGCGCGCGATGGCGGGCCGGTCCGAGTGGTCCGGCGCTCCGCCCCCGAACGGCGACGGATCCGCCTCTCCGAGCGGTCCTGACTTTCTGTATGGGGAGGCCGGTGGCCGATGCTGGGAGATCTCCCCCTTCTTCCTTTCCCCGCTCCCCCGGTGGTTCTGGATCGGACCGAACGTCCTTCGGATCTCGACCTGGTTCCGCGCGGCCCCCCCGGGCGGCGAACGGGCCCGGGCCACCCCATGGTTCCTCTTCGGTCGAGCGACGCCCCTCTGGAGGTCCCCTACGGGTGGGATCGATGAACGCCGGACCGAGAGGTGGGCCCGGGAACGCGTTCAGCGGCCTCTCGCGACGGTTCACCCGGAGTGGTCTCCCTGGGCCCTGGTGGCGGACGCCTCCTACGGGCCGCTCGCCTCTGCGTTCGCCGAGCCGATCTGGGAGGAGTGGTATCACGCCGTCCACTCGTCGATCCGAAGGGGATGGTTCGCGGACCCGCCGGCGCCGATCCTCGTGGGCCGAAATGGTCGGATGACGCTGTTCCTCGGGGTATCCCCCCATGCCCCGGCCGCGCCGTACGCGGAGATCTTCACCCGGTTCGTCGACCAGGCCGCCAACGTCGAGCGGGGGTTCGAGGCGCCGCCGCTCACGGAGGCCCCGTTCACCTGGAGGCGCTTCACCGCCCCGACCGGGTACCGATGGCCTCTCGCGGAGCTCCTCTACCGGTGCCCTCGATGCGGGAATGAGGAAGCGGTCGCGCACGTCACCGCGATCGGTCGACCCTGGCGGCAGTTCTTGGTGACGGCGGAATGCCGAGCGGCCCTCTTCGGGGACGCCCCGGATTGGGTGGGCCGGGCGGTCCAGCGACGGAACTGACCGAGCGGGCCCCGACCCCTCGGGGATCCAGACCCGCCGTCCACGGGACGATCGAGGCCGGACCGTCCCGAACCCGGCCGCGCGAACCGTCTGGCCGCCGAAGGGGTGTTTCACGACCCCCCTCTACGCAGATGAAGCGGCAGGTCTTCTCGGGGGCCGAGGATTCCATGCCGACGTCCCGATCGAAAGCGAAGCCGAAGTCGAACCCGACCGGTCCCCGGA
This sequence comes from Thermoplasmata archaeon, assembly GCA_030040915.1. Classification (GTDB taxonomy): domain Archaea; phylum Thermoplasmatota; class Thermoplasmata; order Lutacidiplasmatales; family UBA184; genus Lutacidiplasma. Next base: position 28,119 of record JASHSI010000093.1, on the reverse strand, counting down.
TCGCCAGCGTCCCGATCGTCGTCTCGGACAAACAGGCCGCCAAACGCTGGTACGTCGACCAGCTCGGGATGCGCCTAGTCGACGACCAGGACCACTGGGTGACGGTCGGGGGTCCCGGGAAAGGAACGGTCTTCCACCTCTGTCAGGCCTCGGAGAACTTCCCGAAGCCGATCCCGCTCGAGCCCGGCCCCTCGGGGATCGTGATCGCGCTTTCCGGCGACTTCGAGACGGCATGCCAGCAGCTCAAGGAGAACGGGATCGCCTTCTCCCACGACCCGGAAAAGGCCGAGTGGGGATGGTACGCGACCATCCGCGACCCGGACGGGAACGAGCACCACTTGGCGCCGGAGCCGTAAGCGGCTGGCCCGCGAACCGGCTCCCGTGAGCCGAGGCGGCCCTCCCGCCAGCCGGCCTGGCGGCCGCCGGGGATGGATCCAAACTTACCTCGGAGTAAGTCTAAAATGGCCCCTCGCATCGATCCGCGGGAGGCCATGCGATCCGTTCGCCTTCCCCGTCTACGTTGCTACCGCTGCGTCTACACTTGGACCCCCGCGAAGAGCCCGGTTCGGATGTGCCCACGGTGCAAGTCCCGCTACTGGGAGACGCCGCGCCTGCGACCCGTCCGGTTGGGCCGCGGGCTCGGGATCGAGCAGATCCTCGCTCCCCACCGGGACGAGATACTCAGGATCGCCCGGCACCACGGCGCCCGGACGGTCCGGGTCTTCGGCTCCGTGCGGCGGCGGGAAGCAGACGAACGGAGCGATGTGGACCTCCTCGTGGAATGGAATCGGGGGACCTCGCCGCTCGCCGGTCTCGACCTCGCGGTCGCACTCCGGAAGCTGCTCGCCCGGCGGGTGGATGTCGTGGAGGAGGAGCGTCTCTTCTGGGCGATCCGGCCCCATGCGGTCGCCGAGGCCGTACCGCTATGAGGGAGCGGCGGCGGAGCGAGCGAACCCTCGTGGGTCTGATGCTTCGGGAGGCCGATCTCGCGGCGAGGTACTCGGCGAGCCGTCCGGAGGAGTACTTGGCCGCCAGCGAGGAAGGCCTGCACCTTCGGGACGGGCTCTGGCGGCACGTCCTCCAGTTCCTCGAATCTGGGACGAAGCTCGGGCGGTCGTTCCGGAATGCGAACCCGCTGGTCCCCTGGGCCCTGATCGACGAGCTCCGGCAAGAGATGACCCACGACTACCCCGAGGTCGCGCCTGAGCGGGTTTGGAGCTTCGCCCGGGAGCGAATCCCCGGGATCGTCCGAAAGCTCCGTCGGGCCCGCTTTCCGCCCGCCCGGGACGGATCCGAGGCGGCGTAGACCGGGTCGGCCCGCGGCCCGAAAGTAGGGATCCGGCCGGGCCGGGGTGGAGAGGCATCGCCCCGGGCACCGGACCGGTCGGGCGGTACCGATCGTCGGGCCTCCCGTTATCCGCCCCCCCGGCCTCCGCCGGGCCGGGATGGCGACCACCGTCTCCCTCCTGCGATCGCTCGACTGCCGCGCCTGCTGCGGCTCGTTCGATCCGGCCCGGCCGACCTCGACCTGCCCGAACTGTGGTCATACGTTGCTCGCGACGTACGACCTCGACGGGCTCGATGGCCGCGCCTGGCTCCGAGCCGTGGCCGAGCGACCTTCGACCCTCTGGCGGTACCGCGAGCTTCTCCCTGTCGGCGCCGTCGAGTCGATCGTCACTTTGGGGGAGGGGTTCAGCCCCGTCCTTCAGCTCTCGGCGGTTCCCGGGGCGGAGGACCTTCACGTGGCGGTGAAGGACGATGGGCTCCTCCCGACCGGCTCGTTCAAGGCCCGCGGCATGGCCGTGGCGGTCTCCCGGGCACGGGAGCTCGGCCTCTCCTCGCTGTTCGTCCCGAGCGCGGGGAACGCGGGGGTCGCCCTCGCCGCGTACTCGGCCCGTGCCGGGCTCACCGCGCGCGTCTACCTTCCCGAGCGGACCCCCCCGCCGATGAAGGAGTCGGTCCGCCGCTACGGGGCGGACGTCGTGGAGGTCCCGGGGACGATCCGCGAGGCGGGCGAACGGGCCCGCGCCGAGGAGAAGGGCCGCGGGTCGTTCGACATGTCGACCCTGCGCGAGCCGTACCGGGTCGAGGGCAAGAAGACGATGGGCCTCGAGATCTTCGAGCAGGCCGGAGGAGTACGGATGCCGGACGCCATCGTCTACCCGGCGGGCGGAGGGACCGGTCTCGTCGGGATGGCGAAGGCGTTCGCCGAGCTCCGGTCGATCGGGCTCCTCGAGCTCCCGCCCCGCCTCTACGCGGTCCAGCCCGACGGCTGCGCCCCGCTCGTCCGGGCGCTCGCCGACGGGGCGGCCAAGGTCACCCCGTGGGCGGAGCCACGCACGATCGCGCCGGGCCTCCTCGTCCCCGCGCCGTTCTCCTCCGAGCGGATCCTCGAGGCGGTCCGCGCGACGAAGGGCGGGGGCGTCACGGTCTCCGACCGCGAGCTCGTCGAGGCGATGCGGTCGCTCGCACGCCGGCACGGGATCTCCGCCTCGCCCGAGGCCGCGGCCCCGTACGCGGCCCTGCCGAAGCTCCGCGCGAGCGGTTCGATCAAGGGGGGCGAGTCGGCGTGGCTCTACCACACCGGGACCGGGATCCCGTTCGATCCGGTCGCGCTCGAACGCGCGCTGGGTTCTGAGGCGACGCCGGCGGCGTAGGCGGTCCTCGACGAGACGATCGGTGTCCACCACGCACGCCAGGAAGTGGCGCCCCCGGATCGGCTCTCGAGTCCGTATCCTTTCGATTCCGCCGGCATCGTCCCCAGAAGGCCCGACCGGGCCGCTCAGTACTTGGCGTCGGAGTCGTCCGCACTCGATGCGTTCGTTCGACGGGGCGGGTTCGGAACGCCGAACGGCCCGGCCCTACCCGGGCGGGACGGGGGGGCGGGCCCGCGGTGGTCTACTCGCGCCTGGCACCGGGGTTCGGCGGGGTGGGCGAGGCGGGCGAACCCGCGCGGCCGTTCGCGCCGTCCGCCGGCGGCGGAGGACGAACGCGGCAATCCCCGCGGCCGACACGGCCGAAGCGGCTAGGCCCGCGATGACCAAGGTCTCCGAAAGTCCGTTCGAGGCGGCCGGGGCGACGACATCCACCACCGTCGTGCGCAGCACCCAGGCCCCGTCGCTGTCGTTGACCCACACCTCGACCGGGTAGCTCCCGGGGGCACCGAAGACGTGGCTGACCCGGGCGCCGGTGGCGGTCGTTCCCCCGCCGAACTCCCACGTGTAGGCGTAGGGGCGGACCCCGCCCGAGGAGGAGACCTCGAACGTCGCCGGGACGCCGGCGACGACCGGGCCCGTGAAGGCCACGGAGGAGGCCGCGAGCGACGGGACGACGGTGAAGGAGAACGGGGCGGAAACATTGGTCCCGCCGTTCGAGTCGGTGACGAGCACGGTCGCGGAGAAGTTCGTCGCCGCCCCTACCTCCGCGTCGCACTGGACGACCGCGCCGGTGAGCCCGCAGCCGGTGGGGAGGCCCTGCCACTGGAACTGGTAGCCGCCCGAGCCGTACGTGCCGGTGGCCGAGAGGTCGAACGGGATGCCGGATTCGAACGCCGTCGCGTTCGACCCGATCGAGGCGGCCGGGAGGGCGTCGATGGAGAGGTTGACCGGCGCGCTCCATCCGCTCCCGACGCCGCTCGAATCGTTCGCCTCGGCCTCCACCGGGACGTTCTCCGGCACGGTCGTTCGGCAGGTCGCGGTGTCCGTCTCGAACGTGCAGGCCCCGGGCAGGCCGCGCCAGGCGTAGGCGAACGGTCCGATCCCATAGGTCGTGACGGCGGTGAGCACGATCGTCTGGCCCACGTCGGCCGTCGATCGGGCCACGGTCACGACGACCGTCGGGTCCGGTTCGACGAGGAGGTCGAGGGCGGCGGCGACCGACCGGCCGCCGACCGCGTCGGTCGCGGAGACCGTCACCGGCCAGGTCCCCGCGGCCGTCCACTGACACGTGGCCCGGTCCGCGCCGTCCGGGTCGCAACCCACCGGGAGGCCGGACCAGGTGAACCGGTACGGCGGGACCCCTTCGAACGCCGAGGCGTTCAGCGTGGTCGTCCCCCCCGCATCGATCGACCGAGGGGTGGCCTGGGGGGCGGAGACCTCCGGATCCGGTTGGACCTCGACGTTCAGGTTCCCCGAGGCGTTGTACCCGCCCGAATCGGTCACGTTGAGGCTCGCGGTGTAGGGGCCGGAAAGGGTGTAGGTGTGGGACACCGTCGGGTCGCTCGACGCGCTCGCATTCTGCCCGTCCCCGAACGACCACGAATACTCGTACGGAGCGAACCCCCCCTCCACCTCGGCGCGGAGGGTGACGGGGACCCCGGCGTCGGTGACGTCGGGCTCCAACGCCCCGGTGGCGTTGAGGGGGCTCGCGACGGCGGTGAGCGTATCCGCCCCCTCGTTGGCGACGAGGACGGATTCGTCGAGCGGATCGAACAAGATCCCCCCCGGGCCGATCCCGGTATCCACGGTGGCTTGGAGCTGGCCGGAGGAGGCGTTCACGATCGCCAACTGGCTGTCGGATCCGAGCCCGATGTACAGGTCCCCGTCGACCGGATCGTAGGCGCCGAACAGGACCCCCCCGCTCAGATTGAAGTGGCCCAGGTTGGCGAGCGTCGTGTCGTTGAAGTAGCTCACGTTGTCGGAGTAGAAGTTCGGCACGAACAGCTCGTCGGTCGCGGGATCGAGGATGGCCGTCTGCGGGTCGTAACCCGAGTCGAGCGAGGCGATCACCTGGTCGTCGCTCGCGTCGATGACGACGAGCGCCGTGGTGGTCGTCACGTAGATCCGGTCCGTGAGGTTGTCGTACTCGATGGCCCCGGGGTAGCCCGAGACCGAGATATTGTCGACGACCTCTTCGCTCGAGGTGTTGACGACGGCGACGCGGCTTCCCGAGTTCTCGGTGACGAAGACGAACCCGCTCGCCGTGTCGAGCGCCGCCTCGTACGGACCGTCGAGGAGGGGGATCTCGGTGACCATCCTTCCGGTCGTGGCGTTGATCGCCTCGAGATCGTTCCCGTAATAGAGGGGAAGGTACAGGAGGCCGTTCTCGGCGTCGTACGCCACCGAGTAGACGTTCCCGGGGTCCGGGATGGAGCCGACCGGGTCCAGGGTCAATGCGTTGAGCACCGTCAGGTTCGATCCCCCCCCGTTCACCACGAAGATCCGACCGAGGCCCGGGGCATACACCTCGGTGAACGGTTCCGTCCCGACGGGGATGGTCCGGTTCTCCGTCGACATACCGGTCGCCTCGCGGGGCCCGGCCGGGGAGCTCGCGAGCGATGTCGGCACGGCGTGGGTCCCAAGCGGCTTGGTGCCCGCCGCCGGTTCTAGACGGTCCGCCGGGGGTGCGCCCCCGGGTCGCGGGGTGGTCCGGACCGAGATCGGGGTCCCCGGGAGCGCGAGGAGTAGCACGATCCCCACGAGCAGAACGCGCGTGCCCGCGCGAGCGCGCCGTCGGTCGAGGGGTCCACCGTTCTGGCCCAATAGCTGGGGGGGCAAGGTGTCCCAAATTCTGGGTGTCGTTATTTGAACCCCTCCCGCCCGTATTGGGGTTACCGGACACCTTCCCACGCGTCGGCCGAGTGCCGGGACCTCCGTTCCACGGTGTGTCCGGACGTATCGGGGTCCAGCGCAAAGGGCTTAGTGGAATCGTCGGCTCCGCCGTGGAGATGTCCGGGCCGACCAACGCCGCTTCCGCTTCTTCGACCGGTCCGTCGGCGCCGACCGCCCCGACCCCCGGTCCCTCGAAGGTGACCGGTTCGTCCCTCCGCGCCGTCGTCGCGGTGATCATCGTGATCGCTCTCGTGATCGTGGGTCTGGGCCTGGCCGACGTGGTCCCGGGATTCCACCTGCTCGACCATTCGACCAATCCCAACCGTTCTGTGCGTGCCCCGGCGACGTACTCGGTGACGTTCGGGCAGACCGGGCTCCCGGCCGGGACGACCTGGTCGGTCACCCTGAATAAGGTCACGCAGGAGCTCGCCACGGCCACGCTGAGCTTCCCGGAGGCGAACGGCAGCTACGCCTACACGGTCGGCGCAATCTCGGGGTACTCGGCGAACCCGTCCTCGGGAAGCGTCACCGTCGCGGGCCAGGACGCTTCCGTGAGCGTGACGTTCACGGCCAGTTCGACCTCCGCCGCCTCGAGCTACTCCGTCAGCTTCACCGAGACCGGGCTCCCGACGGGTACCTCGTGGTCGGTGACGTTGGCGGGGGTCAGCTCCGGGGCCTCCGCCCCGGCCGGGATCCCCTTCCACGAGGCGAACGGGTCGTACGCGTTCACCGTGGGGGGGGTCACCGGGTTCACCCCGAGCCCCGATTCGGGCACGGTTCCCGTCCACGGCGCCGCGGTCGATGAGTCGATCACCTTCACGGCGAACCCGCCCGGGGAGTACGTGGTCACGTTCGACGAGAGCGGGCTCCCGGTCGGCACCTATTGGTCGGTCAGCCTCGGCGGAGCGACCAAGTCCTCCTACGGCGAGAGCATCGTCTACGCGGAACCAGACGGATCGTACGCCTACCTGATCAACTCGGTCGGGGGATACACGCCCTCCGTGACGGGCGGGACGGTGCTCGTCGCCGGCGCGGCGACCACCGTCTCCATCACCTTCACCGCGGAGAAGAGCTCCGGCGGGGGGCCGGCGGCCTTCCCGGTTTCGTTCTCCCAGTCGGGCTTCCTAGCGAACCTTTCGTGGGCGGTCGAGATCGTCCCCGGCGCGACCCTCGGGACGCCCGGGGCCGACGTCTTCGGGGCGGCCGGGGAGGGGGAAACGCTGGAGATGGGCCTGCCGAACGGGACCTATTCCTGGATCGTCGACTGGAACGTCACGACGGACCTGGCGGGCATCACCGCCACGCCCGGATCCGGTAATTTCACCGTCGATGGGGCCGGCCTGTCCGTTCTGATCGCCTTCCAGACCCTCCAGGCGAGCACCCAGAACTACACCGTCACGGTCTCCGAGACCGGCCTCCCAGCCGGCACCCTCTGGGCCGCGGTCGTGAACAGCTCGTTCAACTTCACCACCGCCGGTGCCCCGATCCAGGTCGCCCTGCCGAACGGCAGTTACTACGCGTTCGCCTACGCGGGCCTCGCCAACTACGCCGCAATACCGTTCGACATCCTCTTCGATGTGGCCGGGGCGCCCGTCAGCGTCGTCTTCCACTTCGCCTACGTCGATCTGCTCGTCTTCAACGGGACCGGCGTCGGGAACGCTACCCCGTGGGAGGTCGAGATCGGGCCGGACTACGCCGAGGGCCTCGGCCCGGCGAACGTCTCGTTCGATCTGCCGAACGGCACCTACACCTACCAGGTCGAGGTCTTCGGCTACACGGCGAGCCCGTCCGAGGGGAGCGTCACTCTCGCCGGAACATCGGTCAACGAGTCGATCTCCTTCTCCCCGCTCGCCACGTATCCGGTGACGTTCACGGAGACCGGGCTGCCGGCCGGCACGAACTGGTCGGTCGACCTCCTCACGATCGCCGCCGGCGGGTTCTCCCTCGAGAACAGTTCGAACGGGACCTCGCTCGTGATCCCGGTCCCGGCGGGGAACTACTCGTGGATCGCGAACCCGGTCTTCGCCTACTCGGGCGCCACGTATTCGGCCGCCTACTGGGCGGATACCAGCGCCGGGGGGCTCGCGGTCTCGAACGCGGGGGAGAGCATCTCGGTCGCCTACGCCGACAATCTCACCGTGAGCCTCGTGGGGTTCCTCGACGAGGCGTACGCCACCCTCGGCGAGAACGGCCCGCCGAACGGGACGAGCTGGAGCGTCACGATCGACGGGAACACGACCACCGGCAGCGGGGCGGCCCTGGCGGTCCTCCTCCCGGTCGGGACGTTCAACTTCACGGTCCACCCACCGGCGGGCTACTCGGTGCTCCCGCAGGTCGGGACCATCACGCTGGCCGCTGCCGGAGGTAGCCCAGGGGCCGAGGTCCTCCTCGAGTTCTTCGCCGGTCCGCCGCCGGCCCCGCCCCGAACCACGGGCCCGGTCGCACCGGGGGTCGCGGGACCGAGCGCGCCGGTCCCGTCGCCGGCCTTCCTCCAGGGGCGGTCCGACCCGTAGAGCGGCCCGCGCGGCGGATCGGGGCGGCCCACCGGAGCCATAAGCGGACGCCGCGGTGGCGGGCCCGGAGATCCGATGGACGAGCACCGCGTGGCGCCGGGCGAGAAGATCGACCTCGAACGGCTCGACCCGGCCGACACCTCCGGCGTCGGCGGCTCGGAGTCGAAGGCCCGGGCCCAGACCCGGCGGGCGGTCGAGAAGCTCGAGACGCTGCAGGAGCTCCTCTACGCCGAGCACCGCCACGCCCTGCTCGTCGTCCTCCAGGGGATGGACGCCGCCGGCAAGGACGGGACGATCCGGCGGGTCTTCCAGGGGGTGAATCCCCAAGGGGTACGGGTCGCCTGCTTCAAGCAGCCGACCCCGGAGGAGCTCGACCACGACTTCCTCTGGCGGATCCACGCCCAGCTTCCGGGTCGCGGCCAGATGGTGATCTTCAACCGCAGCCACTACGAGGACGTCGTGGCGGTCCGGGTCCACAAGCTCGTCCCGAAGCACGTCCTGAAGCGCCGGTTCGACGAGATCAACGAGTTCGAGCGCACCCTCACCCAGGAGGGCACGACCGTGCGCAAGTTCTTCCTCCACATCTCGCCGGAGGAGCAGATCCGGCGGCTGACCGAGCGCCTCCAGGACCCCGAGAAGCACTGGAAGTTCAGCCCGACCGACCTCGCCGAGCGGCGGTTCTGGACGAAGTACCGGCGGGCGTACGAGGACGTCCTGCGGCGCACGAGCACGGAAGAGTCCCCCTGGTTCGTCGTGCCGTCGGACGCGAAGTGGTATCGGGACTGGGTGGTGAGCCGGGAGATCGTGCGCACCCTCGAGGCGCTCCAGATGAGGCTCCCCGGCCTCTCGCCGGCGGCCCGCGCCTCCCTGAAGGGGGAGAGCTGGGCGACCCGGGAGCTCGCCCGGCGAAGCTAGCGAGCGGGCGGGGCCCGACGGCCGCCCAGCGGAGACCCCAAGGCCCTATATTCGGCCGCCTGACCTAGTCCCCGGCATGGCCCGTCCCGCGCCGCGACGCTCGGCCCCCCGGTGGTCCGTCCTCCTCGCGACGCTCGCCGCGTTGTCGGCCCTCTCCGCGCTCGGGCCGATCGGCGCGCCCCACGCGGCCCATCCGCCCTCGCTCGGGGTCCCGCGCACGCCCGCGGTGGCTGCCGCGGCCGCCCCGGTGGGCGGAGGTCGGGTCCACCCGCCCGCCCTGGCGGCCGCGCGCCCCGCGAGCGGGTCGAACGAGTTCTACACGCAGATCGGCTCGACGCTGTCCGAGCTGAACGGGACGGCGGCCGTCACCGAGGTGCCGGTCCTCTCCGAGGAGGTCACCCTCGTGTCGAGCCCCTACCCCACCGCCTACGAGCTCAACCTCCTGTCGAGCACGGGGGACTGGTACCAGGTCGCGATCAGCGACAACTGGCCGGGCTGCAGCTCCGGGTTCGAGGAGCTGACCGAGATCTGGAACAACTCCGATGGGGGTCAGCCGGTGGTGTGCACGCCCACCGTCGCGTTGTCGCAGGGGAACGTCGTCGAGCTCAACGGCTCGATCGCCGGGTACGACGAGTACTGTCTCGGGGTCAAGGACCTCAACACCTCCCGTTCCGACACCTTCTGCGGCACGCAACCGGATATCGGGGCCAACGAGTTCGACCTCCTCTCCCAGACCGCGAACTTCAACGGCTACTACACGGGGACGATGACCGAGGTCGTCAACACGTCGGCGACCTCCTGCCCCGACTACACCCTCCTCCCGACGGTCACCTTCGGCTTCCCGGCGTGGGTCGACGCGACCCAGTACATCGCCTGGTCCGACGAATGGAACAATGTGCGGGGGGGAGTGTACTGCGGGCAGTACAACAGCGGGATCACCTCGCTCGGCAACGATCCGAGGAGCGTGTACATCGATGCCACGGGAGGCCGGACCTACGGGCCGCTCTACGTGGAAGGGCAGAACGACACCCGGCTCAACTCGTCGGTGGGCTTCCGGTTCCAGACCGACCCCGACCCCCTCCAGTCGGTCGACCTCGCCGCCTCCACGATGGTCGCCGCCGAGTACTCGACGGTCGAGTTCGACGTCACGATCTCGGGCGGGGTGGCGCCGTACACGGTGCTGTGGCAGTCGCAGGGCACCTGGGTCGGTCCCACCGTCGCGCTCGACGAGAACTTCTCGGTCGGCCCGCCGGGGAACTACTCGGTGTTCGCCCTCGGCATCGACGCCCAGGGGGACGCGCTCGCCTCGGCCGTGGTCGACGTCGAGGTGCCCTATCCGTTGTCGACGGGACCGCTCGGGATCCGGCCCGGTCCCGGGGTCGACGTCGGGGAGACGGCGAACCTCTCCGTCACGGTGCACGGAGGGGTCCCCCCGCTCTCCTTCAGTTGGACCGGCCTCCCCTACGGATGCGCTTCGGTCGACACGCCCTACGTGCTGTGCACCCCGACCGGCGCGGAGAACACCACGGTCTCCCTCACGATCGTGCAGGGGAACGGCTCGACCGACCGCCCGCCGTCGTTCGACCTCAAGGTCTCCCCGAAGCTGTCGCTCGAGCTGTCGACCCCCCGGTCCGTCGCGGACGTGGGGCAGAGCGAGGCGTTCGAGGCGATCGCCTCCGGCGGGGCGGGCGGGGACACGTACTCCTGGAGCGACCTCCCGACCGGGTGCGTCCCGACCGGGGACTCGGTCGACTGCACCCTGACGACGCCCGCGAGCTATCTCGTTGGCGCGTCGGTCGTCGACGCCAACCAGGCCGAATCGCGGGCCACCACGCTCGACTTCACCGTCGCCACCGACCTCAACGCATCGATCTCCGCCTCCGCCCCGCGGGTCGATGTCGGCAGCGGGATCGTCCTCGCGGCCCAGGTCACCGGCGGGGCGGGCGGCGACCACTTCGGCTGGACCGGCCTCCCCACGGGGTGCGCCCCGGTCGATGCCGCGACCCTCGTCTGTCGCCCGTCCTCGACCGGGAACGCCTCGATCGGGCTCACCGTCACCGACGCGGCGAACGGCACCTACTCGGCGCCGCCGCTCCCGATCGACGTCTATCCGGCGCTCTCCGTGGCCCTCACCGCCAACCGAACGAGCGCTCCCGCGCCGGGTTCGTTCCGGATCACCCCCGTCGTCACCGGCGGGGCCCCCGTGCGCAACGTCACCTGGCTCGGCCTCCCCCCCGGCTGCTCGGCGGGGGGGATCTCGCCGGCCTCGTGCACCGGGCTCGCCGAGGGGAGCTACCTCTTCGAGGTCGAGGTACGGGACAGCGGGAACGGGAGCGCGGCGGCCTCGATCCGGCTCAACGTCACGGGGCCGGCCCCGCCCCCCTCCGGCGGCAGCGGCACCTTCCCGGCGGAGACGGTCGCGCTGATCGCCGTCGTGGCGATCGCCGGCGCGGCGATCGCGCTCCTGCTCGGGCGGAGCAGCGCCTCCGGGCCGGGATCGGGCCCGGAGACCACCGTGCCCGACGCCGACGGCTGGGACCTCCCGCCGGACGACACCGACGCCGAGTTGTGAGCCCGGGGGTCCGACGCCGGGAACTCGGCGCGCCCGATCCCCGCCACCGAAACGACAAATAGGCGACATCCGAGGCGGGGGGCGGTGACGTCCTCCTCGAAGAAGGCGACCGGGCGAGCGACCCCCCGGGAGACGCCGCGCCGGCCGACGGCGGCCTCCCCGCCGACCGGGGGCGGCCCCGGCCAGGTCCTCGAGGAGATGGAACCGCTGAAGCCGGTGATCGACGCCTCGATCGCCCGGTTCTTCCCCCCGGAGCTCACGGAGCGGGAGGTCGAGCACATCTGCGGGCGCCCTCGGTACGAGTACGACGTCCGCGCGCTCGAGGAGTCGATCTACCGGGTCGGCTGGGAGCTCCTTGGCCGGGGGGGCAAGCGCTGGCGACCGTACCTCATGATGCTCGTGATCGAGGCCCTCGGAAAGGACCCGAGCGAGTTCTCGGATTTCCTCGGGATCCCCGAGGTCATCCACAACGGCACGCTCATCGTCGACGACCTCGAGGACGGGAGCGAGCTCCGTCGGGGGCGCCCGACGCTCCATCGGATGTTCGGCGTCGACATCGCGATCAACGCCGGGAACACGATGTACTACGTCCCGCTCCTCCCCCTCCTCCGGGCCCGGGGGAAGCTTCCCGACGCGCTCCTCGCCGACCTCTACGAGATCTACACCCAGGAGATGATCAACATCTCCCACGGGCAGGCGACCGACATCTTCTGGCACCGGGGCGGCTCCGACGGGGTGAGCGTCCCGCAGTACCTGCAGATGTGCGCCTACAAGTCCGGTACGCTCGCCCGCATGGCCGCCAAGTTCGGCGCGCGCCTCGCGGGCGCCGATCCGGCCCTCGTCGACCGGTTCGGCCGGTTCGCCGAGAGCGTCGCGATCGCCTTCCAGATCCAGGACGACCTGTTGAACCTCGAGGAGCAGGTCGGGAAGGAGTACGGCGAGGACATCAAGGAGGGGAAGCGCAGCCTCCTCGTCATCCGGGCGCTCGAGCGGCTCCCGAAGGCGGAGGCGAAGGAGCTCACCCGGATCCTCGATAGCCATCCCACGGACCGCGCGGAGATCGCCCGCGCGATCGCGCTCCTACGGAAGACCGACGCGTTCGAGTTCGGCCGGGGGCTCGCCGCCCGCCTCGTCAAGGAGTCGTGGGCGGACCTCGAGGGCTCGCTCCCCGAGAGCGCGGCCCGGGCGAAGCTCCGTAGGTTCGCGGAGTTCCTCATCCAGCGGTCGCACTAGGGCCGAGGGGCCGCGACCGGCGGCGGCCGGGGGTAGTGGACGAACGGCCCCTCGACGTACTCGAAGACCTTCTCCACCCCGTGGGTCCGACCGACCGAATCGGCGGTCCGGAGGGTGGCGCTCCGCTCCTCCTCCGTCGGGGCCGGGACCACCGCGCTCGAGGCGGCGATCGGCCGGGCGTGCCGGTCGAGGCAGTAGAGGACCGCCTCGAGCGTCGGGAAGGCGAGCTGGAAGAGGGCGAGCTGGAGCGCCACTTCCGCCGACGGGGGGATCGCCCGGTAGCTCTTCATCTCGTAGAACCGGGTCCGCTCGTCCCAGAAGTCCGGCTGGGCGTACACCCCGACGTCGCCGCCGATCACGACGACGCGGGTGCGGGGCCGCCGAAGGCCGAAGAGAGGGCTCTGTCGGAAGAGGCGGATGACCGAGCGGAACTCCTCCTGCGTGACGCCGAGCGCCTCCCCGCTCAAGGTGATCCCGGCGTCGGAGAGCGCTTCGTCCCGGATCGCCTCGGCCTCGCGGAGCATCGCCGTGGCCGTCGGGCGGCGTCCTTCGCGGGCCTCGTGGGCGAAGCGCGCCAGCGCCCCGTCGATCGCCCGACCGATCGCCATGGCGATCTCGTCCTTCTCCTCGGCGGGCGGCCTCGGGTAGGTCCTCCGGACGACCTCGTGCGCCGGGATCATGCGGATGACGGTCGTGGACTCCCCCTAGGCCCCCAAACGGAGGCCCGCCGGGCGGATGGACCCATCGGGGCCCCCCGTCCGCCGGATTACCGCCGCGCTCCCGCCCCGGACGGTCCGGGCGGGCAGCTCGGGCAGCAGGCGGCTCCGACCGAGCAGCAGGCACAGCACCCGCAGCAGGCGCCGCAGTCGCAGCAGGCGCAGGCGAACGTAGGGACCCGCGGGCGCCGGCCGCCGGCCCGGCGCATCTCGGGGTCGGCTCCTTGGCGCTTGGACGGGCGAGCACGCGGAGCGCTCATCGGGCCCCCGCCTCCGCCGCCGACCGGACGGAGATCGTCGGCGACACGTGGACCGGAAAGTTCACGGAGCGGGCGATGTAGCACCTCGCGTGGGCCACGTCGTGGAGCGAACGGGCGAGGTCCGGGTCCCCCCGTTCGATGCCGACCCGGGGGTTCAGGCGGACCTCCACGAACCGTCCGTCCGTGCGCTCGTCGAGCGCCAGCGTCCCCGCGGCCGCGTCCTCGTACTCCCGCACGACGATCCCGCGTTCCGCGCACAGGTGAAGGTACCAGAGCATGTGGCACGCCGAGAGCGACGCGACGAGGAGGTCCTCCGGGTCGTGGCGGGACGGATCGCCCCGGAACGCGGGGCTCGACGAACCCGGTAGCTCGGGCTTCCCGTCGACCTCGATAGTGTACCCCCGACCGTACGATCGGTAGTCCTTCGTCCCGACGCCGGCGTCGCCCGTCCATCGAAGGCGGACGGGGAATCCCATCGAGCGGCCGGCCAACCTCCCCTCCAGCGTGAGAGCCGGGAAACGGTCGACCTGCTTGAAGGTGCGCCCGGGCCCGACCACCCCGGACCCGCGGGCCGGCCCTAGGCGCTCGCGTCCTTCCCGGGCGGGGCCGGCCCGGGCGCCCCGGCCCGGCGCTTCCGGACGATGAGGACGAGGGCCACGATCACCACGGCGCCGAGGACCCCGGCGACACCCCAGAGGAGCGGGTTGGAGAACGCCGGCCCGGCCCCCGACGTGGCCGAGACGACCGTCAGCGTGGCGACGGGGCTCAGGGCGCTGAACCCGTTCGTGTCGGTGACGTTCGCCCGGATCGAGTACCGCCCCGTGGTGGCGGGTCGGCACGTCAGGTTGAGGGCCGCGGCGCTCGAAGGGAGGCATCCGTTCGGGAGGCCGACCCATCCGATCCGGTAGTGGCCGCTCCCGCCGCTGACGTTCACGGTGATGACCGTCGAGCCGCCGAGGTCGAGCGGGTCGGTGGAGAAGCGGACGACCGGGGCCGGGTCCGTCTCGACGAGCAGTGCGACCGACCCGGCGGTCGCGCTCCCGCCGTTCGCGTCCACGACCTCGACGGACACCTCGAACGGGCCGGCCACGGACGGCGCGCACTCGAACGAGGCGGAGTCGTTCCCGGGCGGCGCGCAGCCGTAGGGCAGGCCGGTCCAGAGGAGACGGTCCCCCCCCGCCCCGCTCCCCTCGACATCCACGGCGAGCTCGGTGGATTGCCCGAGGTCGATGGTCCCGTTCGACAGCGTCGGCGACCCGATCTCGGGCGCGGGGTCCACCGTGATCTTCGCAGAGAGGGCCACCTCGGCCATCGCCGCGTCGGTGACGTTGGCGTCGAGGAGGAACGTCTGGACGCTCCGGAGCCGGCAGTCGACCGACGCGCCGGTCGGGGCCGCGCAGTAGGTCGGCAATCCGGTCCAGTTGACCGACACCGGGCCGCTGCCTCCGGTCAGGTTGACCCCGGCCTCCAGCGTCTGTCCGACGTCGAGGGAGGTCGCGTTCAGTGCAAGATGCGCGGAGAGCGCCGAGCCGACCCGGAGCGAGAACCCGGGGGAGACCGAGTAGAAGCCCAAGGCGTCCGTGACGTTGACCGATACCGACCACGACCCGGGCGCAAAGGCGGACAAGAGGCAGGCGATCTGTGCCGCGTCGAAGTTCGCGCACCCCCCGGGGAGGCCGGACCAGTCGTAGGACAACGGCGCCGCCCCGCCGTCGGCGGTCTCCGTGAGCACGAACGACTGGCCCACGTCATAGATCGACCGCGGGGCCGACGGCCGGGCGAGGAGGAGTGTCGGGTAGACCGTGAAGGCGAGTGGGGGGCTCGTGACGTTGTAGCCCGACGGATCGGTCACGGTCACCGTGACGTTGGTCGTCCCGGCGAGGGCGGGGAGGCACGGGAGGCTCGCCGAGTCGGCGGGAAGGCAGCCCGCGGGGAGGCCGCTCCAGTTGTAGGTGAACGGCGGGGTCCCCGAGGAGAGGTTCGCGGTGAACGTGACGGGCTCCCCCGGCTCGGTCGCCGGCACGCTGGCGTCCAAACGGACCGAACCGAGCGCCGCGTCGACCTCCTCCGAGCGGGAGACCGTGACTCGGTACTGTCGGAGGTCGACCGCCGTGACGGTCACCAAGAAGGTCCCGTTCTGGGCGGGGGTGCATTCGATCGTGGTCGAGTTCGCCGACAAGCATCCCGCCGGTAGGCCGGACCAGGTGATCGTGTACGGCCCCGTCCCGTTCGCCACCTTCACGGAGAGCTCGAGCGGCCGGCCGGCTTCCCCCACCGACGGCTGGGAGACGATCGGGGCGATCGTCGGATCCGAGTTGACCTCGATGGACGCCGTGCGGCTCACGTTCTCGAGCCCGCCGAGGTCCGTGGCGTAGGCCGTCAGGTTGAACGTTGCCGGCTGCTGGAACGTGCACTGGAACTGCGTCCCGCTCGCCGCCGGGCATCCGGACGGGACCCCGATCCAACCGTAGGCGTACGGGGCGGTCCCCGAGGACGCCCGCGCCTGCGCGATGAGCACCTGGCCGACGTCGACGGTGGCCGCCGGGGCGAGCTGGAGCGAGAGCTCGAGCGGGCTCTCGACGTAGATCCGGATCGGCCCAACGGAGGCGTTCGCTCCTTCGGAGTCGGTGACGGTGAGGTTCACGGTGTAGCGGCCGTCGACGTTCGGCCGGCAGAGCATCCAACCGGTCTCGTTCGTCGGGCAACCGGCCGGCAGGCCGGTCCAGTTGAACGAGTAGCCGCCGACCCCGCCCGAGACGCTCACGTTCAGGATCACATCCACCCCGTAGTCGTCGATCGGGCCGCCACCGGTGAGGTTCCCGAGGAGGAGGGCGGGGAACACCGTGAGGAGGATGGACGAGCTCGCCGACGCCCCCGTCGAGTTCGTCGCCCGGACCGTGATGGTAAAGGAACCGGCCTTCGTCGGTACGCAGCCCAGGCTCGCCGCGTTCGCGCTCGAACAGCCGCTCGGCAGGCCGGAGTACGCGTAGGAGATGGCCGAGCTCCCACCGGAGGCGACGATGGCGAACTCGACCGCGTGCCCGACGGACGTGATCGACGGGGTGACGTTCGCCGAGACGATGGCGACGTTCGCGGGCGGGCCCTGCAGGAAGCCGACCGCGTCCCCGTCGAGGATCGCGAGCCCGTCGGAGGCGGAGACGAACGAAAGCGCCCCGTTCGGGGGGGAGCTCTTCCCCTGGAAGCGGAACGGCAGGGTCAGGTTCGCGGCAGGGGCGTTCGTGGACGCCGAGAAGAAGCGGTAGCCGAGCGTCGCGTTCGACGTGGCCACGACCATCTCCCCCAGCGCGGGGTCGAATGCGACGTACTGGGGCTCCCCCGTCCCGGTGGAAAGGTTCGCCACGGTGCGGTTCGCTTTCGGGTTCAGCACGGTGACGTTCGCCGACTGGCCGTTCGTGACCCACAGCGTCCCGTCGGTCGGGTCGTAGGCGACCCCATCGGGGTCGCTTCCGACCCCGTGGTAGCCGGCGAGCTGGTCGGTGGACGTGTTGACGAACGCGACCGCACCGTCCGACATCGGGAGGAGGGCGAGATCGTTCGGCGCGTCGTAGGCGACCTCCGTCCCGTCGACGGGGGCGGGGAGCGCGATCCCGCTGGCCGCCGTCTGCGTCGACGGGTTCACCACGTAGAGGTCGTCGCAGACGCCCGAGGCGCACGGGACGTACCCGACGGAGAGGATGTCGCCGTTCGAGCTGTCGAGCGTGATCGGCCCGCTCCCGTCGCTCCCCGTGGGGATCGCCGCCACCTGGGCGAAGGTCTTCGGGTCCAGCGCGACGAGCCCATCCCCCGTCGAGGAGACGTACAGATCGCCCGAGGTGCCGTCGAACGCCACGCCGTCCGCTCCGCTCCCGACCGTGTAGTCCACGGCGGCCGATCCGTTCGACAAGTTGAGCGATTCGACCACCGACTCGACCGGGTCGACCATGTCGAGAACGGATTCGGAGGGAACGAACGTACCTGCGACCGGGTCGGTCGCCACCGGGATGTCCGAGAGGACCGAGAAGGTCGACGTCGAGACGACCGCCACCCGGGCGATCCCGTCGTCGGTGACGAACATTTCCCCCGACGAGGCGTTGAGCGCGAGGCCGAACGATTCCCCGCCCGGGGCCACATCCACCGAGTCGAGGAGAGCGAGGGTCGTGTCGCTGACAACGTAGAGGTCCGGGCCGGTCTGGTCGGAGACGGCGAGGGCATGGGCGGCCGGGATCGGGAGGAGGAAGGCCCCGCAACCACCGGCGGGAGCGCTCAGCAGGACTGTCCCCTTCGCGGGGGTGATCAGGGAGGCGTCCTCGGTCGCGCCGCAGCCGGTGACGGCCACGAGCCCGGTCGTCGCGTCGTAGGTGATCCCCCAAGGAACGAAGGGG
Source organism: Thermoplasmata archaeon (assembly GCA_030040915.1). Lineage (GTDB taxonomy): Archaea > Thermoplasmatota > Thermoplasmata > Lutacidiplasmatales > UBA184 > Lutacidiplasma. Next base: position 9,979 of record JASHSI010000093.1, on the reverse strand, counting down.
ACGGCGATCCACCGCGCGACCCGGTCCGAGGTGAGGTTCACCTCGGCGACCGTATCGTTCCCGGCGACGGTCACGAACGCGGTGTCCGTGCCGGGGTCGTAGGCCGCGTCCTGGGGCGCCGCCCCGACCGGGACCTCCGCGACGATCGTGTCGTTGGGGAGGTCGAGGATGTCGAGCGTGCCGTTGCCGTCGTCCGCGGCGAACAGCCGCTGGCCGCCCGGGTCGATCGCGAGGCCGCTCAGCTCGATCCCGAGGGGGATCGAGCCGACGAATTCGTTCGAGGAGGTGTTGACGACGTCGAGGAAGTCGCTCCCCTGCGAGATGTACAGGAGGCCGTTGGCCGCATCGAGGGAGAGGTCCCACGGGGTCGCCCCCGGCCCGGCGTTGGCGGGGGAAGGCCCGCCGCCGGAGAGCGGGATGAATCGCAGGACCTCGCCGGTCGAGGCGTCCACGACGGCGACGTTCGCGCTCTCCTCGGCGCCAACGAACAGCTCGCCGTTCGTCGGGTCGTAGGCGGCGGCGGTCGGCTGATCGAGCCCGTAGCCGGCGACCGCTCCCGATTGGTTCGCCCCGTCGAGCAGATTCACGGTGTACGGCACGACTGGGCTGGCCCCGACTGAGGGCCCGAGCGGGAGGACGAGCGGGCGGACCCCGGGGTCGGCGAACGGGGCGGCGGTGGGCCCGGCGAGGGACGGGCCAAATCCCCCGGCGGGGAGGAGCATCACGGCGACGAGGGCCAGCCCGATCAGAGGGGCACGAACGGGGCGCTCCATACACTGGAGGCCGGTGGAGCCTCGATGCGCTTGCCATCGGCGGCACCCCAGATAACCTTAGGGGACGACTCGGCGAATTCTTGGACCGCTGGGCTCCCCCCGCCTCCATAGGGCGCACCCGCGCCCTTCGGATGTGGGCCGATGACCCTGCGGAAAACTTGGATGGCCGAGGAGGAGCTCCAGATTCTCGTCGAGGGTCTCCAACCCCAACCCCCACCGCGAAGATTGGTCGGCGTCACGGTGCCAGCCCGGCCGTCTTCTCCAAGAGGCGCCGACCGGCTGTCGCCTCTCCGAAGAGTAGTTTGCTCTCGTAGTACGAAGCCCCCGAGACGGCGCTCACCAAGAGGCGGCCGAGGGATGTCGGGGTGGTCGAGAGCTACATCAGTCACTTCAAGACGGACAACCTCTCGACATCGCCCCCGATGAAGTACCCGACGATTCGCGACCACCTGACGACATCCCTGACCATCTACAGCGAGAAGCGCCCGCGCTCGTCTTTCAAATATCTCAGAGCCGCAGAGTTCGCGAAGAGCGTGAACGTGGACGCATGGGAAGATGGCCGCCCGAGCGGCGAACTCCACTCCCCTGCACTAGTCACCGGGTGCAGACTGGCGACAAACATGTCACACAAAGATCCCCACTTCGCAATTACGCCTCCATCACGGACGGCCCTTAGGGTCGCCTCGAGCCGACTTCCTTCGTTGGACCGCGAGGAGAACTGTGACGCCGAGAATCGTGGTTCCTCCCAACACTGTCAGGACCAGGCTCCACGCGGCGGTCATTGGCCTCGAGGAGACTGTCAGCGAGAACAAGGCACTCGCCGAATCACCGTTACCATCGACGACCGTAACCTTGACTGAGTACGACCCGGTGCGGCTCGGCACGCAAGAGAGAAGATCGGAATTCGATTCGCACCCACCCGGTAAGCTCGACCATTGGTAAGTATAATCACCGGCCCCACCCGAAGCCGCCGCCTTCAGCTGGACGGAACTACCGACAAAATGCGGTACCCCGGTCAACGAGCTAAGCCCGACAGTGAGGGCCTCAGAAACGTAAACCGGCAGGGTCGGGTCGGACGCGGAATTTCCGCCATTGACATCAGTGGCAAGTACCGAGACGTTGTACCAGCCGCTCGTGGCCGGTTGGCAGCTCGGTGAGGCAGTCGTCGTCCCCTCACAAGGATCAGGCAAATTCGACCATGTGTAGCCGGCAACAGGTAGCCCGGTCGTCTGGTTGGCCCAGAAGATGACTGTTTGACCAACGTCCAAGCCTACACGCGTCGCTCCAATCGGAGCCAGTCCCGGGAGCGGACTTACGGTGAGATTAGCTGCAGGGCTGAGCGCGGACGCTCCCAGCGAATCCACCACCACCATGCTAAGCTCATAGCGTCCCGGCTGTTCAAAGGAGCAGGTCCTCAAAACGGCACCCAATGGGGTGCAGACGGCGCCGTTGGCCCCGAGCAGTTCAAGTGAGGAATATTCACCGCTCCCCCCCGATGGGGTCCCTCTGACCAGGACTGGCTGCCCCACATCCACCCCACTTCGGTTCAGCTCAGGGATCCCAGCAAATAGTTCCGGAAAAATTCGGAAATCAAGCACCGTTGAAGTGGCGCTTGCGCCATTCCCGTCGGTTTCAGTAACCCAGATTGGAAGGAGGCCAGGTTGTGAGAATGTACAATTCATCTCAGCTGAGCTTACAACCCGACAAGTCGAGCCGTTCTCGACTCCCAAGCCGTGCCATACGAATGAGATTATCGGGTTCGAGTAGCCGACGGAACCGGTGTTGAAGTTGACCGTCTCGTTGACGTCCGCAGCCTCTCTCCCCCACACCCCTCCAACCTCGGCACTTAATGTAGGGACTCCAACTGCCGGATAGACCTCAAGGTTCACAGAGGAATGCACCGTTGAATACCCATCATACACAGCGATCATGACCGAAAAATTTCCGGCCTCGGATACCAGACACTGCACGTCAATGGATGCGCTAAGAAAGTTTCCGCTAATTTCGGTAGAAACCGTGCAAGTGAAGGCCCCCGCTGATGGCATCGAAGTGAAGGTAACGTTCTCGTTACCGCTGCCGATTGACCAAAGAGTCGTGTTGAAGGTGGTATCGTTGCCAACGTCCGCGCTCCCAAACGGATTCCCTATCGGTTCGATCGAGAGTGGTGACTCCCAAAGGGCCGTCGGGATGACTGCGACCCCGCCGTCCATAACCAAGATGGACGCAGAAGCCGGGTCATAAGCAGCAAAACTTGGCGAATAATTTGCGGTGCTATTGATCGGATCGGAAATGATCTCGACCGTAGTGGTGCCGTTGAACACCGAAATGAATCCCCCGTTGTCGTTCGGAATATACATTAGGCCGTTGGATGTTGAGGCAGCCATCTCAGAGAATGTGACCGGGGCATCAGTCAAGTTGGCTACGCCGTAGATCGAGGTGCCATTAATTGCAGTCCCGTTGATGACCACCATCACCTCGTGACTTGTGTTTACGGAACCCGCCGCAATCACCGGTCCTGCGTAGAGGAGCTTGCGGCTTGAGTCGAACGCTGCTTGTATCCTGATTTGGGAGGAAAATGTCCCGTTGTATGTAACGTTTCCTTCAACAGTAGTCCCGTTGATCGAGGTGACCACGAGGTTTGGCTGAGCGTCATACACCACCGCGATATCCCCGTCCTCGCTATCGAAGGCAATCGCAGAGTCTGCCGACAGTCGGTTCGATACGAAGATGGTGGCCGTCAAGGTGGTTCCACAGATCTCGACGAGGGAGGGACTGCTCCACAGCAGATCATATACGCATCCATCTGCTGAATCAAATGCGATTCCTTGCGACTCAGCGTAAGCGCTCGGAATTGAGACATTCGCGACATACTCAGTGCCGTTGAGGACGCTGACAAAATCAGATTTGTAGTTGGCTACGTAAACCCACCCATTGAGTGTATCGACGGCAAGTGCAACGGGGTCGGCGCCTACTTCGATGTAAGATGCGTTCGCGGTTGGAGTCGCATCGATCACGGCGCCAAGTGAGTTGTTCAACGGCCATCCAGAGACGTAATACGTCGAACTGAGGACGGGGTCGTAGGTTGCCCAATCTGGGAGAGCTTGCCGTGTGGGTGATCCCGGCGTGTCCGGCAGTTCTAACCGCCCGACTATGGTCCCATCTTCCGGCACGAAATTTGTGCCCCCATCGGGCTCTAATTGGGCGTTGGACCGTACTGAGTAGGAGGATGATCCAAGGCTTAGTAGATCTCTATGGTCATCAGGCGGACCTAGTCGCGGTTCGGTCCCTGCATTCCCGGCTGTGGCGCTGGGGGAAATGCCCTTTACAATCGCCTGTAGGTGGCCATTCTCTCGCGGGGGGGAGAACGGCGACATGTTCGACTGGAAAATCGAGCCAAAGGAGATGGTCAAGGCTATTAGTAAAGGCAGGCAACTTTGCAACGACAGACAGAGTGGATTACGCATGGGGAAATGACTAACGGCCTGTCTTCCTAAAACCCTTGCGGGCTAACAGGCTCGGGTGGCTGACTGCGGCCCAACCAAAAGCGTTCCACTTACGCGAAAGGCTCGCTATCAGTAAACCATGCCCCGTTTGACCCTACGAAGTTGGCCGTCGAGATGACTCCTCCGTTCGGCCCTCCAGTTCCTACTGGAAAGCTAATCCCAGCCCAGGCGTTTGTTCCGCCCGACCCGACATTTAGGACCTGAGCGAACACGTAAGCGGTCCATTGAAAAATAAGCTGGATGTGAGAGGAAAGGAGGGCGTAGCCCGTTATGCTGCTTTGATTCCAATTCAGGTTGTTTGCGAAGCTTAGAGCATTATTTGAAACCTGAGCGGTCCCACTCGAAGTGCTACATTCAATTGTACTGGATGCAGTGTAGGTGCTCGGAACTGTCGTCCCAGACCCGGTAGTTGTGAGGGTCACGGGCCCAAGTGACGGGATGATTCCAGAGGCTATGACCATGTGGTTTCCCGAATACCTCACAGTGAGATCGGCATAAATGTAGCAGAGGCAATCGCAGATCCGCCCCATCCCAATCTACTTTGGCGCCAATGTCCCCAGACGCTAGTGGGGCGTAACTCACTGATGCGACATTATTTGTCTCCCGTGGACCACCCATCAACGGCCAGGTCTCGTCAAAGGATTCTATAATTGACCTCAGTTACACCCCACTAGAAGGGTGACGACCTGGCTCATTCAAGAAACAGAACGCTTCCCCCGGCGCTAACGGCCCGGCGCCGGGAATGCTTGCTCTATCATGGCGCAGTCGGGACAGAGACCGGCGTGGCCCTGCTTCGCCCCGTCCTCGTAGCAGCTCGAGCAGAATCGGTCCCCGCACTGGGTGCAGGTCCGGAGCTCGGCGCCGGGCGGGCCAACGGTCGAGCAGAACGGGCACCGCATGGGAGCCGGGGGGAGCTCGGAGGCCGGCCGCGAATCGCCGGCCGGACGGGGGGCCGCCGTTGGCACCGCGCTCGAGGTCCCGGCGGTACTCGGCATGGAAGAGGGCGGCGTAGCTCGGGTCGGGGGAGAGCTCCCCTCCTCCTCGGACCACGGCTCTCGAGGATTGGCGCGCGGTCGGGCCGCTCGCACCGGCCGGGGGGAGGGGGTCGGGGCGATCTCGGGATTCGGGCGCGGGGCCGCCGCGGGAAGGGATCCGGCGGGGCCGACGTCGGCGGGCCTCCCGGTATCGAGGGCGGTCCGGTCGCGCCGTACGGCCCTTCCGCTCGCGCGGACCAGCGCCTGCCACTGCGCCTTCGGCACCACGAGCGAATCGGGGGGAATGGGGAGCGGATGGGGTTCCGGCGGGGGCTCGTCCCAAGGGACGCGGGAGGTCGCGGCCCCCCCGACGAGCCCGATCCCGCCGATGAGCGCGAGGAACGACCAACCGGTCGGTCCGAGCTCCGGGGGGGTGGCGTGGACGAGGTAGAGCCCGATCGCTCCGGCGAGCGCGACCCCGCCGACGACGAGCAGGGGGAGCCCGTGGCGCAGCTCGGGCAGGAGCCCCGCCCCCGAGGGCGGAGACCGCTCCGAAGGCGGTCCCTCCTCCTCGGCGGCCATCACGGGCGGGTCCGGTTGCCCCGGAACCCCACGCGGGTGTTCGCCAGGGTCGTCGGCCTACTGGACGATGATGTCGAGGATGGCGATCCCGTCGCTCGGCGCGTTCACGGTCCCGTAGTCCACGTAGACGTCGAGGGTGGCGAGGAACGGGCCGCTCCCCGACGCGGGGGTCGTGAAGGTGACCGCGGCGCTGTTGGAGGTCAGGGTGGAGGAACCGCCCACCTCGGTGGTCACGGTGAGGGTCTCCGACGAGACCACCGAGGTGTTGGAGGTGATGAACGAGAAGGTGAAGACCTCGGCGAAGTCGCCGGTGGCGCAGGTCCCGCCGGATCCGCTCGAGGCGAGGTAGATGCTCGCGGCCGCGGGGGGGCTCGAAAGCGCCTCCACGTCCGTCGCGCTCGTACCGGTGCACGCCGTGATCGTCGGGACGAACCCGACGGAGAGGGTCGGGGCGGGCCAGTTCGGCACGCCATTGTTCCCGCCCTGGTAGAAGTCCGCGGTCTGGTTCACCGAGTGGGTCGTCAGGAGGTTCGCCATCCCGGTCCCGGCCGCCACGCCGACCATCGCCACCACGGTGGCGAGGAAGATCATTCGCCCGGTCCATCGACCGCGGTCCGAACCGCGTTCCGTTCCGTCGCGCATCCGAGGTTCTCTCGACCCCGAGGGGTCGACGAAATCTCGGGGGTCGTGCTATTTGAACGTTGACGCGCAGCGGGGGTGACCCCGCGGGTCCGCCTCGTCGCCGACGAGGCGATCGGGCCCGCGCGCGAGGCCGATGTGGCGCGGAAGGAGCGGCCGGAGCCCCGGGTTCGCCGCCCCCCGCTCCTACGGGGCCCCTGGCGCCCCGTCGGGACGTCCCGCCGGAGCCTGCCGGAGCGACGGCGGCTTCCGACGGTGCTCGAGGTCTCGGGCGATCCGCTCGCCGAGGGGAGTGAGCGCGTAGATCTTGACCCGTCGATCGACGCCCCGGGCGTGTCCGCGCTCGACGGAGAGAGCCCCCGCGAGGACGAGGCGCTGGAGCGGCCCGGCGAGGATCCCCTGGCCGATCCCCAGGGCCTCGATCATGCCGGCCTGGGTGAGCCCTCGGGGCGGAAGGTCGTCGGGCCGCACCCGGCCTTGGTGGGCGACGTGGAGCAGGATCCGGTAGGAGACCCGTAGGCTCCCGTACTTCTCCTCCGAGCTCGGGGCCGGTGGGACCCGAACGGGAGGGGGTCCCTCGGCCACCGGAGCGGGGGGGGGAGCGATCGGGACCGGGATCGACGCGACGGCCGGGAGCCCGGGTCCTTCCGGCGGCGGGGTATCCGGGGTCGGGGCGGAGAGGAACACGCCCGGGGGCGGTCCGCTCTCCGCCCGCACCGGATCCCGCCGAGAGGTGGCGCTCCGGCGAGCGATCGCCCAGAAGAGGATCCCGCCGGCGAGCAGGAGGGCGCCCCCGACGACGAATCCCTCCCAGAACGGCGAGATCGCCAGGCCCCGTTCCCCCGGGACCTCGTAGGTGACGGCGGCGAATTACACTGGCGGACGGGGCGGACCCCGGATCCCCGTTGGGTGCCCCCCGAGGTCGGTGGGCGCGCCCGCCACCCCGGCCTCGAGCTCCGACGCGAGGGCCTCCCGCTCCTTCCGACGGGCGGACGCCTGGGCCCCGATCGCGACCGCGGCGATCGCCCCGACGACGGCGACGACCCCCACGCCCTCCAGGAACGACCCGTAGGCGAACCCGGGGACGACGGTCTTGCCGCCGGGGGGAGGGGCCGCCTCGACCGTGAGGTTCGCCTTCGCGCTCGCCGTCCAGCCGAGCTCGTCGGTAGCGGTCGCGGTCACCTCGAACGTACCGGCGACCGTCGGCTGGCAGTCGACCGGGAGGTCGGCGAGGGGGGTGTAGGCGCACCCGGGCGGGAGCCCGCTCAGCGTCGTGAGGACCGCCCCGGTCCCGCCGGTCACGGTGACCGCCGCACGGAAGGTGGTGTCGATCCCGACGGTCAAGTTCGCGCCCACGAACGCGAAGCTCGCCACCTGGGGGTCCGGGTTGACGGTGAGGGTCGTCGTCGCGTTCGCCTGGACCCCGAGGGCGTCCGACATCCGGCCCGACACGGTGAACGTGCCGGTCGCCGAGGGGACGCAGCCGAGCTCGCTCGCGTTCGCGGAGGCGCACCCCTCGGGCAAGGAGGGGTAGCTGACGAGGTAGGGGCCGACCCCGCCGTCGCTCACCATCGTCGCGTTCATCGACATGCCGAGGTCGATCGCGGGCCGGAGGAGCTCCATCGCCGCCACCGCCAGGCGGGGGGCGACCGTGAGGTCGGCGACCGAGCTCGCCTCGACGCCCAGGGCGTCGGTGCTGGCGAAGGTGATCTCGAACGTTCCCGGGACGGCGGGGGTGCAGGTGACGGTCGCCGCGTCGGGGGAGAGGCAGCCGGCGGGGAGCCCGAGGAAGGCGTCGGAGGTGTTGCCGTAGCCGCCGCCGACGCTCGCCCAGAGCGCCACGGCGACGCCGACCTCGGTCGTGTTCCGGCTCTCGTTGAGCGGGCTCGCCCAGTGCCGCGCGACGATCGTCGCGCTGCCCGAGGCGTTCTCGGTGGCGCTCGAGGCGCTCGCGAAGCCGAGCTGGGTCGTCACCTCCACCGTCACGTTGAGCCGACCGGTCGACTCGGCGGTCAGGTTGACGACGGGCCCGGAGCCGTTCGTTCCGGCGGGGAGCCCCGTGTAAGCGTAGACCGTCGGGCCCGGCGTGACGGCGCCGACGACCGAGAAGGAGAGGTTCTGCCCGACCTCGGCGATGGGCCGGTTCACCGTGAGCTCGGGTCCGACCGGGGACCAGGTCCCCCCGGAGAAGGTGAACGTGGAGGCGAGGAGGTGACCGACCGGGCTGCCGCCGAGGACGAGCACCGCGTTCTCGCCGCCGAACAGGACCATCGCGCCGGAGGCGTCGTCGTAGGCGAGATCGGCCCCGTACCGGGCGCTCGGCGCCCCGGAGGCGCTTACCGCCGACCAGCCGGAGGAGGTGAGCTCGTAGGTGGAGTCGGAGAGGTCGAGGGTGATGCCGATCCCCGCGATCCCCACGCCGCAGACGCCGCCGAACAGGAGGAGGCCCGAGATCGCCGGGTCGTACGCGAGCGCGCTCATCGCGAGCTCGGGGGCGAGCCCGACCTCCGCGGCGAGATCGAGCCATTCGCCGTCCACGAACGCGTAGGTGAGCGGGGAACAGCCCACGAGGGCGACCCCGCCGACGTAGACGACCGCCCCGAGCGCCGCGTCGTACGCCATCGACCCCTCGAGGGGCGGGCTCGTGCTCGTCTCCACGGCGCTCCACGTCCCGTCCTCGAACTCCCAGGTGTCGGTGAGGTTCCCCGCCGTGGCGGAGCCCGTCGGTCCGTACCCCCCGAAGAGGAGGTCGAAGCTGCCGTTCCCATCGTAGGCGAGGTCGGCGGCGGCCCGGGGCGACGGGGCAGTCCCGGCGCTCGCCGTGACGTTCGTCCACGTCCCGCCGGAGAACTCCCAGGTGTCGTTGAGGAACCCGCCGCGGGAGGAGTACCCGCCGAAGAGGAGGATCTTGCCGATCCCCGCATCGTAGGCCATCGCCGCGTACTCCCGGGAGGAGGGGGCGGTCGGGGTCGAGAGGCGCTCCCAGGCGCCGTCGACCTGCTCGTAGGTGATGCTCTGCGAGAGCGCCGCGCCGCCGCTCCCGACCCCGGGGGCGACGAGCACCATGGTTCCGCTCGCGCCGTCGTAGGCCATCTCGGTCGTCGAGGCGGTGCCCGGGAGGGCGGAGAGGGAGATCGAGCTCGGGGCCGGCGCGGCCCCACTCGCCACGACCGGGCGGGCGCTCGTCGCGGGGGCGGCGGCGCTCCCGTCGGGGCCGAACGCGATGGGGGAGAACAGGAACAGGAGGGCGACGGCGAGGGCGAGGGCCGGGGCGAGGCGGTCCACCGGGCCAGCAGCCCGGGGCCGGGGGCGGTGGCTCGGGGCGCAGGAGGTCGGCATGCGGGGTTCGAACGAAGGACCCATGACCGGAGATCGCTCCCTTAGAGCTGACGCATCCACTCCGGGGTCGGGACCGCCGCCACCCCTTCCGACCGGGGCGGGGGGGGAGCGCGTCCCCGGGGCCCGCGGAGCCGATCGGGCCGAGGGCTGGCCGGGAGGAGGGCGTTCA
>JASHSI010000092.1 GCA_030040915.1 Thermoplasmata archaeon | reverse complement strand
GTCATCCTGTTCGTCGGGGCGTGGTACGACTTCGGCGCGAAGGAGCACGTCCGCCAGGTCTTCCGGGCCGGCTTGCCGTTCAGCGAGTCCGACCTCGTCTACATCCACCGCCAGCAGCTCCTCCTCACGTTCTGCTACATGGGCGTGGCCGGGCTCTACGTGCTCGTCGCCGTCGCGCTCGTGCTCCTCGGCTAGCGTGGCCCGAGAGGAGCTATCGCCCGATCCGGCGCTGACGGTTCTGGTAGGATCGGATCGCGCGGAGGAAGTCGGTCTTGGTGAGCCCCGGCCACATCACGTCGGCAAAGTAGAGCTCCGCGTACGCGGACTGCCAGAGGAGGAAGTTCGAGATCCGTTCCTCGCCGCTCGTCCGGAAGATGAGGTCGGGGTCCGGCAGGTCGGCCGTGTAGAGCCGGCCCGACACGGTCTCCGAGTCGATGGCGTCGGGGGCCAGCTTCCCCCCGGCCACGTCGCGGGCGATCGCCCGGATCGCCTGGACGATCTCTTCGCGCCCCCCGTAGGCGATCGCGATGTTGTAGAGGCGGTCCCGATACTCCTTCGTCGCCTCCTCCGCCGTGCGGATCGCCGCCTGGACCTCGGGGGGGAGGACCGAGATGTTCCCGATCGCGCGGACGCGGATGTGGTGGCGGTGGACGCGCTCGTCGACCGCGATCTTCTCGAAGCTCTCGCGGAAGAGTCCCATCAGGGTGCGAAGTTCCTCCGGAGGGCGCTCGAGGTTCTCCGTGGAGAGCGCGTAGACCGTGAGGACCCGGATTCCGACCTCGAGGCACCAGTTGAGGAGCTCCTCGAGCTTGTCCTTGCCCCGCAGGTGGCCCTCCTCGATGAGGAGGCCGTGCGAGGCGGCGAACCGCCGGTTCCCGTCCATGATGATGGCGAGGTGGCCCGGGATCGGCCCTTCCCGGACCTTCCCGAGGAGGCGCTTCTCCGTCGCGTCGTGGAACGCCCCGGCGACGGCCTGGGAGAGGTACTTCGGCGGCTCCGCCGGCGCCATCGGCCCGGGCCGATTCGCGGGCCCCGGTTAACGTACATGCCCGCGGCACGCCCCGCCGCGGTGCGGGGGAAGGGGAGCGCCCTGGTCGGGAATCTCGTCCCCGGGGACCCGCCCCGGGGGATTCGAACCCGAGTTCCAAGCTCGACAGGCTTAGATCCTAGACCGCTAGACTACCAGGGCACTCGACCGGCCCTACGAGCGCGCCGTCTTGAACCTTGCGCGGGCCGGCTCGGTCATCTCGCCGATGGCTCACCGGCCCGCCCCACCCCGGGGTCGGCGCGCGCGGCGCCGGCGACCCCCGCTGCCACTGGACCCGCTCATTTAACTAGAACTTCCCCGCGAGACGCTCCTCCCCGGAGGGACGAAACATGGGAGCAACACTCGCGTGGTTCACGACGGTGGCGTTGGTCTACGGCGCGGTCTTTCTTCTCCTGCACCTGGGAGTCGACGTCGGCGGCACGATCGGGTCGATGATCGGCTCGATCGACCACACGCTCGGTCGCCCGCTCGTCGGACCCTGACCGGGCGGGCCGATCCGGATCAGGCCCGGTCGGCCGCGGGCCGCCGCCGCGCGGCGCGGAAGATGGGGCCGAGCCCGCCCGGCTTCATGACCCCGAGCGGGGTCACGTAGCCTGTGACCAGGCGGGACGGCGTGACGTCGAACGCCGGATTCCGCGCGCGGCTTCGCGTCGGCATGAGCTGGCGCTCGCCGATCGAGCGCATCTCCTCCTCCCCGCGCTCCTCGATGGGAATCTGGGCCCCCGTGCGGGTGCCCGGATCGAAGGTGCTCCGCGGGGCGGCGACGTAGAACGGGAGGCCGTTCTCCCGCGCCAGCACCGCCTTCTCGTAGGTGCCAATCTTGTTCGCGACGTCCCCGTTGCGGGCGATCCGGTCGGCCCCGACGATCACCGCGTCCACGTCGCCGGCACGCATGAACAACCCCGCCGCGTTGTCGGCGATCACCGCGTGGGGGATCCCCTCGCGGGAGAGCTCCCAGGCGGTCAATCGGGCGCCCTGGAGGAGCGGTCGGGTCTCGTCGACCCAGACGAACAGGTCCGCGCCGCGTTCTCGGGCCACCCGCAGCGGGGCGAGCGCCGTCCCCCACTCGACGGTCGCGAGGGCCCCGGCGTTGCAATGGGTAAGGACCCGCGGTCGCCGGGTGAAGAGGGGAGCCCCCGCCTCCCCGATCGCGTGGCACTCGTCGACGACGGACCGGCGGTAGCGGTCCGCCGCGGCGACCACGTCCTCGCCTTCGGCCCAGGCGGACCGGACCGCCTCGATCCCCACGAATAGGTCGTGGGCGGTCGGGCGGGTCGAGGCCAGGAGACGAGCGGCCCTCGCGGGCGTAAAGCCGCCTTGCCGTTCCGCGAGCACCATCCCGTACGCCGCCGCGACGCCGATCGCCGGCGCCCCACGGACCACCATCGTCCGGATCGAGTCGGCCACCTCCTCGACCGTCCGGCAGGTCCGGAGGCGCGTGGCGTTCGGGAGCGCCCGTTGGTCGATGAGCTCGAGGCCCTTCCGGTCGAACCAAAGGGCACGGACGGGGGGCATCGGAGTCTACGGCTCGAGCGAGTGGAGGAGCTCGATCCAATCCTTCGGGACCGTCTTCGGTCGCGCGAGGGCCTCGTCGAACGGGACCCCGACGACCTTCTCCCCCTTCAGCACGGCGACCTGGCCGAACGTCCCGGCGAGGGCCAGGTCGACCGCGGCGGCGCCCAGCCGCGTCGCGAGGATGCGGTCGAAGAGCGTCGGCGCTCCTCCCCGCTGGATATGGCCGATCGAGGCGCTCCGCGTCTCGGCCCCGGTCGCCGCCTCGATCCGGCGGGCGACCTCTTCGCCGACCCGGCGCTCCTTGAGCAGCTCGTGCTGGAATTCGTCGGCCTTCCCCGTCGAGCCGGCGCGCGCCCCGAGGTCGACCCCTTCGGAGACGACGACGAGCGCCGAGCCCCGCCGGGCGACCGCACGCTTCACCCGGCCGACGAGCGCCGCCTCATCGTACGGCTCCTCGGGAAGCAGGGTGGCGTCCGCGCCGCCCGCGAGCCCCGTCGCCCAGGCCACCCAGCCGGCGTCCCGGCCCATCACCTCGAGCACCATCACCCGGTGGTGGCTCCCCCCGGTATCCCGAAGGCGGCCGAGGGCGTCCATGGAGACGGACGCCGCCGAGTCGAACCCGAACGTCCAGTCGGTCGCCCCAACGTCGTTGTCCATCGTCTTCGGGACCCCGACGACCTTCGGCCATCGGCGGTGGAGCTCGCGGGCGGCGGTGAGCGTGTCGTCCCCACCGATCGCCACGAGCGCCTCCACGCCCAGGCCCTTCAGCGTCTGGTCGACCTTCTGGGCATCCTCGGGCTTCTGGAACGGGTTCGTCCGGGAGGTCCCGAGCAGCGTCCCGCCCTTCAAGACGGCGTCGGCGAGCTCCCCTGGATCGAGGGGACGGCTACGACCGTCTCGCACCCCCTTCCAGCCGTCGAGGAAGCCGATCGTCTCGTGCCCGGCCCGGCTCGCCCGCAGGACGACCGCCCGGATCGCCGGGTTGAGGCCGGGGCAGTCCCCACCGCCCGTGAGGACGCCGAATCTCACGCCCGGACCTCGAGGTACTCCCGTGGGGCCGTCGTGAGGAACTCGTAGCCGTTGCGGGTGACGACGATGTCGTCCTCGATCCGGACCCCCCCCTTCCCCGGAAGGTAGATGCCCGGCTCGACCGTGATCGTCATCCCGGCCTCGAGCGGCTCCTCGACGAGCCCATTCATGCCGAACCCGTCGTGAACGGCGAGGCCGACCGAGTGGCCAAGCCCGTGGATGAACCGGCCCCTCCAGGGCGAGGCGTCGATGACCCGTTCCGCGGCGAGGTGGGCCTCCCTCGCCGGGAGTCCCGGCCGGATGATGTCGAGCGCGGCGTTCTGGGCCTCGAGCACCTTGTCGTGGACCGCCTTCAGCTCGGCGTCGCGGGGCCCGAAACGGAAGGAACGGGTGATGTCGCTGGCGTAGCGCTTGTAGAGCGCCCCGAAGTCGCAGACGAGGCTCGCGCCCGGCTTCAGCGGACGTTCCTGCGGGACGTAGTGGGGCTCGGCCCCCATCGCCCCGAACGCCGTGATCGTGGAGAAGCTTCGGGAGGAAGCACCCCCACGCAGCATCCGGTACTCCATCTCCGCCGCGAGCTCGACCTCGGTGATACCGGGTTTGAGGAGGGAGGGGATCTCCACCGCGACCTTGCTGGCGATCTCGGCGGCCCTGCGGAGGCGCTCGATCTCCTCGGCGTCCTTGATGAGGCGGGCGGCGCGGACCGCCGAACTCCCGTCCACGAACTTCGCCTTCGGGAGCGCCTTCTCGAGCATGAGGTAGCCTTCGTGGCTCAGCTCGCGGTAGTTGAGCGCGACCGTCTTCTCGCCCGGGAGGAGCTTCCCGAGGAGCGCATCGCGTTCGGCCTTGGTCGCGGG
>JASHSI010000013.1 GCA_030040915.1 Thermoplasmata archaeon | reverse complement strand
GGCACCGTCTCGATGCTCGGGAAGGAGGAGCCGCCCGCGGCGCTCGTCGGCGAGCTCGAGCGCCTGCACGCCGTCGGCGCCACCTGCCTCGCCGACGCACTCGACGCCCTCGACGGCCGGGACATCGACAAGGCGAACGCCGTGATCGACGCGGCCCAACGGGTCGCCGAGGAGCGTCAGAAGATCCTTCGGGAGCTCGGCACGAAGCGCGGCCGGCTCGCCGTCTCGCTCGCCTACGTCCTCGAGAGCCTCGAGCGGAGCGCGCTGTACGCGAGCGACATCGCCGAGATCGCGATCAACCACGCGGTCGAGCACCGCGAGATGGTCGCCGTCGAGGCGTCGTAGACCTGGCCCGCCGTCCCGTCAGAACATCACGGCGACGCCGTCGAACGCCGCGGCGAGGAGACGGGCGTACTCCTCCTCGGAGGGCACTCGCGGGTTCGCCCCCGTCCCCGACGAGGCCCGGGCGCGCGCGGCGACCACTGCCCGCCGGTCCCGGAGGACCTCGGGGGGGACCCCCGCCTCGGCGAGCGTCCGCGGGATCCCCAGGGGACCGAGGAGCGAGCGCATCCGCTCGGCGAGGGCCGAGCGGTCCTTCCCCGCGTTCGGGCCGAGGACCGAGGCGGAGCGGCCGAGCTTCTCCCGGACGGACGGGTAGTTGTACTCCGCCACGTACGGCCCGAGGATCCCGAGGAGCCGGCCGTAGGGCACGTCCGTCTCCGGCCCGAGCGCGACGGCGAGGGCGTGCGCGGCCCCCCGCTGGGCGTTCGAGGCGGCGAGCCCCGCGAACGCGGCCGCGTGGTGGAGCGATTCCCTCGCCTCGAGGTCGTCGGGCCGCCGGAAGGCGTTCGGGAGCGCCGTCCCGGCGTCGGCGAGCGCCTCCCGGGCGAGCGCGTCGGTGAACGGGCTCGACCACTCCGTCGAGAGCGCCTCGACCGCCTGGACGACGAGCTCCGCCCCGGTGGCGGCCGTCCAAGGGGCCGGGAGGCTCGCGGGGAGCCGCGGATCGAGGAGCGCCCAATCCGGGACGAGCTCGCGGGAAGCGACCTCGATGGTCGATCCATCCGGGGTCCGGACGAGCGAGGTCCACCCGGCCTCCGCCCCGCTCCCGCTCGTCGAAGGGGCCGCGACGAACCGGGCCTTCTCCCGTAGGCGGAGGTCGGTGAGCGGGGTCACCGCCCCGAGCCCGACGTCGGGCCGGGCGTAGCGGATCCACGCGGCCTGAGCACCCTCGATCGTGCTCCCGCCCCCGATCGCCACGATGAGGTCGGCCCGGATCGTCCCGAGCCGTTCGGCGAGCCGGTCCGTGGAGGCGACCGTGGGTCCCCCGGTCTCGATCGTCGCGACCTCGACCGATGCGCCGTCCCGCTCGAGGGGGTCGGTGGCGCGGTCGACCCAGCCGAGCCGGGCGATCGCGGGATCCACGACGATCGCGGCGCGCTGCGCGCCGAGCCCCCGGAGCGCATCGAACGCGTCGGGGCCGGAAGCGAAGCGGGGGGCGAGGAAGAAGGCGACCACGCACCTCCGGACCCGGCGATCGGCGGACCTACTCCGGCCGCAGTTGCTCCCGGCAGCGCGGGCAGATGCCCGTGAAGGAGAACGACATTCCCTCGACGGTCCACCCGTCCGGGCGCCGGTCGGAGAAGGAGTGCAACAGGGCGATCTCGTCGGGAGGCACCGACACCCGGACGATCCGCCCGCAGATCCGGCAGATCGCGTGCGCGCTCGCCTCCGGCGGGACGAAGACCGGGACCGCCGGCGCCGGCACCCGCCGGGGCGGGGTCGGTCGTGCCCGAGCGGCGCCCGCGGCGGCCGTTCGGGAGCGGGCCCCCTTCCGGCGCACCGGGCGCGGCATGGAGCCGGCCACCGCCGGTCTCGTATAAGGAGCCCGGGTCGACGGGCCGGGGGTCCGCCTCTCCGATCGACCGGAGGGCCCGGACGGTGGGAGTAATGTCGGGGGCGGGCCGTTCGGCGGCATGGCTTCGGCGGCCCCCGAGCGGCTGACCCTCGTCTACGCCATGTGGTGCCCGCACTGCAACCCGCTCTCCCTCGATCGGGCGAAGGTGCTCGCGAAGCGCTGGAAGGTCCCGCTCCGGCTCCTCGACATCGATGTGCCGGAGGAGGAACATCTCGCCGACGAGCTCGTGAGGGCCCACGGCGACTGGAGGGAGGACTACCTCATCCCGCAGCTGTTCCTCGAGCGGTCGGATGGTCGGGTGATCCACCTCCTGACCGGGGTCCCGGGACCGACCGAGGGGACCCGGAAGCGGTGGGAGGGGCTCCCCGCCTCCCCGCCGGACGTTCCGGCGGAGGACGCCGCCCCCGCGTAGCGGGCTCCCGCGCTAGGGGCGGTCGATGGTCTCTCGGAAGGTCCTCGAGTGGCTCCTCGAGGAGGATCAGCCGTCCGTCCGATACCTCGCCCTCCGTCACCTCGTCGGACGGCCCGAGTCGGATGGCGAGGTGGCGGCGGCCCACCGGGCGATCCCCGAGCGGGGTTGGGCGGCGGAGATCCTCGCCCGACGGACGGCCGACGGCCTGTGGGAGGGGTCGGAGGACCTCTACCGGCCCAAGTACACGGCCACCAACTGGCAGCTCCTGATGCTCTCCGACCTCGCCGTGACCCGAGCGACCCCGGGGATCGAAGCGGCCGCCGAGCGATGGATGGAGAGGTTCCCGCTCACGGGCGGGGGGTTCGGCGGGAACTCCCGCGGGACCGGGCACCATTGCCTCGCCGGGAACATGGTGCGGGCCCTCGGCCGGTTCGGCTACGGGGACGACCCCCGGCTCCGGGTCACCCTGGAGTGGCTCGTGAAGACCGCGGACCCGAAGGGCGGCTGGTCGTGCTGGGGGAAGGGTCGGAACCTCGACTCCTGGGAAGGGCTCAGCGCGTTCGCGGCGATCCCCCGGGCCTCCTGGAGCGAGGAGATGGGGGAGACGGTCGAGCGGGCGGCGGAGTTCTTCCTCGATCGCGAGCTCTCCCGGCAGGGCGCACGCTACCCGCCATGGTTCCGATTCCACTACCCGGTGCACTACTACTACGACGTGCTCGTCGGGCTCGACCTACTGACCTCGCTCGGCTACTCGGGGGACCGCCGGCTCGGCCCCGCCCTCTCCCTCCTGAAGCGGCGGCGTCGCTCGGACGGGCGGTGGAACCTCGCCGCGTGGCATCCGGACGTCACGGGGTCGATGGCCCGCTGGTACGTCGCCCACCCGAAGGACCGGCCCACTCCGGTCGGGCTCGAGCGGCCCGGCGAGCCGAGCAAGATGATCACCCTCACGGCGCTCCGGGTGCTCGACCGCGTGGAACGGGCGGGGTAGCCTCGACGACGGGCTCGCCTACTCGATCTTGAGGTAGCGGCTCGCCACGAGCGTGCCCGCGACGAGCATGATTAGCGCGAAGAGCGCGAGGTAGCCGAGGTAGAGCCAGTCCGCGGTCCCCTGTACCACGATCCCCCGGCCGAAGAGGGCCGAGTAGCTCACCGGGTTGAACTTCGCGATGTACTGCATCCAGGTGGGGAAGTTCGACGCCGGGAAGAGGGCGCCGCTCGCGAACATGAGCGGCATGGTGATGAAGTTCGAGATCACCCCGGGGGTCTGCCAGTCGGTGCTCGACGCCGTCACCGCGAGGAAGAAGCAGGAGAACCCGAAGCCTAGGAAGACGAGGCCCAGGATCCAACCGGCCCAGAGGAGCGGGTCCCCATCGAACCGGACCCCGAAGGCGAGCGCCGCGACGATCATCACCGGGATCTGGACGAGGCCGCGCGTCGCCGAGCCGAGCGCCTTCGTGAGGTAGACGGTCGCCTTGCTCGTCGGCGTGATCAGGATGCGCTTCATGAAACCGAACCGCTTGTCCTGGATCGTGCTCATCGAGCCGAACATCCCGATCGTCAGCATCGAGGTCGAGAGGACCCCGGGCAGGAGGAACTGGGTGTAGCTCTGGATTTGGGTATGGAGGAGCGCGTCGAGGTCGGAGAGCGGCACGTTCGCGAAGCTCGAGCCGAAGAAGGCGAGCCACATGAACGGCTGGACGATCGTGATGACGAGGACCCAGGGGTTGCGGAAGGTCCGGAGGAGCTCCCGCCAGTACAGGCCCACGAACTGACTCCCCTGCGACACGTAGGCGCCCGGGGCCGGCGGCGAGGCGACCGTCGGGCTCGGGAAGACGGCGCCATGGCGGGTCTCGGTGCTCATCCGCGGGCCCTCCGGACCGAGGCGTAGAACTTGCGGTAGTCCCGGATCTCGGAGCCGGCCTGGTCGATCCGCTTCCCCGTGAGGTCGAGGAAGACCGTCTCGAGGCTCGGCTTCTCCACGTTGATCCGGCGAATCCCGTCGGTCTTGAGCGACTGGAAGATCCGGGGGAGCACCTCCTCGGCGCTCGCGACGCGAAGGATCCACGCCTTCCCCTGGCTCCGGACCTCGGAGACCCCGGGGATCGCCTTGAGCCGCGCCTCGTCGACGGCCTCCGTCGTCTCGAGCTCGATGAAGTCGGCCTTCACGCGCGACTTGAGCTCGCTCGGGGCGCCGGAGGCGACGAACTTCCCGTGGTCGATGATCGAGATCTGGCCGCAGAGCGCGTCGGCCTCCTCGATGTAGTGGCTCGTGAGCAGGATCGTGATGCCGTACTCCCGGTTCACCCCGGTGATGAGCTCCCAGAGCATCCGGCGCGTTCCCGGGTCGAGGCCGATCGTCGGCTCGTCCATGAAGATCACGCGGGGCTGGTGCAGGAGCGCGAGGGCGATCTCGAGCTTCTTGCGCATGCCAGTCGAGTAGGTCTGGACCTTGTCCTTGCGTCGGTCCTCGAGGTTGAAGTAGCGCAGGAGCTCGAGCGCCCGCGGCTTCCAGTCGGTGAGCCGCTGGAGCTTCGCCTGCAGCCAGAGGTTCTCCCACGCGGTGAAGTCGTCGTCCAGGATCACCTCGGCGGCGACCCACCCGATCCGTTCCTTCACCCGCATCGGCTCGGTGCGGACGTTGAAGCCCGCGACGCTCGCTTCGCCCGAGGTGATGTCGGAGAGCCCGGTCAACACCTTGATGATCGTCGTCTTGCCGGCCCCGTTCGGCCCGAGAAGCCCGAAGATTCCGCCGTCAGGCACCCGCATGTCAACGTGGTCGACAGCGGTGAGCGCGCCGTAGGACTTGGTCAGCCCGTCCGCCTGGATCGCGTACTCAACCACCGACCATCCTCCCCGCCCGCGACCGGGGCGCGGGCGGCTCCGCGACGGAGAACCGGCGGGCGACCGGCTCGAGCGCGGCGACGGCGCGTTCGATCTCCCCCTTCGGGAGCCCCTTCAGCACCTCGCGGAGCCGCTTCTGGCGGCCCCGATCGACCCGTTCGAGGAGCCGGTGGCCGGCGGGGGTGAGCGATACGAGGACCTGGCGCCGGTCGTGGGGGTCCCGACCCCGCCGTACGTAGCCCTGCTCCACGAGACCATCGAGGAGCGCGGTGACCGTCGACGGGCTCGTCCCGGTCCGTTCCGCCCAGCGGGTCGCCGCGATCGGACCCGCTCGGTGCAGCCAGCGGAGCACCATGAACTGGGGCATCGACAGGCCCGAGGCGGTCGCCTCGCGGCGGACCGCGCGCATGACCCCCTGAACCACCGCCATCAGGGCCTCCCCGAGGCGGTCCTCCGGGCCCCGGGCCGGTCGGTGGGTCGATCCTGTCATATTATTTCGATAATGGAAATATTCTACTCCCATATAATAAGTTCGTCGCCCGGGTCCCCGTCCGAACGACCCGGACGGGGTCCGGGCCGCCAAAGAACTGTTAACCCGGCGCCCCCGTGGCCCGATGGGCCCGCCCCTGACCCGCGTCGGGGCACCGGGCTCGATCGTGGCGAGATGCGGGCGATGGTGCTCGGGGCTCCCGCGCCGATCGAGGAACACCCGCTCCGCCTCGAGGAGCTCGCGCCTCCACGGGAGGGGCCGGGCGAGATCCTCGTCGCGGTCGAGCACTGCGGGGTCTGCCGGACCGACCTGCACGTGGTCGAGGGAGATCTTCCCCCCCGGCGCCCGGCCGTCGTGCCGGGTCACGAGATCGTCGGGCGCGTCGTCCGGGTCGGTTCCGAGGTCCGTACCTACGCGGAGGGGCAGCGGGTCGGGATCCCTTGGTTGAGGTTCACCTGCGGAGCGTGCGAGTACTGCCGGTCCGCGCGCGAGAACCTTTGCGACCGGAAGGAGTACACCGGCTACACGGCGAACGGCGGCTATTCGGAGCTCGTCACCGTCCGAGCGGAGTACGCCTTCCCGATGCCCGAGGGCCCGGGGGCCCCGCTCGCGCCCCTCCTGTGCGCCGGCATCATCGGCTTCCGCGCGTTGAAGTTCGCCCTGCCCCCGTCCGAGGGCCGCGTCGGCTTCTTCGGGTTCGGGGGCTCCGCCCACCTCGCCCTCCAGCTCGCCGCCCACCTCGGGTACGAGACGGTGGCCTATTCCCGGAACCCATCCCACCTGGCGCTCGCCCACCGGCTCGGCGCGACCGATACGGTCGCGACCTCCGGCCCCCGAGCAGAGACCCCCGCGCGATCGCTCGACGGGGCGGTCGTCTTCGCCCCGGCCGGACCCGTGGTGCTCGACGCTCTCACCGCGGTCAAGAAGGGCGCCACGGTCTCGATCGCCTCGATCCACCTGAGCCCGATCCCTGCCATCGACTACGACCGGCTCCTCTTCGGCGAACGACGGCTCGTCAGCGTCGAGTCGAACACCCGCGAGGACGCCCGGGAGTTCCTCGATCTCGCCCAACGCTACCGCCTCGAGAGCGTGGTGACCGTCCGGCCGCTCGTGCAGGCGAACGAGGCGCTCGCCGAGCTCAAGCGGGGCGCGGTCGACGGCGCCGTGGTGCTCGATTGCGGGAACGGGCGGTCGGCCTAGTACTCGAGCGATCGAAGGCTGCGCATCGTCAGGGCCCCGATGGCCATGACGGAGGCGATGACGAGGCCCGAGAGGAGGAACACGGTCGGGACCGACGTCCGCTCGGCGAGCCAACCGGCGAACAGGGGTCCGGCGGGCCCGGTGGCGGAGATGAGGGCCCCGGTCGTCGACCCCACCCGGCCAAGGAGGCGGTTCGGGACCTTCGCCTGGACGGCGACGCTGATCGGCACGTTGGTGACGGCGAGCGTCCCCCCCGTCGCCAACATGAGGACGAGGGCGACGGGGAGCTCGTGCGTGAGGCCGAGACCGGCGACCACCGGCCCCAGGCAGATCCCCCCGCCGAGGAGGTACTTTCCGGCCGAGCGATGCAGGTCGACGCGGCCGAGTGCGATCGCCCCGACGAGGGTCCCGACGGCCACGACGGCCCCCAGGAGCCCGTACACCTCGGCCCCCCCGTGGAGGACGAAGCTCGCGTACGGGGCGAACAGCGCCGCGATCCCGTACCCGAAGAAGTTCACAACGATGCCGATTAGGATGATCTGGATGAGGAACGCGTTCTGCCGGACGAACGCAAGCCCCTCGGCGAACTCTCGCCGGAAGTGCGCCGTCTCGGGCCCCGCGTCCGCCGGGGCCGGCCGGGCCGTGATCCAGATGAGGAGGAGGGCCGCGGCGAAGAAGGTGAACGCATCATACTCGATCGGGACGGCCACCCCGAGGAGCGCAACGAACACGCCCCCGAGCGATAGGCCGATGATCTGGTTCATCGAACCACTGAACGACATGAGCCCGTTCGCGGAGGGGAGATCGTCGGTGGGGACGACCACCGGGACGAGGGCGTTCGAGGCGATCTGGACGGTCCGCGCCCCCGTCCCGAGGAGGAGGACGATGAGGAACAGGAGGTCGACGTCCGCCTTCCCTGCGAGGACGATTCCCGAGAGGGCGGCGACGACGACCCCCTCGGCGAGGTTCGTCGCGATGAGCGTACGACGGCGGTCCCACCGGTCGAGGTAGACCCCGAGGAACGGGCCGAGGACGACCCCGGGGAGTACGGTCCCCGTGACCATCACTCCGACATCGAAGGCGGAATGGGTCAGCTCGAGGACGAGCCAGAGCAGGGCGACCTCGAAGATGAAGTCCCCGGATTGGGAGATCAGCTGGGAGAGCCACAGGAGGAGGAACGGGCGGTTCGTGAGGGTCCTAGTGTAGCTGGGGGCCTGCGGACGTCCGATCCGCGCGTCCAGGTCCGCCGCGGGACCCGCTCCCCCGTCCCCGGGCGGATCCGGGATCGCCATCGCCGGGCGGGTCCAACTCCTGCGGAACCATAGGTTACGCGGGTCCGAGCGGCCTCGGCCCCGCTCCGACCCTCAGAGGTGAGGGTGCGGGGAGAGGGATTTGAACCCACGAACTCCTGCGAGACCAGACCCTGAATCTGGCGCCTTTGGCCAAGCTTGGCAATCCCCGCGCCGCTGGCCGACGCACCGCGCGCGAAATAAAGGGTGCCCCCGGCTCACGCCGGGACCGGGCCGGAGGCCGTTGGCTTCCGCCCGCGCTCCTCCAGGAGCACGTCGAGGGCCTCGCGTACCGTGGCGTTCTCGTGCACGATCGCGCGCAGCGCCTTGAGCATCGCCACCGGGTGCTCGGCCTGCCAGATGTTCCGCCCCATGTCGATGCCGCGAGCCCCCTGCTCGATCGCGTCGTGCGCGAGACGGAGGGCGGCCTCGTCGGTGTCGAGCTTCGGACCGCCCGCCACGACGAGCGGGACCGGACAACCCTCGACAACCTTCGAGAACCCGTCGCAGTAGTAGGTCTTCACGAGGTGCGCCCCGATCTCGGCCGACACTCGGCAGGCAAGCGCGAGGTAGCGGACGTCCCGCTTCTCGAGCTCCTTGCCGACCGCCGTGATCGCGACCACGGGTATCCCGGTGTCCTCCCCCGCCTCGACGAGGTTTGCGAGGTTGACCAGGGACTCGTGCTCGTGGGGGGCCCCGACGAACACGGAGAGGGCGACCGCGGCGACGTTCAGGCGGTGCGCCTCCTTGAGGGTCGTCGTGACCGCCTCGTGGGAGAGGTCCTCCTTGAGGATCGTCGCGCCCCCGGAGACCCGGAGGAGGATCGGGGTCGGGATCGTCGGGTCGACCGAGGTCCGCAGGATCCCCCGGGTCAGCGCGAGGACATCGGCGTGCGGGGCGAGGGGAGCGATGGTCGCCCGGGGGCTCTCGAGATTGCGCGTC
>JASHSI010000091.1 GCA_030040915.1 Thermoplasmata archaeon | reverse complement strand
CCAGCCGGCCGCCGGCGCGCACGGGGAGTTCGCAGCCCTGCTGATGATCCTCGCCTACTTCCGGGAGCGCGGAGAGGCCGAGAACCGGCGCGAGGTCCTGCTCCCCGATACGGCCCATGGGACGAACCCGGCCTCCGCGGCGATGGCGGGGTTCACCACCCGCGAGATTCCGTCGAAGGAGGGATGCGTCGACGTGGAGGCCCTGCGGGCCGCGGTCTCGGAGAAGACCGCCGCCTTCATGCTCACGAACCCGAACACCACCGGCCTCTTCGAGAGCGAGATTGATGAGATCGCGAAGACGATCCACGGAGCGGGTGGGCTCCTCTATTACGACGGCGCGAACCTGAACGCGATCCTCGGGGTGACGAACCCCGGCCGGATGGGGTTCGATATCGCGCACCTGAACCTCCACAAGACGTTCGCCACCCCGCACGGGGGGGGCGGACCCGGCGCGGGCGTCCTGGCCGCGGGCGAACGGCTCGCCCCTTACCTCCCGGTGCCCCGGGTCGTCAAGGTTGGCCGGAAATTCAAGCTCGATTACGACCGCCCCAAGTCGATCGGCAAGATCAAGACGGCCTACGGGAACTTCGGGCTCGACCTGCGGGCGTACGCCTACCTGCTCTACCACGGCGAGGAGGGGCTGAAGCACGTCTCCCGTCGCGCGGTCTTGAACGCGAACTACCTCGGAAAGGCGCTCGCGAACACGCTCCCGCGCCCGTTCCGCCCGCTCGTCAAGCACGAGTTCCTCCTCTCGGGCACCCCACTGAAGGCCCGCGGGGTCCGGACCCTCGACCTCGCGAAGCGACTCCTCGACGAGGGGATCCACGCGCCGACCGTCTACTTCCCCTCGCTCGTCGACGAGGCGTTGATGATCGAGATGCCCGAGACCGAGAGCCGGCAGGACCTGGATCGCTTCGTCGAAGCCCTGAAGCGCGCCGTCGCGGATTCTCCGGAGGCTCTCAAGGCGGCCCCGCGCTCGACGTCGGTCCGGCGCGTCGACGAGGTGCTCGCCGCCCGCGAGCTCAAGCTCTCGTGGAGGGACCTCCGCGCGGAGAACGCCCCGGCCCCACCCGCGACGTCCTCGCCGCCCACCGCGAGTGCCTGAACGGCCCCGATGAGCGAGTCCACCGGTTCGAACCTTCCCGTCGGCGAACGTGGGTTCTGCCTGTGGCTGACCGGACTCCCCAGCGCGGGGAAGACCACCATCGCGAAGGCGCTCGTCCCGAAGCTCAAGGCGATGGGGCTCCACGTGGAACTCCTCGACGGCGACGAGATCCGGCGGGGGATCAGTTCGGACCTCGGCTTCGACCGGGCCGCGCGCGAGACCCACGCGGGCCGGGTGAGCTACGTGGCCAAGGTGCTCTCCCGTAACGACGTCGTCGCACTGGTCGCGCTGATCTCGCCGTACCGTTCTTCTCGGGCGCGGGCCCGCTCGGAGATCGGCCGGTTCGTGGAGGTGTACGTCGACACGCCGCTCGAGGTCTGCGAGACCCGCGACGTCAAGGGGCTCTACCAGAAGGCCCGCGCGGGCGCGATCACCGGCATGACCGGCGTCGACGACCCGTACGAGCCCCCGGAGCATCCCGACATCGTCGCGCACACGGTCAACCGGACCCCCGACGAGGTCGCCGAATCGATCCTGACCGACCTCGCTCGCCTGGGGCGGATCCCCCGGAGCCGGGGCTAGACAATCCGGTAGGCGTCCCCGACGAACCGGGCGGGCTCACCGCTCGACGAACGCGTTCGGGGTCCGGAGGACCTTGGCCACCTCGGGCCGCAAGAGCTCGGTCGGAGGCTCGGTCCCCTCGGAGAGCGCCTTGCGGATCCGGGTCTGGCTCGTGTCCACCCGGTCCTCCTTCGGATGGGGGCATGTTTTCCGCGTCGCCATCCATCCGCAGGTCCGGCAGAAGAACGTCTCCTCGTAGCGGAGCGGCACGATCGAGAGCGGGAACTCGTCGAAGATGCGGTGGGCCGCGTAGGGATCGTAGTAGTTCCCGACCCCCGCCTGGTCCCGGCCCACGATGTATCGCGAGCAGCCGAAGTTCTGGCGGACGATCGCGAGGAATAGCGCCGCCTTCGGCCCCGCGTAGCGCATCGCGATCGAGAGCGATGCGAGGAGGACCCGTTCGGCCGGATAGTAGCGCCGCACCAGGGCGCCGTACGCCTCGAGGATGATCTCGGGCCGGTAATCTCCCTTCTTCAACCGGCCGACCACCGGGTGGATCAGGAGGCCGTCGACGTCCTCGCGTTCGAGGGTAAGGCGCTGGAGGTACTCGTGGGCGGTGTGCGGTGGGTTCCGGCACTGGTACGCGGCGACGGAGCGCCAACCCCGCCGCGCAAACTCCGTGCGGGCCTCGGCCGGGGAGAGCTCGAGCGGGCCCGTGGGAAGCGGGAGGCGACGCACGAGGTCGATCTTCCCGGAAAGCGCCACGTTCCCCCATGTCGCGAGGTCCCCGACGTTCGGATGGGCGGGGTCGTCGGTCCCGAACGTCGACCGCGCGAGGCGGGACCGGTCGAGCGGGAACTTCTCCTCGAGGTGAAGCAGGGCGAAGGGCGCCCCATCGGGGGCGGCGAGCGCGAGGAGGTCCCCCGGGCGGGCGGCCTCGACCACCGACGCGTTCTCCCGCTCCGGGGGCGCGAGCACGATCGGCATGGGCCAGGGAAGGTCGTTGGCAAGTCGTCCCCGGTCGAGGACTCCGTCGAGCTCCGATCGGCCCATGAACCCCTCCAAGGGGCTGTACGCCCCGAGGCCGATCTTCTCGGCGTCGTAGACGTGGTCGATGAGAGGACGGAGCATCGGAAGTTTCGGGGCCTCGGCGAGGCGCCGCGCCAATTCCGGGCCCGTGAGGGAACGGTCGACGAGCCGACCCCCGTGGGGCAGGGCGATCATGCTCGCCAATCCCCTCCGGGCGCCGCCTCTGACCGCATGGAACGCACCCTACGGGCCCGTCGATAAAGCGATTGGGTCATCGGGCGCCTCCGGGTCCGTCGGCCGATCACGGCGTGGTCCCAAGCCCCGCGGAACGGTCCGATGCGGCCAGTTCCTGGGAGATCGGGCATTTCGACTCCGCGAGCCCGCGTCCCCGGGCCAAGGGAAGCTCCCCGCGACCGTCGAGCCGAGCCTCGAACCAGTCCGCGACGGGGTCGAGCGTATCGAACTCCTGGCACGGGACCCCTCGGCCCCGGCAATACGTGAGCAAGCGATGGCGCGCGAACACCACGTCCGCCACCTCCGCGGCGTAGCGATCGGTGCTTCCGTCCCCGACGAAAACACTCACGCTGGTCGGGTTGGACCGGACGATCTGGGCCTTGCAGATCCCGCAGAGGCGGCAAGTCGGATGACCATGCGGGTGGGCCACCCCGAGGACCCCGGGGGACGGCCGGGTCAGCGCGTCGGAGAGGACGGGCCAGTCGATCCCCTCCCGCTCGAGGACGGGCCGAATGTAGAAATCTACCCCGCCCGAGACGATCGCCGTCGGGACGCGGTGGCGGTCGAGGAGCCCGATGAGGCGACGAGCTCCGGGGCGGAGCGGCGCATGGGTCCGGGCGTACTCGGCCATCTCGTCGAGCCGGTCGGCCGGTAGGATGGCCACCTCCCGCTCCCACGCCTCGCGGAGCGTGATCCGGCCCGCGTGGAGGTTTCGGTCGACCTCGCGGGCGACCTCGGTCCCGTTCCTCCCGAACTCCTCGACGAGCACGACGGCCAGGTTCGGGACCACGAGTGTTCCGTCAAAATCGATCCAGGCGCGGTAGGGGCTATCCATCGGTTCCCTCGGACGGCGGCGGGCGACCAGCCCCCCTCGGAGAGGGCGCTTTACGCTTTCCCGCGCGCCGGGTGGTCGCTACGCCCCCGCGATCCGCCGGCCGACGAGGAAGTTCACCGCTTGGGATAGCCGCGGAGAAGCGGCGTACAGCAGTTCGGACGCGATCAAACCCCGCCGGGCGAAGCCTCTCTGCCGCAGTTCGCATCCCAACGCCTGGACCGATTCCGCTCGCTGCAGGGAGCCGTCGGCCATCCGCGCGAAATGGTCGAGACTTCGATACTTCGCCTCCAGACGCCGGTGGAGCCAGGGATGGGCTCCGTCGTCGGTCATCCGGGCCATATGGGCGGTCGCGGCCGCGAAGCCGCCCATGGTCCGGGAGTACTTCTGAAGGTAGGAGCGAAACGAGACATCCGTCGCCCGGGACATGTTCTCTGGGTGGACCCTCAGGCGGGTCATCGGGCGGTAGACGATCTCGAGGTCGAGGCCCGACAGGAACCCCAGCGTCAAGAGGAAGGTGTCGACCGAGGAAGGAAGGTCGGTCAGCTCCCGCTGAAAGCGACGGAGGGTCGCCGCGGAGATGGCAATGGTGCTGTCGCTTCCTGGGTTCGCCTGGACGAACCGATCGAGTTCCTCGACGGGGGTGTTGGCACCCACGACGAACTCGGCCCCGGGCCGCTCCTCGAACCGGGCCACCGCGGCGAACCGGTCCTTCGAGCCGGGCACCGGCCGGTCGTCCGGATCGATCAAGCTGTAGCTGGTGGCGTGGAACCCCAGGCGGGGGTTCGCGCCGAACCGCGCCCGGGCGAACCCGAGCCGGCCCGGTTCCCAAAGGTCGTCGTCGTTGAGGAAGGCCACGACATCGCCTCGCACTCTCTCCAGGGCGGCCCCGAGATGGATTCCCAAGGGCTGCTCGGTCCGGAACAGTCCGATGAGGCCGTTCGAACGGATCCTCTCGTCGCTCACCTCGTCCTCGAAGTTCTTGACGACGATGATCTCGTAGTCGGAGCGGGGCAGTGTCTGGGCGAGTACCGAGTCGATCGCCCTCGGAAGGTACTGGCGGCGGTTGTAGGCCGTGATGATGACGGAGAAGTACGGGTGGGTCGGCCCGTCGCTCATAGGAGGGCCCGCAGGGTCTGATAGAGCTCCTTGGGCACCGAGCCAAGGAGGTCGGACCCGACGACGCGTGGGTTGTGCCGCAGGTCCCTCTTCAGAATCCACCCAACCCACCGCGGGAATGCAAGGACTCCCCGGACCGCCATCCGTTGGCTCTCGCGCTTCAGCGCCGGCCCGGTCAGCACCATCGATAGGGCCCGGTCGAGCTCCTCTCGGGTGGGCCGAAGATCGAGGAAGTCGATGATGCGCTGGATCGTTGGCGCCGGTCGAGCGAGTACCTCCGAGTACTCTAGATCAAGCCATGGATAGGATTCGAGCGTCTTGTGAAGTGCGCCGAGTCGTTCCGCATATAGGTCGAAGAGCCCCGCAAGCTGAGCGTCGCCTTCGTTCATGCGCTTTCGTAGCGACCCGACCACCTCCTGCTTGGGCCGGTGAACGGCGACGAACTTGGGTCGGGTGAGGTGCGGGAGGAAGGCCTCCAGGGTCAAGACCGTCCAAGGGTCCTTCCATCCCCAGCTCGGCCCCTCAAATCGTGCGATCAACGCCTGGATCTCCGATCGGAGCTCGATCGATCGGGCCGGCACACTTTCCCAATCCGGGTGACCTCGCACCCCCGTCGGGTCGCCCCCGAGGAGACGGTGGTCGAGCGCGACGAACTCCCGGTTCTCGAAGTGTCCGGTGGGATTCGACCAGTGGCGTCCAATCCACTCTTCGTCGTGTTCACGAGAACCCATGTCGACGCCGAGGGCATGGAGGATCCCGGCCACGAGGGAGGTGCCCGAGCGGTGCATCCCTAGGACGACCACGGTTCGGTCGACCCGGTTGCTTGCCGTCATCCCCGTGGACCTCCGCCCCTGCGAGTATAAGGGCATTCGCGCATTTTCAACCTCGGGACCGATTCCGGAGGGGGTGACTCCTCGAACCCCCTTGATCCCTGGGCCCTCGGTCGCCACAAACCTTGAAGATGGGTCGCCCTCTCGCCGGACGATGAAAGCCCGCGTCCAGAGAATATTCGAGCGCCTCGGCCGCCCCGCGGACGCCCTGATCCTCTACAACAGCACCGACCCGTACGTCGATCGGAGCTTCTTCTACGCCTTCGACGTGCCGAGCGGCGTCTTCGAGGGATCCTGGGCCCTCGGCTTCCCCGACGGCCACCTCGTCGTGATGAGCTCCCCCCTCGAGGAGGAGAGCGCCCGGCAGGCCGCGAG
>JASHSI010000090.1 GCA_030040915.1 Thermoplasmata archaeon | reverse complement strand
GGCCGAGCGGTTCGCCTTCCCGCGACCAGACCGATCGGGCGGTGCCGAACTCCCCGGCCCGCACCTCGCCGAGGGGGAGCTCGGTCCGAGGTCCCCAGCGGAGGTCCTCGAACTCCCGCCGGCGGGCGGCATGGTCGCACGCCTCCTCGAAAGTATGGCCGAGCTCCTCGAGCGCCTCGAACTCGAACCGGGCAGGTGAGCCACGGCGGGGCGGGTCGACGTCGGTACGCCCCACCCCGGCCCGGACCTCGCGCTTCACGACAGATCGGGCCACCGAGGAGCTTCACCCCCCCAAGAAGCTGGCGGAAGGGCCCGGGCGGCGCGCCCCGATGGGGGACGGGCGCGGGGGCCCGTCGGTCGTAAGAACCCCCGAGGACATCCCTGGAACGGCCCGGAAGTGGCCACGGAGTCGAAGATGGCGGTCTGCTCAGGCTGTGGTGCGCCGGTCCCGGACGGAACGACCCTGTGCGCGAAGTGCGCCCCCCCGGCGGCGGCCGGTTTGGGGGGCTCCCAGGTCTCCCGGGACGCCGAGGCGTTCGCGAAGGATATGGAACGGACCATGAAGAGCGCGGGCAAGTTTGCCGTGTCGATGACCAAGACCGCGGTGAAGGAGGCGGGTCCGGCCACCAAGAAGGCCGCCCACGAGGCAAAGTCCCTGGCCCACGGGTTCCTCTCCGAAACGAAGCAGACCGTCGAGAAGGTCAAGAAGAAGGTCAAGGACGCATAGGCCCTACCTGCATACCTGCACCCCCTCGGGGCGCCCGGCGGCTATGCGGCCTTGAGCCGGTCGGCGAAGTCCCGGCGGAACTTCGCCACCTTCGGGGCGATGATCATCTGGCAGTAGCCCCGTTCCGGGTTCCGTCGGAAGTAGTCGCGGTGGTACTCCTCCGCCGGATAAAAGGCCTCGAACTTCGCGATCTCGGTGACGAGCGCCCCCTTCCAGATCCGCGCCTGCGCGACCTCGCCCATCACCTGGCGGGCGGTCGCCTCCTGGGCCGCGTTCCGTACGAAGATCACGGAGCGGTACTGGCTGCCGACGTCGTTCCCCTGGCGGTCGCGGGTCGTCGGGTCGTGGACCGTGAAGAAGATCGAGAGGAGATCGTGGAGGCTCAGCACCTTCGGGTCGAACGCCACCTGGACGACCTCGGCGTGCCCGGTCGTACCCTCGCAGACCTCCTCGTACGAAGGGTTCGGCAGACGACCGCCGCTGTAGCCGGGAAGGACGCTTCGAACTCCCTTGAGCTCGGTAAAGACGGCCTCGGTGCACCAGAAGCACCCCCCGCCGACGGTGGCGAGCTCCTCGGCGGGCCCCGCTCCTCCGGCCGCCCCCGAGCTCGCTTCCGTCCCGGCCACGTTCCCTGGCCCGCCCAGGCCGACCACGCTACATAACGCGGCCGGGCGCGGGTCGGCCCGGACGCTTGGTCGTACCCCTCTGGACGGCTCGCCGGCGCGACGGCTTCTGGGCTCGCCCGGTCCCTCGGCGGGGAGCGGGGCCCGGCTCCTCCCGATCCAGATCCATCGCGGCGCGAACCATCCGCCGCACCGTTTCGGACCCGGCCACTTCGAGCGAGGGGATCCTCGCATGTCGGAGCGCCCGCCCCGTCCCGACGATCTCCGGAAAGCGATCCGCGAGGCGGGCTCCCTGGAAGAACCCGAGGTTCACGTGGTTCGGGTAGATCATGAGGCACAAGGCGAGTCGACGACCGGACCAGGTCGGGGCGCCCCACTTGACCGCCTCCCGGACGGAGGGAGCCTCTTCCCGGATCACCTCGCGGAGGCGTGCGGAGATCGACCGCAACGCGGGCGGGGCCTCGGCGATCACCCTCGCCAACTCACGGGATCCGTCGTCCATCGGTCTCCCGACTACGGGGGCGGGGGCAAGAACCGTTCGGTCGGGGCGCCGAAAAGCGGATACCTGACCTCCTCGCAATAGAATCGTTCGTGGACGACATCGACCGGCGAATCCTCGAGGCGCTCCGGGAGGACGCGTCGGCGACGAACGCGGCGATCGGCGGCCTAGTAGCCCTCACCGAGGCGGCGGTCCGGCGGCGGATCGCTCGGCTACGTGCCGACGGGACGATCCTCCGCTACACGATCGTGACCACCCCGCTCGGACCGGAGGGAGTGGTGCTCGTCCGCTGCCGCCCAGGCCGGACCGCCGAGATCCTGCGCTACGTCCAGGCGCGCGCCTCGGAGACGTTCGAGACGAGCGGCGAGTTCGACCTGGGGGCGGTCTTCGAGCGCCCCACGATGGAGGCGTTCAATCGGGAGCTCGACGCACTGCGCTCGCTCCCGGGGGTCGTCTCGACCGTCACGCTGATCCGGCTCACCCGGTCCGTCCGACCTCCGACCGGCCCTCGGGCCGCGGAACGTCCCGGGATCCGGGAGCTCTCGGGCCACTAGGGGCGCTTTCCGAGTCGCCCGAGGCGGTCGACCGCCTCCCGGATCCGTTCCGTCGGTGCGGTCACCGACCAACGGACGTAGGGGCGGCCTCCGCGGCCGAACGCCCCCCCCGGGGTCACGAGCACGTGGGCCCTCGTGAGGAGCCGATCCGCCCACCGGGCCCCGTTCCCCCCCGGGGCTCGATGCCACAGGTAGAGCGTGCCCTTCGGCTCGGCGACGTCGACCCCGATCGCGCGCAGGCCGGCCGCGAGGGTCCGGAGACGCTCGCCGTACTCGGCGATCGAGGCCGGCACCTCGGGGGGCCACGACCGTTCGGCCGCGTCGGCGAGGAGGCGCGAGGCGGCCCGCTGGAACGGGTTCGCCGCGCCGGAGTCGCCGTGGCTCTTCAGGTCGACCAGCGCCCCGACGATCTCCGCGTTCCCGACCGCGAAGCCGATCCGCCACCCCGGGACGCCGAGGGTCTTCGACAGCGAGTGGAACTCGATCGCGACGTCGCGGGCCCCGGGGAGCTCGAGGATCGACGGCGCGGGGGGTCCCGCGAAGGTGATCTCCGAGTAGGCGTTGTCGTAGGCGATCGTGAACCGGTGGTCCCGGGCGAGGTCGATCGCCGGCGCGAGCTCGTCGCGGGAGACGACGGCCCCGGTCGGGTTGTTCGGATAATTGAGGTAGAGGAGCCGGATCCCCTCGGGGACCTTCGACCAGTCCGGTCGCCAGCCGGAACCCTCCGTGAGCGGGAAGGGGACCGGACGCATCCGGGCGAGCCGGACCGCGTTCCCGTAGGCGGGGTACCCCGGGTCCGGGACCCCGACGCGATCCCGGGGTTCGAGGATCGCCCGCGGGAGGCCGGCGATCCCCTCCTTCGAGCCGATGAGGATGGCCACCTCGGTCGCCGGGTCGACGCGCACACCGAACCGGCGCTCGAACCATCGGGCGAACGCCTCGCGCGGGGCCGCCTCCCCGCGGCTCGAAGAGTAGCGGTGCGAGCCCGGCTCCTCGAGCGCCCTCCGCGCCGCGTCGAGGAGGCCTTCCGGGGGCGGGATGTCCGGGTCGCCGATCGCGAAGCCGAGCAGCGGGGGCTCTGCGCCGACGGCGCGCGCCTTCTCCTCGAGCGCGGCGAAGGGGTACGGGGGAAGGCGGCGGAGCGCCTTCGATCCCGCCGGGTTCATGGTCGCCCGCCCGCGCCTTCGGCCGGCCGTCGCACATGGGCGACGAGGTCATCGAACGTCTCGGGGGTGCGGATGAGCTCGGCTCCCCGCGGCGTGACGAGGAGCTCCCCCGGCCGGGGTCGCGTATTGTACTGGCTCGACATCGAGAACCCGTACGCTCCCGCGTTCGCCACCGCGTAGACCTCCCCGACCGACGGCTCGGGGAGCCATCGGTGGGCGGCGAGGACGTCGGTGTTCTCGCAGACCGGGCCGACCAGGTTCATCCACCGGCGCCGCGCGCCGTTCGCGCGGACCGGGTGGACCGGATGATGGGCCTGGTACAGGGCCGGTCGGAGGAGGGTGTGCATCCCGGCATCGACCCCGACGAGCCAGGGCGAGGTCCGCTTGATGTGGGTGACCCGGGTGAGGAGGACCGTCGAGTCCGCGACGAGGTAGCGGCCGGGCTCGTGGTTGACCTCGGGCAGCGTCTCCCCGGCGCGGGCCCGCAGGCCCTGTCGGAGGCCCTCGGCGAACAGCCGCGCGACCCGATCGAGGTCGAGCGGCTTCTCGCCGGGCCGGTACGGCACGCCGAAGCCGCCGCCGCCGTCGAGGAACTCGAGGCGGATGCCCGCCTCTCGTTCGACGCGGCGGTAGGCTTGGCCGAGGAAGCGACCGACGAAGCCGAAGTGCTCGGGGGCGAGCACGTTCGAGCCGGGCATCGTGTGGAGGCCAAACCGGTCGAGCCCGGCCCGGCGGGCCGCCTGGAACCCCTTGATCGCGGCGGAGAGCGGGACGCCGAACTTCGCCCCGTGCCCGGCGAAACGGAGCCCCTCCGGTCCGCTCGCCGTGCGGCCGGGGTTGATCCGGAAGGAGAGCCGCTCGGGCCGGCCGAGCTCGATCAACCTCGGCAGCAGGGCCGGGTCGTCGAGGTTGATCGTCACCCGGGCGGCGAGCGCGCTCGCGAGCTCGGCGGCGGAGGGGTAGGCGGCGGTGTACAGGGTCTCGGTCGGCGGGATGCCCGCGTCGCGGGCGATCCGGATCTCCGCCGGGGAGGAGCAGTCCGCGCCGCATCCCGCGGAGCGGAGCAGGCCCACGATCACCGGGTTCGGGTTCGCCTTGAGCGCGTAGAGGAGGCGGTAGTTCGGCCAGTGGGCCCGGAACGCTTCCTGGAAGCGAGCGGCGTTCTCCCGGATCCGCCGCTCGCTCGCGACGTAGATCGGGGTGCCGTACTCGTCGGCGAGCGCCTCGAGGGGACGGCCCTCGAGCTCGAGCCGCCCCGCGCCGACGCGGAACGGTGGGGGGAGCTCCACCTCCGGCGGTCTCCGGGCGCTCACGCGTCCGCCTCCCCAGAGCGCTTCGCTCCCCGGTGAAGGGGCCGCCCGTCGACGTCGGGAAGCCAGGAGTCCCGGCGGCCGGGCACCGGGTACGTTCGCGCCTCCCGCTCCGCCGAGCGCTCCGCGCGGGGTCCGGCGACACCGGTCCGGCTCGTCACGGCGCGGAACGCCCCGGTGGCGTGGAGCGCCTGGACGAGCGAGCGTACCTCGGGCTCCGGGACGAACACGGAGACCGAGGTGGAGCTCGCCGAGAGCCCGAACCACGGCCGCTCGCCGAGGACCCGCACGAGCTCGGCGAGGCCATCGGGACGCTCGCCCAGCATCGCGGTCACGGACCCGAATGTGACCTCGTCCGCGCCGGTGGGGCGCCCGAGGTCCGTCGGTCCGGAGCGGACGGCGGTCCCGGATCCCCCGAGGAGCGGGGGACCGAACGGGATGACGCGCACCCGCATGCGCCCATCCCCCAGGTAGGCGAGCGCCTCCCGCGCGACGACCGGAAGGCCGGCGTGCACGAGCTCGGAGAGCTCGCGCGTGTCGATGTCCGGCAGGGTACGGGCGTCCGGGACGACCCGGGGGTCAGCGCTCTGGACCCCGGCGGCCCCCTTGACGAGCACGACGTCGGTCGCTTCGAGGAACGTCGCGAGGGCGAGGGCGCTCGTGTCGCTGCCGCCCCGCTTCAGCGTCGTGACCCGCTCCCCTTCTCGTCCAAGGAACCCTTCGACGACCACGATCGACCTCGCCAGGAGGGGCCGAAGCCTCGACCCGGCCCGCTCCCGGGACCGGGCGGGGTCGATTGTCGCGTCGATCGAGCCCCCGCGCGTCCAGATCGGCCACTCGGGGTCCTCCGGGGCGACGTGGCGGACCGAGGCGCCCCGGGCCCGCAGGAGCGCGGTGAGGAGGTGGGCGCTGATCCGCTCCCCGAACGAGAGCAACTGGGCCGAGTCCGCGGGATCGATCTTCAGCGGGAGCTCGGAGGTGAGCCCGGCGAGCTGGTTCGTGACCCCGTAGGGGGCGCTCACGACCACGAGCTTCTCCTCGGCCGGAGCTTCCACCACCAAGCGGGCGGCCTCGGCGAGGTCCTTCCCGGTGCGGAGGACCGAGCCGCCGAACTTCACGACGAGGCGACGCCCTTCGGTCACGCCAACCCTCCTCCGAGGACGTCTTCCAAGCTGTATATTCCTGGGGCCGGATCCTCCCGGACCAGCCAATCGGCGGCCGCGAGCATCCCGATGGCGAACGCCTCGCGCCCGTAGGCGAGGTGCTCGAAGCGCAGGAGCTCCGACGGCCCGGCGATCTGGACGACGTGCACCCCGGGCGTCTCCCCGGCGCGCAACGAGGCGACCTCGACGCGGCCCTGGGCGCTCGTCCCGTCCGCCGGCCGCCAGGCTCCGAGCCCGGACCTCCCGAGATCGGCCGCGAGGGAGATCGCAGTGCCCGACGGGTGGTCGACCTTCCCTCGACGGTGCGTCTCGACGATCGAGGCGTCGAACCCGCTGGGGAGCGGTCCCAACGATCGCAGCGCCCGCCGCAACAGGTGCACCCCGAGCGAGAAGTTCGCGTCGAGGACGATCGGCACTCTGCGGGCGCACGCCGCCAGCCAGTCGGGGAGCGGATCGCCAAGCCCGGTCGTGGCAACGACCGCCGGTAGGCCGGCGTCGCCGATCCGGGGGAGGTTCGTCGCCTCGGCGGCGGGGGTCGTGGCGGTCAAGTAGACGT
The DNA here is from genome assembly GCA_030040915.1 of Thermoplasmata archaeon. Taxonomy (GTDB): domain Archaea; phylum Thermoplasmatota; class Thermoplasmata; order Lutacidiplasmatales; family UBA184; genus Lutacidiplasma. The sequence goes on along the minus strand of JASHSI010000090.1, from coordinate 7,089 downwards.
CGCTCGCGTCGAGGAGATCGCTCGCTTCGGAGATCGGGACGACGGGGGGGCGCGCCGTCGCGGGCCCCCGGGCGCTTTCCACGATCCCCCTCACGGGATAGCCTTGGGCGAGCGCGGTGGTGACGATCACGGAACCGAGACGGCCGGAGCCTCCGCCGATCAGCAACCCGGGGCGGGGCCGGGTCGGCGAACGCGGCCCCGTCGAGCCCTTAGAGCCGCTCATACGACAATCTCCGCAGCAGCTCCGGGTCGTCGAGCCTTCGGTCGATGTCCACGCCGAACCGGGTCGCGAGCGGCGCCAGGGCGGTCGGATCCGCCCGGTGGAGGGTCCGGAGGGTCTCCCGAAGCCGGGTGACCCCGCCGAGGCTCATCCGGCCGAGCGGGGGACGGCACGCCCCGACCGGTACCCCGAGGAGCGCGAGGGCGGTCTTGATCGGGACGGGGTTACGACTTCGGATCTCCTGGACGCCGCCATCGGAAGCGGGCTCCGCCACTCGGACGGTCACCGAGTCGAAGAGCCCCTGGAGCGGCGCCGCCCGCCGCGCCGCCTCGCCAGGGTCTCCGGAGCGGGCGCGGGCGACCGCGGCCGTGAGCGCCTCGGGAACGAGGTTCGACACCACCGAGATCACTCCGGACGCCCGGACCGTCGGGTCGGCCATCAAGGGGAAGGTCCGGGCGTCGTCCCCGGAGAGGATCGACAGGTCCGGGCAACGGTGGCGGAGCTCGCGCGCGTAGGCGTCGTCCCCGGTCGCGTCCTTGAGCCCGGCGATCGGGCGCCCGTCGGTGACGAGGCGGGCGACGTCGACCGGGTCCAGCCGAGTGCCCGTCCGCCCCGGGATGACGTAGGGGAGGAAGCTCGCCGAGGGGAAGCGCGCTGCGAGCGGCTCGTAGAGCTCTTTTCGGATCTCCAGCGAGCTCGGCCCGTTGTAGTAGGGGTCCACGATGAGGAGCCTCCGGATCCCGACGTCGACCGCGGCCCCGCTGAGGGCCAGGGTCCCCTCGAGGTGGTTCCGCCCGGTGGCGGCCACGACATCGACGCGGCCCGGGAGGATTGCTCGCGCCGTCTCGAACAACCGGGCGAGCTCCGCTTCGGACAGGGTGGGCGACTCCCCGGTCGTGCCGCCGACGACCACCCCGTCGACGCGCGCGTCGGATTGCCAGTCGAGGAGGGCCCGCCAAGCCCCCTCGTCGACGGCGCCACGGCCGACGGTGGGCGTGACGAGGGCCGTGTACGTCCCTCCAATCGACACGCTCGCGGCGGAACCGTCCGGGTTCATAAGTGTACCGGTTTTCGCATTTCGGAGCCGATTTTCGTATATTCGCCGCGTCGCCCCGTTACGGCCGAACTAGAACTCGTAGCTCAGCAGCCGGAACGCGCCCGCTCGGCCAGGGGAGAAGAGCCCGACGAGGAAGAGGGCGATCCGTATCGATCGGGGCACTCGGTGGGAGCTCGCGAGCTTGAGGGAGGCAGTGCGCCGCAAGCGGGGATCGATCCGGTCCACGTTGCGGGGGTCGTCGACCGCCCAGCGGAGCCGGGCCCCGGTCGCTGCGAGACCCTGGTTCCCGCGGCGGAGCGCGTACCCGTTAAGCACATCGAAGATCAGACGGCCTCGGGGGAACCGGTCCAACAGACGCCGGAGGAGCGCCGCCACCTCCGGCCCCGGAAGGTACTCGAGGACGCCGTCGGCGACCATGAGGAGCGGGCGATCCCTCGGCAGGGAGCCGAGCCAACCGGCCGAGGTGATCGAGGCGGCCGTCATTGCGTAGCCCGGTCGGTCCGCGAAGAACCGTCGGCGGAGCTCGATCACCTCGGGCAGATCGACGTCGTACCATCCGACCGAAGGGACCGGGGCGACCCGGAGGATCCGGGCGTCGAGCCCGCAGCCGAGGTTCAGGACCACGGCCGTAGGGTTCACCTCGAGGAACTCTCGCGCCCATTCGTCCAGCAGCTTCGAGCGGGCCGCCAAGAGGTATGCGAGCCCCGGGTGCGCGACCCGGGAGAAATCGTAGGGGACCGACCGGACGATCTCGTCGGCCTTCGCGTCGTGGAGGACCGGACGGGGGGAACGGTAATCGAGCGCCTTGGCGTAGAGGGGGATGAAGAGGGTCTCGGATTCCTTCGTCAAACGGACCGACGCGGGGTCGATGCGGGGCGGCGGCTCCGCCCTCGGCGGTGCCCCATCGACCACCCCGATCACCGACCCGCCGAACGAGGTGGATCGTCTCGGATAACCTCGACGGAGGGAGGGGCCGGGCCAGGACCACTCCGCGGGTCGGGGCGGCCCTTTACCTAGAGGGAGCGAGCGTACTTTTGGTAGAGGAGGCGATGCGGCGTCGTCCCGGTCTCTACCGTGCCGCCCGGGACGTCCGGATCGCCGCGACGGTCTTCGCCGTCCTCATCGTCGTCTTCCTCGGGTCGGTGGCGTTGTTCGCCTCCGAGATCCGGCCCTCGTGGGGGGCGAGCCCGTTCAGCGGCTTCTCGCAGGGCCCGAACGAGACCGCGGTAGCCAGCGGACAGATCTGGATCGCGAACCCCGGGGAGTATGCGATCGACTCGCTCAGCATCTCCACCGTCGTCCTCTTTCCCGGGACGCACGGACCGGTCGTGGCGCTCGGCGGGGCGCCGTCCCAACGGATTCCGGGAGGCGGCACGACGGTCGTGGGGCTCTCTCTCACGATCCCCTTGTCGACCGGCGTCGGCGAGCCGCTGTTGACCGAGAACCTCGTGCTCCCGAGCGAGACGTGGGTGAACCTCACCTACGCGACGCTGTTCCCGCTGCGCCTCGGTCTCGACGAGAACCTCACCTGGGGCGCGCCGTTCGAGGGCCTCGCGGTCGATCCGGGGACCCCGCAGAGCGAGCCGAACGGCACCTACGAGGTGCCGGTCGATCTGTCGTTCAACGACGACGCGGAGTACTCGGACGACGGGACGATCGGTGTCCGGGTGAACGACCCGTCCGGGGTGCAGTGCGGCCAGGGAGTGATCGCGATCGACGTCGATTCGCACGCCGCGTATGACGCGCAATTCACGACCTACGTGGGCTCGGCCTGCCTCGCCTCCGGGAGCACGGTCGTCCTGACGTTCCAAGGCGGACCCTGGGCGATCTCGCTCCCCCCGGAGGGATTCCCGTGAGGCCGTCCGCCACGATGCCGGCCCGGCCGTACCGATTGCCGACGGCGGGGGAGCTCGCCGTCGGGGCCGTCTGGCAGGGGGTCCTCTACGGGCTCCTCTTCCTCGGCTGGCCGTACTTCGCCTCCCAGGCCCTCGGCCAGTTTGGGATCGCCTTCCCGTTCCCCTTCGGCACGGTGCTCCTCTTCGGGCTCCTCCTGGCCGCGCTCGCGATCGCCGCCTACGTCGCCCGTCCGTCGCGCGCCGCGGGGCCGGTCGCCGCCGGCTACGACCTCGCGATCCTGGCCTACCTCTACTGGCTCGCCCAGAGCTCCTCGCTCGCGCTCGCCTACCAGTCGTTCACGATCGCGCTCGGGGTCCGCGCCGTCTTCCTGCTCTTCATGGTCCCGCCCGCGGTCCGCCTCGTGGCGGACCTCCTGACCACGGCGGAGGACGCGTTCCGGCCGACCGAGCGCTACCCGTTCGATTTCCCCGCGTGAGGGGAAGCGACGGGGGCCTACCCGACGACCGTCGAGGTGACCACGACGGGGGTCTTCGGCCGGTCCGACGGTCCCCGTGGTACCTGGGCGATCTTCTCGACGATCTCCTGGCCGGAGACGACGCGGCCGAAGATCGCGTGCTTCCCGTCGAGCCAGTTCGTCGCGGCGAGCGTGATGAAGAACTGGCTGCCGCCGGTGTTCGGACCGGCGTTCGCCATCGAGAGGATCCCGGGCCCGGAGTGCTTCAGCGACGGGTGGAACTCGTCCGGGATTTGGTAGCCGGGGCCGCCGGTCCCGTCCCCGCTCGGGTCGCCGCCCTGGATCATGAACCCCGGGATCACCCGGTGGAAGGTCGTGTTCGTGTAGAAGCCCTTGCGCACGAGCGTCAGGAAGTTCGCCGCGGTCTTCGGCGCCTTGTCCTCGAAGATCTCGAGGCGGATGTCGCCCAACGTGGTCTTCAGGGTGACGCTCGGATTCGGCATGCCGGCGGGACCAGGCCGCCCCGTATAACGGGAGCGGGGGCGCCCGGCCTAGGTGAAGTGGTTGTGGACGGCGGCGAGGTAGACGACGAGGACGAGGAGGATGAGCGCCCCGAGGCCGAAGTCAAGCCGGACGATGTCGGAGAGGAGCATCAGGCCGAAGACGATGAGGCTCACCACGAGCGCCCAGAGCTCCTGGTCCCACAGCCCGCGGGCGACCGCGAGCACGATGATGCCGAAGATGAGCAGGAGGACGCCCCCGAGGAAGGAGATCCCGAACGCGGCGAACGCGGAGGCGGAGCCGAGGCCGATCGCGAGAACGATGAGGATCCCGGCCACGAGGAGGATCGCGCCAAACAGACCGATCAGGACGGAGAGGATCGCGACCCCGAGCGGGAGGGTCGAAGCGGAGGAGGCGGACATCGGGTCCCTTGAGGTCGTACTACGCCGGGTCCCCGTCTTGAACGTTCGCCCGACCCGGTCCGGTCCCCCGCGCCCAGTAATTAGGTGCGCCCCGCTCGGGGGGCCCGCCGATGCCGGGGCCGTCCGCCGACGCCGTGATCCCCCGCGGGACCACGGTGTTCCCCCACCTCGTCTGGGTCTACTTCGATGGGGCCTGCCAGCCGCCCCGGGGCGGAGGGGTCGCGGGGTACGGGTTTACGGTCACCGGGGAGGGGCTCGACCACGAGGAAGGGGGCCTCGCCGCCCCGCCCGGCTCCGAGCGGTCGACGAACAACGTCGCCGAGTACGTCGGAGCGATCCGGGCCTTAGAGTACCTGCGTGAGCGGGGCTACCGGGGATCGGTCCGGGTCCACGGGGACAGCCAACTCGTCATCCGACAGATGACCGGTGAATACGAGGTGAAGGCCGATCACCTGCGCCCCTACCACGAGCGGCTCCTGGCCCTTCGCCGGGAGTTCGACGAGGTCGAGTTCGTCTGGATCCCCCGCGAACAGAACCGTCGAGCCGACGAGCTGTCGAAGGAGGCCGTACGGCGATGATGGGGGCGTTCCGGTGCGACTAGCGGTCGTGCCAGCGCACCGTGTAGACGAGCGTCCGCCCCTCGCTCGCCGCGCGGGCGCGCGCCGTGTCGACCATCGTGGCGAACGCCGCGGCCGCCTGAGGGCTCAGTCTCGGGCGCAGGCCATACCCCCGCGGTGTCGCCTGACCCAAGGAAACGCGACGGGTCGGCGCCGGGACGGTCTCTGCGGGCTCCGGGAAGGCGCTCATGGCCGGACCCCGCGGTGGGGGAGGTGGAAGAAGGAGGACCGGGTCTCCGGGGCAAGCGTCCTCGGGAGGCAGGCCATCGGGAGCACCGCCTCCTTCTCCGCCAGATCGGTCGCCGGTAGTAGCGCCAGAGGGACCCACTTGGGTCGGTGGTCGCTCATGGTCGTCCGCCCTGTTTGTCTGACGGACGTCGTACATAAAGGGGGAAGGTCCACAGGAAAACGGGGGGTCCACCCTTAGGATACTGACGGGCGGGCGTGGCCGACAACCATCCGACAACCCCCCCGTTTCCTGTGGAGCTGGGTCGACCCCCACACCCCCGGTGGGGGACGGGTGAGGCGCGGCGATTGTATGGGTTCCGAGCGTCACATCCCGAGGATCGTAAATCGGGGCCCAGCGGCGAACTGCCTCTCGATCCCCCCGGATCGTCGACGATCCGCGTGTCCAGGCACGCCCGAGAGCGCCGTCGATCTAGCTGAACTCTTCCCGCTCGAACAGGAGGAGGCCCGCCACGGCGGTGATGATGAAGTAGCCGAGCATGATGGCGATCCCTTCGCCGATGCCCGGAGTGTAGGTGGTCATGGTCAGAACGTGCCCCCCGGGTTCCATCGCCTGAGTGACCGTCCTGGTCCCCATGAAGCCCCAGTTCGCGGTCGAGCTGAAGACGTTCCCGATCGTCGATTCCGCGTAGGAGATGATCATCCACGGTTCGATCTTGACGAGTCCGGTCACCAGGTCCTGGAGGAGCGTGAACCCGAAGATGAACAGGATCGCGGTAAGGACGAAGCCGTAGGCGCTTGTCTTGAACAGCGAGCTGAACATGAACGTCGAGCCGAGGACCGCTGCGAGGTACACGAGGCTCAGCACGATAGAGAGCGGAAGCTGCCAGGGCAAGAGGCCGCTCCCGAAGTAGTACGCTCCGTTCAAGAAGAGCACGAGAAGGTAGAGCCCGACCATCGCCACCGACGCGAGGTACGCCGCGATGAACTTCCCAATGTAGACGGTCGAGCGGCGGATCGGGAGGCCCATCAGGAAGTAGCCGGTCTTGTTCTGGAACTCCCCTGCGATCGCGTCGCCTCCGAAGAAGACCGCCGCCAGGATGATGACGAGGTCGACGCCGCCGCCGAAGAAGCTCCCGTAGAAGGCGACCGACGTGGAGACGATGTCGCCCCGGAAGTGCGCCACGACGACCGTCAGGATCGCCCCGATCGCCAGCACGATCGCGGCGAGCGCGACGAACCGGCGCGATCGGAGGTACTCGCGGAGCTGGTAGCGGGCGAGCTTCGGGACCTGTTCCATCGACGCCGGCACGCGGAGGGCGGTGGAACCCGGGGTCCCGACCACTGGGGTCGCCGCCTCGGCCGAAACGCTCGGGGCCGCCATCGGCCTAGTCCCCCCGGGAGATCTTGCTCAGGTAGACCTCCTCGAGCGCGCTCTCCGACTCGGCCACGCTGACCACTCCGAGCTTGAGCCCGACGAGGCTCTCGACGAGCTTCTCCTGGGTCGCGGCCCCACCTTGGAAGCCGATCCGGACCCGCTGGGCCGAGAGGGCGGTGACGCCGGTGACGCCCGGGAGCCCGGGGATCCGCTGGGGGATCGCGTCCGGCGGAAGGGGCCGCGCGAAGGAGACGTCGACCGAACCGTGGCCATCCCCGAACTTGGAGGTGACGTTCGCGAGCGTGTCGTAGAAGAGGAGGTGCCCGTGGTCGATGAGCGCGACCTCGTCGCAGACCTCGGTCACCTCGCTCAGGATGTGGCTGCTCATGAAGATCAG
>JASHSI010000089.1 GCA_030040915.1 Thermoplasmata archaeon | reverse complement strand
CACCATCGTCGAGAGCGTGGTGGAGCTCGCCGGCTACGAGCCGTGGTGGTCGTTCACCTACGCCGGCGGGGCGATGGCCGCCATCCTCGATACAGACTTCGCCCACCTCCAGCAGATCCCGGTCGGGGAGGATCAGACGTTCACCATTTGGAGCGCGTACGCCGGCGAAGGCGCGATCATCATGCTCGTTTACCTGTTCGTCTTCCTGGCGCTCAGCATCTACCTGTACGAGACCAAGGAGTCGACCGGGTAGCCCATGCGCGCCAGCTTGGAGGCCCGGGGCCTAACGAAGCGCTACCGGTCGGCGCCGGACGGGGCGGCGGCCCTCGCGGACGCGACCTTCCGCTACGAAGGAGCCGGCGCCGTCGGGTTCTTGGGGCCCAACGGGGCCGGGAAGTCGACCACCCTCAAGCTCCTCGTCGGGCTCTTGAGTCCCACTTCCGGGACCGCCCTCCTGAACGACGTGGACGTCCTTGAGGACCGCAAGCGGGCCCTTTGGGACGTGGGAGCGATCATCGAGACCCCCGAGCCGTACCCGATGCAGACCATCGGCGAAGCGCTTCGGATGGTGGGACGATTTCGAGGCCTCTCTGAGGAGGGGATCCGGTCAAACGTCGCCGCGCTCAGTGAGGAGCTCCATCTTCCTGACCCCCATCGCCGCGTCAGTTCGCTTTCCAAGGGTCAGGGCCAGCGCGTGGTGCTCGCCGCGGCGCTCCTCGGCGACCCCTGCGTGATCCTGCTCGATGAGCCCGGCAGCGGGCTCGATCCGGCCGAGCGGGTCGTGATGCGCCGGCTCTTGGTGCGGCTGAAGCGGGACCACCTGATCCTGATGAGCTCGCACAACATGGGCGAGGTCACTCAGATTTGCGACGACCTCATCATTATCGACCGGGGCCGCGTACTCCTCCGGGACCGTGTCGATGAGGTCGTCGCGCGGGTCCGCAGCCGGCAAATCGACGTCGAGTTCGCCCACCCCCTCCCCCCGGAGCGTCTCGAGTCCCTCCGTCCGGCCGTCCAAGAGGTCGCGGCGCTCTCCGACCGTCGCTTCCGCCTCGTCTTCGACGGCTCCGACGGGACCCGGGCGCAGATCCACGATCGATGTTCCGAGCTCGGCCAGGTCGTCAGCTTCGCGAACACTTCCCTCCTCCTCGAGGAGGCGTACCTTCAACTTGTCACCCCGGCTAGCTCCTCATAAGGAGGGCTAATGGGAGCCGCTCGGCTCCTCGAATCGGGCCCCGCCGAGCGCGCAGCGACGCCCCGGACCGTGCGTGGTTCGACGGGGACCGGTCCGGGGGGCCTCGCCGGGTCTCGTTGGCGTCGCCGGAGCCGCTCGGGCCGTCCGCCGGGCCAACGATGGGGGGGCCTCTACCTGCTCACCGAGATTGGCGTCGCGGCCCTCGCCATCTCGCTCTATCTGAACTCGGTATGGGCCTCCCCGGGGTCCCCCCGCCCCGGCTCGACCGTCCTCGTGACGTTGGGGCCCCCGGTGGTCGGTACGGTCGGGTGCGGGAACTCGAGCTCCCTCCACACCGAGGTGGTGGCCTGGGAGAACGCCTCCCGAAACGTATCGACCAACGGGATTTACGTCAAGGTCGTGGAGCTAGTCGATGGCGATTACGTCGGGGGGCCCGATCCACCGGCAACCGTTACTCCCACGAACCTCTGCGCGGGCGACGCGCCGTCCGCGACGTTCGATTGGTACCTCGTCGTGCGAGCCCCGGACGCGGGACCGTACCTCGCCGTCTTCTCGTTCGTCGACGGATGGACGGGGGTTGGGAACCGCCCGGCCGCGATCCCGATCGCAAACGGTTCGAGCCTCACGCTGGTCTCGGTGCGATCGTACGCGACCGGAGGCTACGGCCTAGCAATCGAGGGTGCCGCGGGAGGGCCCGTCGTCCAGGGGGCTGTTACGCTTTGATCGGACGCGTCATGTCCCGGCCCATCCACCCCGTTTGGACGACGCCCCTCGCCTTGGCCTTGGACGGTTCCAGACCGGAGAGCCCACCCCATCCCTCCCGAAGGTGGGATGCCGTACGACAGCGGGCGGCTAATGCCGCGTCTAGTGGGAGAGTTCGGGGTTTCTCTCTCGGTAGAACTTCAGGAACCGTCGTTAGACGTGGCACTAGGCGCGGGCCATCAAGGCGATCGATGGCCCGCACTGGGCGTTTCCCGTGGGGGGTCGCAATCGTCGCGGTACTGCTCTCCGCCGCCGGGTGGGTACCTCCGTGGCCCGGGAACGCGAGCGGAGCAAGGCCCGTTCCCGCGCTCGCGGGGCCGCCGCCGGGTCGACACGGGTGGATCAACGAGACGTCCATCACCCGGGAGCCATCGCCCGCGCTCGAGTCGGCGACCGCGGCGCTCTACGACCCGTCGTTCGGGGCGGCGGTCGCGTTCGGCGGCCGCAACGCGTCGGGCAACGTCACGGCGAGCACCTGGATCTTCGACGACGGGAACTGGGAGGACATTACCGCGTTGCTTAACGGGAGTTCGCCTCCACCCCTCTACGGGGCCTCCGTGGCCTTCGACGGCTCGGACGGCTACCTGATGCTCTTCGGTGGTCGGACCGCTACGGGGGTGCTATACGGAGGGACTTGGTCGTTCTCCTCCTACCAGTGGACGAACCGGACGGGTTCGGTCGCCCCGCCCCCGGAATCCGGCGGAGCGATGGCGTTCGACCCGGCGAGCGGTTCGGTGGTCTTGGAGGACCCCGCCTCGAACCTCACCTGGTTCTACCGGGACGGACAGTGGAGCTCGCGGTCCCTGAGCCCCGCCCCGAGCGCCCGCACCGGGGCCGCGATGGTCACGGACTCGACGACCGGAACGATCCTGCTCTACGGAGGCCGGGAGGTTGTGGGAGGCGCTCCGCTCCAGGATACGTGGGAGTACTCCGACGGGAACTGGACCGCGCTTCCCGGTGCGGGCGGTCCGCCGGCGTTCACGAACGTGACCGCCACCGACGACCCCCTCCTCGACGGGGTCTTCCTCTTCGGGAGCGGTACGTCCGGCAGCGAGAGTTGGCTGTTCTCGAACGAGAGTTGGTCCGAGTTCGCTCCGGGATCC
>JASHSI010000088.1 GCA_030040915.1 Thermoplasmata archaeon | reverse complement strand
CAGTCGTGCAGCGCGTAGCTCTGTACGTCCGCGTCTCGACCGCGGACCAGGACCTCGCGGGCCAGGAGCGCGAGCTGCGCGACTATGCGGCGCGACGCGGGTGGTCGGTCACCGTCGCCTTCGTCGAGAAGGCGTCCGCATCCGGGAGAGTCGAGCGAGAGGTGTGGAACGGCCTCCAGCGCGAGGCGTGCCTGCGGGGCGCCCGTCGGTTCGACCGCGTACTCGTGTGGGCGATCGACCGTTGGTCCCGTGAGGCGTCATTCGTCCGCGCCGTCGGCTCGATTGAGGAGCTCGAGGCTCTAGGGGTGCGCTGGCACTCACTCAAGGAGCCGATGCTCGACTCGGGCGAGGACGGCGCACCGAACTTGGCTCGAGACATCCTCCGGGGAATCCTGCCGGTGATCTCGGCGTTCGAGGCGCGACGCCGGTCCGACCGCACCCAGCTCGCGATGCGGGAGATCAAGGAGGGGCGCCGGGCTCCCCGCGGACCTGTGGGGCGACCTCGAAGGCTCACTCCGGAGCTCGAGGCGCGCGTCGTATCCCTCCGGGAACAGGGGCTGCCGTATCGGGCGATTGCGCAGCGCGTAGGATTGCCGCTCGGAACGTGCAGGTACGCAGTCTACCGGTCGAAGCGCGGCCAGCCTCGCGTTTAGAACGCCCTGCGTTGAAAAGGGTCCCGCGCCCGGTTGGAGCGGGTCGCGTTGGGTACCCAACCGTTTCCAGCGCCCTACGCGCGCCGCCCGGCACGCCCCGGGCAGGTAACCTGGTGCCGATCGCGATGGTAGCGGTCTCCCCATTCTTTGCCGCACTTCTCGCACGGGAACAACGCGGGGGGGGGCGAGGGCGCCCCTATCCCCTCGCCAGCGGACACAGCAACGTTAGCCTGCTTCGGGCTGAGCCCGAGCCGCCGCGCCTCGAACACAGCTTGTTCGTGTAGCTTGAGTTCGATCCGCCGGTCCTGAGCATCCCGCTTCACCTGCTCGTAGGCATCCATCATGGGGCCGTCCAGGCGGTCCCACACGATCGGCGACATCTCGGCTTGACGGAACGGGAGCAGCCGGGGGTTCTCGAGGTCGAAGTGGATCTTCGGCAGGTGAACCTCCGCGAGTCCTCGGCGTCGCACGAGGAGCCGGAGCGACGCGAGACCGCGGACGTCCGCGTCCAGTCGGAGCATCGAGTAGCTGCAGATCACCACGATCGCCTGACGGGATGCGAGGGTCCCGAGGATCTCGCCGAGCATCTTGTTCTCGGGGGACATCGCATCGCGGCCCCGTCCCCCCCACATTCCCTCGTCATAGAGGACCCCCTGGCCCGGCCGGCAGTCCTTCTCGAATATCGCCAGGTCGACCGGACCGGTCGCATACCGCTGGCGAATCGTAGATGTGCGGAAGCTAGGATCCCACTCCTTCAGCAGAAGGAGACCGAGGGTCGATTTGCCGATCCGGGTCGCTCCCCCGCTGCGGCGATCGGCGTCGATGACGATGATGATGTCCCGGCCCTCACGGATGCGCTGGCGCCCCCACTCGATCCAGTATGCCCAGATCTCCTCCGGCAGCAGGACCTCGGTCTCAGGGGGAGACCGCCCATAGACCGCGGAGTCGAGCTCGCGGAGTCGGCGGTCGATCGGGTCCTGCGAGGGGACGTAGAGCTGGTGGTCGAGTCGGCGCAGGTCCTCGTCGGTGAACTCCCAGGATTTGCGGGGCATCCGTCAGGTAGACGCGCGGCGAGTCTCGTGGATCTCCGCCGACTTTTCGAACACGCGACGGAACCCCGGTTCGGAGTACGCCGATGACAGGAGCTCGTTGAAGACCTTCAAGGCGTAGGCGCGACCCGGACCTCGACGTACGAGCTGCGTCAGCAGGGCAGGGTGGGTGAGGAAGCGACGGGCGAGATCCCGTCGGTGCGCCTGAATCGGGCCGCGCACCGGCGCGACGCTGAGGAGCGCCAGGTCGTCGAGGACCTCCGTCGCTTTCACGGAAGCGAGCCCGAAGCCGCCCTCGTCCGCGGCCGCGGCCAGCCCTCGAACGGCCTTGCGGATCCGCTCCGCCACTTTCCGGGCATCGGAGAGGGAGGGGCGATCGTAGATGGGGCCGGACGTGACCCCGGCTGCTTCTCGATCGATCTGAAGGTCCGCCAGCTCCCGGGCCAGCGCGCGCTCCCGAGCCACGTGCCGTTCGCCCTCGTGGCGCAATCGATAGATCTCCCGCATCGCGGCGGCGAGGTCTTTGGGCTGGGGCTTCCGTCCGTTCGTCGACGGTTCGGCGGAGCCAGACGGATCCGGTCCGGTCACCGGCGGCGCTCCCGGGGGGGCGAGTCGATGATGATCCCCTCGGCGCAGACGCGGACGTCCCCCGTCGCGGCGAGCGTCCAGAGGTACCCTCGCCGGGGGCCGATCGGGGCGAAACGGTGGGGTGCAACGTGCGTGCCGCAGGAGGGGCAACGCCACGGCTCCGCGAGTCGATGCGCCAGGTGGAGCAGCGAGCAGGCCGGGCACCGATATGGGTTGTGCACCGCCTGGGGGAACGTTTCCGTCAGCGGGCGGTCGCCGAACTCCCGGATCTTGTCGCTCATGCAGATCTACCCATCAATGCCCCGGCCGGGACGGGCGCAGGACTTGCGGGCTGGTCGACCCGGCGTCTCAGACCCGCGGTCGCCACGTGGCCGACCTTGACCTTCAGCTCCTCCATCCGCTCCAGCTCGAGCTCCTCGTACTCCTTCCAGGCGAGCGCGACACGGGCCCGTGCGATGCGGACCTCTTCGCGCAGCTCGTTGAACCGATCGGACTCGGTCAGGACCTTGAGCGTCGCGCGCGCCTCCTTGAGAAGCCGGCGCGCAGCGACTCGGC
>JASHSI010000087.1 GCA_030040915.1 Thermoplasmata archaeon | reverse complement strand
GCGAGCGAGCCGTCGGGCGAGTGATCGGTCCGGCCGGCCCGAGCCCGCGGGCCGGGTCGTCGGGGGGGAATCAGACCGCCGGGCCGGGCGCGGCGACCGTGACCGAGTGGATCGCGGGGAAGTCGTACGGCACCTTCGCCCACGTGCGCCCACCGCTCGCGCTCACGAACAAATGGCCGGTCGTGGTCCCCAGGTAGATCCCCGTCGGGTCGAGCCCGTCCGCCGCGAGACCCTCCCGGTGCGTCCCGTGGGCCCCCGGGAAGGCGCCCTTCGCAAGGAGGGTCCGCCACTTCCGCGCGGGATCGTCCCAGCGGTAGACCTGCAGCTGCCCGTCCCAGGTGGTGCGGCTCTGCCCCTCGAGCGGGACGAAGTAGGCGCCGTTCGGGGAGGAGGGCGACGTCGCGACGACGAAGCCGAAATCGCTCTTCAGCGGACGGCCGATCCGGGTCCACTGGTCCCCGCGGTCGTGGGTGACGAAGATGCCGCTGTGGTCCTGCCGGTAGAGCGTGCGCGGGTCGGACGGCTCGAAGGCGAGCTTGTGGAGGCACTGGCCGACCTCGGGATGCCGGTCCGGCATGAAGTCGACGTGAACGCCCCGGTTGATCGGGCTCCAGTGCTCCCCGTCGTCCTCGGAGCGGAACCCGCCCGCCGCCGAGATCGCCACGTAGAGCCGGTCCGGCTGGGTCGGGTCGCGCAGGATCGTGTGGAGGCAGAGGCCCCCCGCACCGGGGCCCCACTTCCCGCGGGACGGGTGTTCGTTGAGCCCGGGGACCGGCGTCCAGCTGTCCCCGTGGTCGAAGGAGCGCCACAGCGAGGCCGGGTCGATGCCGAGGAGCAGGGAACCCGGCTCGCTCGGCCGGCCCGGCGCGATCTGCCAGGTGTTGACGATCGGGTACTTCGGGTTCCCGTCGGTCGGCATCGGTCGGTCCTTGCGCCGGGCCATGTTCGGGAGGGAGACCTCCTTCCATCGCTTCCCCCAGTCGGTCGAGCGGAACAGCATCGGGCCCCAGAACGAGTTGTTGGCGGCGGCGTAGACGTTCCCGGGCTCCCGGGGGTCCGCCCACATCTGGAAGAGGTCGCCGCCCGGGTGGAACGGTCCTCGGACCTTCCAGCGGTCCCTCCGGGTCGTCCCCTCGACGATGTAGCCGCCCTTCCGAGTTCCCAAGAGTACGCGCACCGTCCGGTCCTTCGCCATGCTAGCCTCCTTGGATCGAGTGTAGGATGTCGACCGCGTCCTGCGCCGCGAGCCGCGTCCGAACGCCTTGGAGCGTGCGGATGTCCTCGCCGTTCACGAACACTCGGACGTACCGCCGCACCGACCGGGTCTCGTCCCGGACCTTGTGGCGGAGCCGGGGGTAGCGTTCGTCGAGGTCGTCGAGGAGCCCCTCGACCGAGGTCGCCTCCGAGACGACCGTCCGGCGACGGACGTACTCCGAGAGGCCCCCGTCCAAGCGGACCGTCACCATCCGGCCCCGATCCCTCCGCTCCGGGCAGCGCCTCCTCGATATTTAGTCGGGCGGTCGGCCGTCGGAGCGCCCCGGTCCCACGCCCGGCCGTCCCGAACGCTGGCCGCCGCGCGGGACTAGTCCCAGAACGCCCGGTTCCGAGCGTACGCCCGCTCGGCCTTCAGGACCTCCGAGATGAGGGCGCCCGGTTCACGGTACGGCCGGGCGAGGATCCTTCGGGCCGTCTCCGGACCGATCCCCCGCCCCGCGAGGCACACGAGGGCGAGCGCCCCGTAGTGGCTCAGCAGTTCGGCGGTCGTGTACGCCTGGCGCACGAGGGCCGGTGACGTCGCGCTCGCCGCGCGTTTCTTCCGTGCCGGGCGGGGGGCCTGGGCGGCGTGCCACTTCTTCTGCGCGTACGCCCGGACGGCAGCGATCTCCGACTCCCGCCGGGGGGAGAGGACCGCGGAGAGCGACCCATGGCAGACCCGGCAGGCGCTCCCGCCCTCGGTCTCGTACCGGGCGGCCGTCGTCGACCGGGTGAACCCGCATCGGAGGCAGACGAGCGTCAGCTCTTCCGTCCGAAGGCGCTCGCCGACCGCCTTCAGGAGCGTCGGGGCCGGTTCGTCGGGCAGCTCGCGCCACGCGAGGCCCGCGAGCAGCGCCTCGCTCCAGGCGGTCGGGGCCGATCCGACGACGGCGATGGCTCCGCTCCCGATCCGACGGAGGACCTCCCGCGCGTGCTCCACATCGAACCGTTCGAACAGGGTCTTCTCGAGCGCCTCCTCCCCGAGCGGCGTCGAGCGCGCCGCCTCGAGGAGGGGTTCGATGAGCCGCAGGTCCCTTGGGTCGGTCGACGTCGGAAGCACCCCGAGCTTCCGGGCGACGGCGAGGAAGACCCAGCGGTACTCGAGTCCGGACGGAACGAGCTTGGAGAGCAGGTCGTCGAGCCCCTGGGGGGGGATCGAGAGCGACTGGGCGAGGCCGGGGAGGTCGAGGGCGATCGGGAGGCCGAGCACGAAGCCGGTCGGCTCCACGGTGAGCGTCTCGACCCGGGCCCCCAGCCGCGAGGCGAGGAGCGCAGAGGCGGCAGTGGCGAGGGCGAGGTTCGTCCGGTTGCCGAACATCGCCCCGAAGATCGCGAGCCGTCCGTTCGTCGTGACGGTGACGGTCCGATCGTCCGCGATGGGGATCCCCGCCGGGAGCGCCGCGTAGCGCGCCTCCAGGCGCCGGCGGGCGGCGGGGTCGAGCGGGTAGTGGTCGAACGCCCGCTCCCGGCGCAGGCGGCCGATCTCCTGGGCCGCCTCGAACGGGACCGGGAGGTCCTCCCCGACCCAGCGGGGTTCCTGCCCGATCTCCCGGACCCCCTCGACGAGGAGCTCGCCCTCCCGGAACTCGACGACCCGCCAGGTCCGTCCGTGGAGCAGGAAGATGTGGTTCGGCTCGGCGAGGATCCGGGTCACGACGAACCGCTCGTCGAGCATCCCGATCGGCCGCCGGGTGGCGAGGTCGCGGAGCCGGTAGGTCCGCTCGTCCGGGATGAGGGAGAGCGTGGCGTAGAACCGCTCGAGCGTCGAGCGCCCGGGAGCGAGGACGTTCCCCTCGCGGCGGAGCGAGCCGAGCCCCGCGAGGTAGTTGACGAGCCGGTCCCAGTCCGCGTCGTCGATCTCCGCGACCGGCGCGGCCCGGCGGAGCCGCGCGGAGAGCGCGGCCTCCTCCCGGGGGCCGTCGGCCCGCAGCGCGGCGACGATCTGCTGCGCGGCCGCCATCCGGTTCGTCGCCCTCCACCGGGTCGGTTCGAGCTCGCCGGCGACCGCCCGACGGGCGAGCACGGCGGCCTCCTCGAGGTCGTCGTCGTCGAGGGCGAGGACGGTGCCCCGGACGGACCGCCCGACCTTGTGGCCGGACCGCCCGACCCGCTGGAGAAGCCGGCCCGCCTGGTGGGGGGAACCGAAGTGGACCACGAAGTCGACCGCGCCGACGTCGATCCCGAGCTCCAGGGAGGAGGTGGCGACGAGCGCCCGCAACTCCCCGTTCCGGAACTGGCGCTCCGCCTCCTCCCGGGCCTCGCGCGAGAGCGAGCCGTGGTGGACGGCGATCGGGAGCTCCGGATCGAGGAGGCGGAGGCGGGCCGCGATCCCCTCCGCGGTGGGCCGCGTGTTGACGAAGACGAGGGTCGTTGCGTGGGTCCGGATCTCCTCGGCGACCGTGCGGAGCGCGGCGAGGAACTCGGGCTCCGCCTTCAGCTCGCGCTCGAGCTCCGCGGCGAGCGGGGGGAGCCCCTCGAGCGGGCGCTTCGCCGTGATGGTGATCGACCGCGGCGCGGGGGCGCGAAAGACCCGGCAGCTCCGCGGGGCCGGCGAGAAGAAGCCGGCGACCACGTCGGGGTTCCCGATCGTCGCCGAGAGGCCGATCCGCCGGACCGGCCGGCCGACCCACTCGTCGAGCCGCTCTAGCGTGAGGGCGAGCTGAGCGCCCCGGTCGTTCGGGGCGAGCTCGTGGACTTCGTCGATCACGACGGCGCGGACGGCCTTGAGCCCCAGGCGGAGGCGCTTTCCCATGAGCAGGAGGGGCAGCGTCTCCGGGGTCGTCAGCAGGAGATCCGGGGGGCGCTTCGCCTGTTTCAGGCGGATCGAGCTCGGGGTGTCCCCATGCCGGACCCCCGCCGAGAGGCCGACCTCTCGAGCCAAGCCGACGAGCCGCTCCTCGAGGTCGCGGTTGAGCGCCCGCAACGGCGTCACGTAGAGGATGCTCACCGGGGGGGATGGGTCCTCTAGCTGGCGGGAGAGGAGGGGGAGGAGCGCCGCCTCGGTCTTGCCGGTCCCGGTCGGCGAGACGAGGAGGGCATCGTCCCCCGAGTCGCCGAGACCGGAGGCGACGCGCTGGATCTCGGTGGGACGGGTCCAGCCCCGTCGCCCCATCGCGGCCCGGAGCCGCGCGTCGAGGGGCCCGAACCCATCGACCTCGAGGGCGTCCATTCGAGGCATCCGGGGGCGGGCGGCCGTGATAGGGATGTCGGGCCTCCGATCGAGCCGGCTACGGTCGGATCGACGGCCCCAGCTGGAGGGTCTTAAGGCCGACGCGCTCGTCCATCGGTCGCGCGAACGCCACGGACGGGAACGACTCGACCAGGATCTCGGCGAGGAGCCCCACGGTCCCGCCCAGCACATGGCCGCTGACCGTCGAGTGGTCGGCGGTCCCGAGCGCGGCGTGGAGGTGGACCGACGGGGTCCCCTCCGACTCGGCGATCGATCCGGAGAGCGCGACGAGCTCGACCGGGTCGTCGATCCGCTTCTCTTCGTACGACCGACCGTTCCAGAAGCCGAGGCTCGCCCCGCGCAGTTGCCCGATTCCCATCGGCACGGCGGCCGCCCGGATCCCGGTCCGGCGGGCGAACGCCCCGAGCGCGTCAAGGAGCTCTTCCCCAGTCTCGAGCCGGAGCATGTAGCGCGATTCGGAGCGGACTTCCTGCATGATCGGGGGACCGGGACCGGGTTCAAGGGCTTGGTGGCGTCCGAACGGACGGGCCCGGCGACGATCCGGCCGGGGCAACGGTTTTGGTCCGCCCGGCCTACGGCCCGTTTCCATGGCGTCCCCCGTCCTCGCCCCCTCAGTTCCCGGCCCCCGGTGGTCGGAAGAGGTGCTCCTCGCCCACCTCCCGGCGAGGGGGACCGCGGTCGTAGCGCTCTCCGGGGGGGTCGACTCCGCCGTCGTGGCGCACCTCCTCGCCCGGACAGTCGGTGGCGGCGCCCGGGCGGTCACCCTGACCGGGCCGGCGATCTCCCCGGCCGAGGTCGAGCGGGCGACCCGGGTCGCGCGGCACATCGGAGTTCCCCTCGCGTTCGTCCCGGTCGATCCGCTCGCCCTCCCCGAATACCGGGCGAACCCGTCGAACCGCTGCTTCTTCTGCCGGACCGTGGAGATGGGCGGCATCCGCGCCTGGGCGAGCGCCCTCGGGTCGGTTCGCTTCTTCGACGGGGTCCACTCGGACGACTTGGGCGAGGACCGCCCCGGGATCCGGGCGATGGACTCGGCGGGGTTCGAGCATCCGCTCCTCGAGGCCAGGTGGGGGAAGCGTGAGGTCCGCGCCTACGCTCGGGCGGTCGGGCTGCCGAACGCCGAGCAGCCGTCGGACGCCTGCCTTGCCTCCCGGGTGCGGCATGGCCAGCCGCTCTCCGCGCTGCTCCTCCAGCGGATCGCCCGCGCCGAGGAGCGCGTCTTCCGTCGCGGCTTCCGGCGGGTCCGGGTGCGGGTCGACGGAGGATCCGCCCGGATCGAGGTCGACCCGGACGAGGTCGCCCGGCTCCTGTCGGAACCGCTCGCCTCCGAGCTGCGGGAGGAGATCGGCACGCTCGGGTTCGACCCGGTCACCCTCGACCCGGACGGATACGGCGTGCGGCGGACGGTATGAGCCTCGCGGCGGAGCCGGCGCGGACCCCCTCGCCGGCGGAGCTCCCCGGCCGGTTCGAGCTCGAGACCGACCTCGTCCCACAGGGGGACCAGCCGGGCGCGATCGCGGAGATCGTCCGGAGGATCCGGGCGGGCGAGCGGTTCGTGACGCTGCTCGGGGTCACCGGCTCCGGCAAGACGTTCACGATGGCCCACGCCATCCAGGCGCTGCAGCGCCCGACCCTCGTCGTCTCGCCGAACAAGACCCTCGCCGCCCAGCTCGTCAGCGAGTTCCGGGCGCTGTTCCCGAAGAACGCGGTCGAGTACTTCGTGAGCTACTACGACTACTACCAGCCCGAGGCGTACGTCCCCCAGATCGACCTCTACGTCGAGAAGGACGCTTCAATCAACGAGGAGATCGACCGGCTCCGCCACCGGGCGACGCAGGCGCTCCTCACGCGCCGGGACACCCTCATCGTCGCCTCGGTGAGCTGCATCTGTGGCCTCGGCTCGCCGGAGGACTACCGCGCCTCCGTCCTCGACCTCTCGGTCGGACAGCCGATCGACCGACAGGAGCTCTTGGGGCAGCTCGTGCGGAGGAAGTACGACCGCAACGACACCGAGCTCAAGCGGGGCCGCTTCCGGGTGCGCGGCGGCACGCTCGACGTGATGGGCGCCGGCGAGACCCTGCACCGGATCGTCCTCGACGGCCGCCGCATCGAGTCGATCGCCGAGATCGACCCCGTGACCGGCGACGAACGCCGGGTCCTCGAGCACCTCGAGATCTTCCCGGCCACCCACTTCCTGACCGTCCAGGAGCGCCTTCCCGAGATCCTCCGGAAGATCGACGCGGAGAAGGAGGACCGGGTCCGCGAGCTCCTCGCGAAGGAGAAGGTCGTCGAGGCGCAGCGGCTGAAGAGCCGCACCGAGTACGACCTCGAGATGATCAAGGAGACCGGCTACTGCTCGGGGATCGAGAACTACTCCCGCTACTTCGCCGGCCGGGGGCCGGGCGAGGCGCCGTACACCCTCCTCGACTTCTTCCCGGAGGACCGCCTCACCTTCCTCGACGAGTCCCACGTGACGGTCCCCCAGCTCGGCGGGATGTACCGGGGGGACCGGGCCCGCAAGGACACGCTCGTCGACTTTGGCTGGCGGCTCCCCTCCTGTCGGGACAACCGCCCCTTGCGGTTCGACGAGTTCCTCACCCGGGTCCCGTCGCTGACGTTCGTCTCGGCCACCCCGGGGCCGTTCGAGCGGAAGAATTCCGACGGGATCGTCGAGCAGATCATCCGGCCCACCGGCCTCGTCGACCCGGAGATCGACGTACGGCCGACCAAGGGTCAGATCCCGGACCTCGTCGGCGAGCTCAAGACGGTCATCGCCCGGGGCGACCGGGCGCTCGTCACCACGCTCACGAAGGCGACCTCGGAGGACCTCGCCCGCTACCTCGCCGAGCTCGGGCTCAAGGTCCGCTACCTCCACTCCGAGGTCGAGACGCTCAAGCGGGTCGAGATCCTACGGGACCTCCGGCTCGGCCGGTTCGACGTGCTGGTCGGGATCAACCTCCTGCGCGAAGGGCTCGACCTCCCCGAGGTGAGCCTTGTGGCGATCCTCGACGCGGACAAGGAGGGCTACCTCCGCAGCGAGACCTCCCTCATCCAGACGAGCGGTCGGGCCTCGAGGAACGTCCTCGGGAAGGTGATCCTCTACGCCGACAAGCGGACGGGCTCGATCGATCGGGCGATCGCTGAGATGAACCGCCGCCGCGACGCCCAGGTCCGGTACAACGCCGAGCACGGGATTGTCCCGTCGACGATCCGCAAGGAGGTCCGGGCGTTGCTCGCGGAGGAGGAGGCAGCCCCCTCCGGGGACCTCTCGACCTCCGGGCTCGGGAAGAAGTGGAAGTCGCGCCTCCCGCTCCTCCTCGCGAATCTCGAGGAGGAGATGCGGCTCGCGGCCGAGCGCCTCGATTTCGAGGAGGCCGCTCGCATCCGGGACCGCATCCGCACCCTCGAGGAATCGGCGGGACTCGCCGCCCGCCGGCGGGCCCAACGGGCCAAGGGACCCGTGGCTCGGCGCCCGGCGACCGATCGCTAAGAGTTATCCACCGGGGCGATACCCTCCAGCGAGGGAGCATAGGCTAACCTGGCAGACCGGCGGGCTCCAGTCAGGCCGACGCACGTCGGCCTGGGACTTACGGGTCAGCGGAGGGGCGCGTTCCGCGCCCCGAGGACGAGTGACTGGAGCGCGCGGAGAGACCCGCATATCGGGGTTCAAATCCCCGTGCTCCCATACCCCCAGGAATTCGGGTCTGGTTCCCTAGAGCTTCGTCGTTGTACCACGGACCCGTGAGCGACGCGGTTTATCACCAACTAGAGCCCTCGTAGGTTCGGGGCACCTGGAAATGGAGGGTGGCCGGGCCCATCGCTACGAACTCACGGCGCAGGTCCTCTTGCTCGGCCTCGCGCTCATCGGCACGTCTTCCTCGCCCGCCGCCGTTCATGCCCCGGTCGCGACCCCTTGGACGGACCGGGTCGGGAGCCCACATTTCGAGGGGTCGCTTGTACCAAGGTCCGCGGTCGTCCCAGGGGTCGCATCGATTTCCGTCGGCATCAACCCTGTGTCGGCGGCCTACGATGCGGCCGACGGGTTCGTCTACGTCACGAACCAGGGATCCGGGAACGTCAGCGTGATCCAGAACACGACGATCGTCGACTCGATCCAGGTGGGGACGAACCCGAACTTTGCGGTCTACGACGCCCGGGACGGCGAGGTCTACGTGTCGAGTGGGTTCGGAACCGACCTCGGCCGCGTGAGCGTCCTCGAGGGCACTTCCCTGGTCGCGACCATTCGAGTCGGCGGGCACCCCGGCTTCCTCTCCTACGACGGCGGGAACGGGTTCGTCTACGAGTCCGACTCCGGCACCCCCGGCGAGGACGCCGCCGTGAACGTGATCGACGGAACGACGGTGGTCGGATCGGCCACGCCGGGAGGGGGACCGAGCTTCTCGGTGTACGATGCGGAGAACGGGTACGTCTACGTGACGAGCCTCGCCTCGGACAACGTGACCGTCTTCAACGGGACGACGGTCGTGGCGTCGGTAGCGGTCGCGACCGGGAACTCGTTCTCCCCGGGGCCGCTCGCCTACGACCCAGCGAACGGCTACGTCTACGTGCCGAACGGGCTCTCGCCCGACCTGACCGTCCTCAATGGGACGACGGTCGTCGACCGACTCCCGCTCGGCGGTGAGCCGAGTTCCGCCACGTACGACGGCGCGAACGGCGAGGTCTACGTCACGGTGGGCGGAGCCGGAGACAGCGTCCTCGTCTTCAACGGTACAACGGAGGTGGGGTCTGCCGCCGCGGGTTCGGCTCCGGTCGACTCGATTTACGACCCCGTCGACGGCGACGTCTACGTCGTCAACCGGGCGTCCGGGAACGTGACGCTGCTCAACGGGACCCGGGTGGTCGGTTCGGCCTGCGTGGGGGAGTTCCCCGACTATCCGACCTTTGACGGCGGGAACGGGTACGTCTACGTGCCGGGCTACGACTCGAGCACCGTCAGCGCGATCGGGGCGCCGGGGAGCGGGTGCACCGTCGGGTTCAGCCAGGTCGGGCTAGCGGCCGGGATACCGTGGTCGGTCCGCCTCGGGGAGGAGAACGAGAGTTCGATGGGCTACACGATGGCGTTCACGGAACCAGCCGGAACGTACCCGTACCTCGTGGTGCCGCCCAGTTCCTATGTCGTCGCGCCGGGATCGGGAACGGTCGAGGTGAACGGATCCGGTCTGGAGGTCTACCTCACCTTCGACCGGGCGTACACCGCGACCTTTGCCGAGGCCGGACTTCCCTCGGGCACGGGATGGTCCGTGACGGTCGGTGAGCCCGGTGAGCCAAGTCTGGGTCCGCCGGTATCCGGAACGGGCTCTATCTTGTTCGCCAACCTGACGAACGGCACGTATTCCTTTGAGGTAAGCTCGGTGACGGGATACGCCGCCAGCCCGTACGGCGGAACCCTGACCGTGAACGGGAACGACACGACCGAGGAGATCTCGTTCCATTCGACGCGTACGGCGGCCTCCGGCATTTCGCTCCCATTGGAGGACGAACTGCTGATCGGATGGATCGTCGCGGCGGGGGCCGCGGGGACCATTCTCTTCGCCTACCGCCGGAGAAGGAGCCCGGCCCCGCCCCCGGCTATAGAGACCTCGTCGGGCCTAGCGAACCGACCGCCGCCCCCGCGCTAGAGGTGTCCCCGGGTCGTGCGGGGGCGTGCGATCCACGGCGCCGGGGCGGATCCCCCGTTCCAGTTTTCCAGCAAGAAGAGGACGAGCAGGGCCATGCCGCCGAGGAATCCGTAGAGCATGACCGCCAGGTCACCCCACGCCGAGGGCGCGCCGTAGGGTGAGCCGAGGTACTGGACCGGTACGTCCCCCGAGATCGCGGCGAAGAAGGCGTCGTCGACCTGGTTGAGGAGCGTGTAGATCGCCGCGAGCACGATCGACAGGATCACGATTCGCCGTAGGATGGCGCTCACGGCCCGCTCCGCTCCCGGAGATCAGCCCCGGGCGTATCGCGGCCGCCCCGAACTGGTTCGGGGGTGGGCGCGCCGGGCGGACGAGGACCGGCCGGGAGGGTGCGTCTTCCCGGGCACCGCCCGGACCACTGGCTCCCGTAGGTCCAACTGCCGCCGCAGCTCCCTGAGGCCGCGACCGAGGGCCGAGCGCGCTGAAGGGGAGAGCGTCCCGTACACTTCGGCGAGACGAGCGCGGTACTCCCGACGGGCCCGCGCGTAGATCCACCGGCCGGTCCGGGTCACCCGGAGCAGATGGGAGCGGCGATCCTGCGGATTCGGCCGCCGCTCGGCCCAACCGCGATCGACGAGTTGGGAGGCGAGGTCGGTCATGGAGGCCGGTGTGAACCCGAGGCGCTCGGCGACCTCCGAAGGAGCGCGAGGACCGTTCTGGAGGACCCCGAGCGCTCGGTACTCGCTGAGGTAGATGCCTCGGCGCATGACCACGGCACCGAGCTCGGCGCGGATCCGGCGGTGACAGTCGCGGAGCTCGTCCCACAGGGCATCGCTCCGGGACCGCGCCGGCGCCCCTCGGCGAAGCGACCTCCTCGGCAAGGGACCTCCCCCCCCCGTGATGTATTAAGGTTCCTTATTAGTTCCCTTCCGCGATGGAGGAAGGTCCCGCGGTCGTCTTCTCGGACCTCACGAAGGAGTACGGCCCCGTCCGGGCGCTCGACGAGGTCTCGCTCGAAGTGCGCACCGGCGAGGTGTTCGCGCTCCTCGGCCCGAACGGGGCGGGCAAGTCGAGCGCCCTGCGGATCCTCGTCACCCTTTCCGTCCCGACCTCCGGTCGCGTCCTCGTCTTCGGTCACGACGTGGTCCGTGAGGCGCGCCGGATCCGCGGCCTGCTCGGCTACCTTCCCCAGCAGCTCTCGGTCGACGGAGCGCTCACGGGGCGGGAGAACGTCTGGCTCTTCTCCGGCCTCTACGACATCCCGTGGGGGGAGCGGAGGGACCGGGTCCAGGAGACCCTGGAGCTCCTCGGCCTCACGGAAGCCGCGGACCGCCTGACGTCGACCTATTCCGGCGGGATGGTCCGCCGGCTCGAGCTCGCCCAGGCGCTCGTCCACCGCCCCCGGCTCCTCGTGCTCGACGAGCCGACGGTCGGGCTCGATCCGGTGGCCCGGGGCGACTTCTGGGAACGGATCCTCGAGCTCCAGCACCAGCACGGGACGACCGTCCTCCTGTCGACGCACTACCTCGAGGAGGCCGAGCAGTTCGCCGGGCGCGTGGCGCTCCTGCACCGCGGCCGGCTCCGGGCCCTCGACACCCCGAAGGCGCTCGAGGCGAGCCTCGGCGAGGGGAAGAATCTCGAGGACGTCTTCCGGACGTTCTCGAGCGACGACGCGGCGACGACGACCGCGGGGGGGTGGAGCGACGTCCGCGCCACTCGACGGAGCGTACAGCGCGTGGCGTAGGCTCTCCGAGGATCTCGGCGAGCTCCCGAGGCTGCCTGCCCGCGTCGCCACGTTCTGCGCGATCGAGCTGCGCCGGATCGCGAACGATCCCTGGGAGATCGCGACCCGCGTCATCCAGCCGGTCCTCTGGCTCCTCCTCTTCGGAGAGACGCTGAACCGGTTGCACGCCTTCCCCACCCCGGGCAACATCCCCTACCTGAGCTACATGGCGCCGGGGATCATCGCCCAGTCCGCCGTCTTCGTGGCGATCTTCTACGGCATCATGCTGGTCTGGGAACGGGACGCCGGCCTGCTCGCGAAGATGCTCGCCACGCCGGCCCCGCGGACCGCGCTCGTCGCCGGCAAGGCGTTCGCCGCGGCGCTCCGGGGCCTCGTGCAAGCGGCCGTGATCCTCGCCCTCGCGGCGGTGCTCGGCGTGGCGATCCGATGGGACCCCTGGACGATCCTCGCCGCCGCGTTCTTCCTCGTCCTCGGGGCCTCGTTCTTCTGCTGCCTCTCCATGGTGCTCGCCGGCCTCGTGCGGCAGCGGGAGCGGATGATGGGGATCGGCCAGGCGATCAGCCTCCCCCTGTTCTTCGCCTCGAACGCCCTCTATCCGATCTCCGTGATGCCCTGGCCGCTGCGGTACGTCAGCGAGGCGAACCCGATGTCCTACCAGGTCGACGCGCTCCGCGGCCTGCTCGTCGGCACGCCGTCGCACCTGCTGCTCGACCTGGGCGTGTTGGTCCTGGCCCTCGGCATCATGGTCACACTCGCCGCCAGCCTGTTGATGCGGCTCGTCCGGTGAAACGCGGGGCCCCGTGGGCGGTCCCCGATGTCCGTCCCCGGGAGAGAGTGCCCGGGGGCGGGGGAAGGGGTTGACCGTGGAACCGGGGGAAGCCGGAACCGTCAGCTGCCGCCGGACTTCGTTTCTCCCGTCGGGGTGTCCGACGCCGGTGTCTTCGGGTCGGCCGACCACGACTCCGGGGCTCCGGGGGGTTTGCGGCCCGCGAACATCGCGGACAGCACCAGGAAGACCACCACGAGGACCGCCAGCACCCCGATGATGACGTAGGCGAGGGTGCTGAGGTAGGTCCACGGGGTCGACGTCCCGGTGGGCGAGGTCGGGGGCACGAGCTTCACGGACTGGCTCGTGGCCGCCCCGTTCACGGTCAGCGTCCCGCC
>JASHSI010000086.1 GCA_030040915.1 Thermoplasmata archaeon | reverse complement strand
TCGATCCGGACCCGGTCCCCCTCGACGGTGGCGCTCCGCCCGAGCGCGCGGCCGAGCGGGGCCGCGAGCGCCGGGGGCGCCTCGAACTCGAGGACGTCGGGCCGGGCGTGGGCCCGGATGATCTCCGCGGGGGTCCCCTGGGCGATGATCCTCCCGGCCCGGAGGATGGCGACGCGGTCGGCGAGCACCTCCGCCTCCTCGAGGTAGTGGGTCGTCAGGAAGACGGTGCGCCCCTCCCGGTGGAGGGAGCGGATCACCTCCCAGAGGGCGCGCCGGGCCTGGGGGTCGAGGCCGGTCGTCGGCTCGTCGAGGAAGAGGACCTCGGGGTCGTTGACGAGCGAAAGGGCGAGCCCGAGCTTCCGCTTCTGCCCCCCGGAGAGCGCCTCGAAGTGGGCGTCCGCCTTGTCGAGGAGCTCCACCTGACGGAGGAGTCCCGTCGCGTCGACGCGACGGTCGAACAGCGTGCCGTAGAACTCGATCCCCTCCCGCGGCGTGATCTTGTCGAAGAAGGTGAAGTCCTGCGGGATGAACCCGACCCGCCGGAGGAGCTCGGCGGAGCTCGTCCAGGGGTCGACGCCGAGGACCCGGACCGTGCCGGAGGTGCGCGGCCGGATTCCCTCGAGGATCTCGACGGTGGTCGTCTTGCCCGCGCCGTTCGGCCCGAGGAAGGCGAACACCTCCCCCGGCCGGACGGCGAGGTCGATCCCATCGACGGCCCGGACGGAGCCGTAGGTCTTGACGAGCTCCTTGACCTCGATCGCGGGTTCCGGCATCGGTGGCAGCGCCCCGGACGGGCCAATCGTCCCGGGAGCGGTCCGCTGGGGTCCGGGGGGATAAATAGAACGCCCAAGCGCGCCCGGATCGACCGGGCCCTACCGGGGGTCGGGCGGCGCGGCCGACGGAGCCCCCGGACCCGGCGACTCGGGGCCCGGAAGCTCCCGGGCGACGCGGGGGGGCCGGACCGTCACGCGGTGGAGGACCGTGACCTCCCCCGTCCGCTGCTCCCGGCCGCGCAGGGCGGAGAAGACCGCCCCCAGGACCATGAACCCGCCCGAGAGCGTGAACGCGAAGTGGAGGCCGGAGAGAAAGACCGTCTCGAGCCCGGTCGGCGTGAGGCCGAGCCGGGCGATGAGCGCGGGGCCGAACGTCCCTCCGAAGAGCGCCGGCGCCACGCCCGCCGGCAGGCGGGCCGTGACCGCGATGAGGCCGATCGCGTAGCTCAGGGCCATCGCCGAGTTCCTGAGCGTCATCATCACCCCGGAGGCGACCCCGTACTTCGGCCGGGGGACCCCGGCCATGATCGACGAGGTGTTCGCCGGGAAGTAGAGGCCGCCGCCGACGCCGAGCACCGCCTCCCACGCGCCGACCGCGGCGAGCGACGTCGAGGCATCGATCGTGGCGAGGCCGAAGAGCGCCGCCCCCTGCACGAGGAGCCCGAGCGTCGAGATCACCCGCGCCCCGTACCGGTCCGAGAGTCGCCCGCCGATCGGGCCCATGATACCGAGGGCGATCGACAGCGGTACGAGGAGGTACGCCGCGGTGATCACGCTGACGCCGCGGATCCCCTGGAAGTAGACCATCAGGAGGAAGTTCGTCGAGAACAGGGCGATCCCTTGGAGCACGGCGGACAGGAGCGAGGCGCTGAAGAGCCAGCTCTGGAACAGCGCGAAGGGGAGGATCGGGTCGTCGCTCACGCGGGCCTCCCAATAGAGGAAGCCGGCGAGCGCGGGCACCCCGAGCAGCGCGGGGACGATCGTGGAGATCGACCCCCACCCGTTCAGGATGCCTTCGGTGACCGAGAAGAGGAACAGCGCGAGCGTCGCGGTGAACAGCGCCGCGGCCGGGAAGTCGAACGTGTCGCGCGGGTCGGGGGTCACCGACTCGCGCAGCACCACGACCGAGACCACGATCGCCGCGATCCCGATCGGGACGTTGATGAAGAAGATCCAGCGCCAGGTGGTGACGGTCAGGATGAGCCCCCCGAGGACGAACCCCACGACCGAACCGGTCCCCCAGACGACCGAGTTGATCCCGAACGCCCGGCCGCGCTCGTTGGGCGGGAAGGCGTCGGAGAGGATCGCGAAGGCGTTCGCGATGAGCACCGCCCCCCCGATCCCTTGGATCCCTCGGAACGCGACGAGCTCGAGGCCCGTCTGGGCGAGGCCGGAGAGCAGGCTCCCGACGACGAAGACCGCGAAGCCGAGGATGTAGATGCGCTTGCGGCCCTTCATGTCGGAGAGCCGGCCGAGGGAAAGGACGAGGGCCGTTCCCATCAGGATGTAGATCATGATCACCCAGACCATGGTGACCAGGTCGGCGTGCAGCTCCCGGGCGATGTCCGGGAACGCGATCAGGAGGACCGTGTTGTCGATGGAGCCCATCAGGCTCCCGATCCCCACAACCGCGAGGACCTTCCACTTGAACTCCATCGGCCGCTTTCGACCCCGGACCGCCGCATAACCGTTGCCCGGCGGCGGGCGCGGGTGCCATGCCGTCGGGGGGGGCGCCGTCCGGCGAAACACCCTATAGGCGGGGCGCTACCGAGCGTGCGTGCGGCTGAGCGTCTTCAGCGTCCTCGACGCGTTCCCGCCGTCGTCCGGCCCGGAGCGGGACCGCTACGGGGAGCTCCTCGCGCTCGCCCGGGTGGCCGACACCTCGGGGCTCTCGGCCGTCTGGGTCGCCGAGCACCACTTCCATGACGGCGGGCTCGACCCGGCCCCCGCGGTCCTCCTGGCGGCCGTGGCGGCCCAGACCCAGCGCGTCCGCCTGGGCTCGATGGTCAGCGTGCTCCCCTTCCACGACCCCGTCGAGGTCGCGGAGCAGTATGCCTTGCTCGACCGGGTCTCGGGAGGCCGCCTCAACCTGGGGGTCGGGAGCGGGTACATCCCGACCGAGCTCGAAGGGTTCGCGGTCGATCCGACCACGAAACGGGAGCGGTTCGACCGATCGCTCGAGACGCTCCTCGCTGCCTTCCGGGGCGAGGCGGTCCGGCCCGCGGACGGCCGGGGCCGGCCCTCGGTGCTCAACGTGCGCCCCCGGCAGCGCCCCCACCCCCCGATCTGGATCGCCGCCCAGCGGCGGGAGGCGCTCGTCCCGATCGCCCGTCGCGGGTTCTCCGTCGCCCTCATTCCCTACGCCACCGTCTCCGGTCCGGAGGAGCTCGCCGAGGAGATCCGCGAGTTCCGGACGGCGCTTCCGGACGGCTCGACCGCCGAGGTTGCCGCCGCCGTCCACCTGTACGCGGGGGACTCGGCGGAACCGGCCCGCGCCGCGTTGCAACGCTACCTCGACGCCCGTCTCGCCACGGGGAGCCGGTCGTACGAGGAGAAGGTCCGGCACGATCCGACGGCCCGTTCGGCCGCCGCGATCGAGTCCGCTGGCCTCGCCGTCCTCGGATCGCCGTCGGTGGTCCGGGCGGGCCTCGAACGCTTCCGCGCCGCCGGGGTCGACGAGCTCCTCGGGATCTTCGATTTCGGGGGGCTTCCACTCGCCGAGGTTCTCGGCTCGGTCCGCCACGTCGCAGCGAATCTCTCCGCGCGCCAATCCGGCGCCGGCCCGATCAGAACATAAGGTTCTCGATCGGGCGTCCGACCGGATGGACCGCGAGTGGGTCCCGATGGACCGTTTCGACGCTCCTGAGGATCTCCCGGAAGCCGTAGAAGATGATCCCCGCGGAGAGGACCGAGGCGAGCGCGAGGTACGGCACGAACGGGTAGCCGATCCCGACGAAGGAGACGAGGACGCCGAGGATCACCCAGCGCCGTCCGCGTCCCGCCCGCGCCATCGTCTCGGGGGCCGCGTACGGCGCGATCGTGTCGACGTGGCCGCGGGTCGCGAAGGCATAGAGGAGCCATTGCAGGCTCGTGGAGATCAGAACGGACACCGCGACCAGGACCCGCAGCTCGGCGAGGGTCGAGGCGGAGAGGCTCGTGGAGATCGAGAACGTGGAGTTGTTCAGGTTCGGTTGCGTCGACAATGTCCCGGCGAGGTCGACGGCCGCGATGATCGCGCCAAGGACCAAGGCGACCACGAGGGCGGCGATGAACACGTAGGTGGTCCTCGAGATGTCCTGGCGGACCCGCCACGCCACCGCCGCGGCCTCCGGGCCGTACTCGCTCGCCGCGCCCGCGAGATGGTCCCCCCCGCGCCGCCAGCGGGTCCACGCGAGGATGATGAGGATCAGGGCGATCAGCGCGAACACCCCGATGAGGAGGGCCAGGGCGATCACCGCGATCGGCGAGACGTTGGGGGTCTCCACCGAGCCCGCCCCTGTCCCAGTGAGGTAGCCGAACCCTCCCCCGAACCATTCCCCGAGCGCGCCCGCGGCGACGAGCGATGCGAGGAGGGAGAGCCCGAGGGCATACCAGTAGAGTTGGATCGCGTCGGCGATCTCCCCGATCGCTCGATGAGTGGTCTCCCCCGGCGGGGTGGAGGTCAGCCAGCCGGGCGGATACCCCGCCGCCTGATAGAACCCCGGGGGCGGCGGGGGCCAAGCCCCGGGAGGTGGCGCGGGAGGGGGGGGAGGCGGCAGGGGCGGTGGGACCGAACCGGCCACGCTCGGCCGCACCCGCCGGGGAGATTAACCGTCTTCCTCCACGACGTGGAGCGAGGCCCGGCCCCGCCCGAACGTTTATGCCCGGCGAACCCGTGGCGGCGTCCGGCGGGCCTGTAGCTTAGCCTGGATAAAGTACTGGCCTTCTAAGCCAGCATCCTCGGGTTCAAAGGTCCCGGCCGACCGACGGCCGGGGCGGGGATTCCCGACAGGCCCGTTCTCCTTCCGCCCTAGCTCGACGGGGCCCCGAGGACCTCGCGCTGGCAGCGGTCGCAGAGAAGGCCGTGCCCCCCGGGCGCGAACGCGTCGCCGCACATCGGGCAGGTGGCGCGGGCATCCGCCTCGGCGAGGAGGCCCCGGACCGATTCCTGGAGGCCCCGCGCGGGCGCGGGGGCTCGCCGGGGCGCCGGGGCCCTCGTCCCCCCGCCGAGCGCCTCGGGGACGATCTGCCATCGCCCCGTCGCCGGGTCCGCTTCGACGAGATGGCGGGCGGCGAGCCGCTCGAGCCCCTGGACATCCCGGCCCGGCTGGGTCGGCCCGCCCAGGTCCGAGCGGGCCCCGGGCTCGATCTCGGCGACCGCCTCGAGGAGGCGCGCGTCGTCCGGCGCGAGGTTCGAGCGGGCGATCAACCGGTCGAGGCTCCACGCCGCCCGCGACGGCCACCGCACCCGCGCCGCCTTCGGGTATCGGCCGGCCCGTGGGTCGGCGAGGAGGCGCCCGTCGAGGAGGTCGATCTCGTAGCGCCACCGCTCCTCGGAGGCATAGATCTCGAGCGCCGCGCCGAACGGGAGGAACCCTCCCTCCCGGATGGCGGTCGGGAGGCCCGAGGGCGTCGGGAGCCGCCCGCTGGGCCGGTGGCCGGGATGGCGCCACCCTTCCCGGGGGAGCCATCGGGCGATCACGCGCTCCTTGGGCCCGCTGGGGGGATGCACCTCGGCGCTGCCGTCCCCGGCGAGGAGGATCCTCGAGAACGGCCGGAGGAACACCCAGTCGCTCGCCGGCGGCGCCGCCTCGAGGGCGACCTCCACGCGGGCGAACGGGACTTTCGGGTCCGCGATCGCCTGGTAGAACGGGCGCGCCTTGCCGTCGATCACGAGCTTCAGGGGACCGAGCGACGGCGCGGCGGAGCGTCGGTACGCCTTGAGGCCCTGGGCGATCGCCTCGATGCTCGGGGCGTCGAGCGGGGCGTTCGACGGACCTCGCGCGATATCGGCGAGCTCCTGCGCTCCGGTCGGCATCGTCACGATCCCTCGGGGCGGGTGGACCGTCCCATCTCGTAGAGGGTGATAAACCGTCGGGCGGTCGCCTCGATGGAGGCGTTCGCGCGGACGAACCGCTCGCCCGCGCGGGCGAGCCTCGCCCGCGCGGCGGGGGCGTCGATCATCTCGCCGATCGCGCGCGCGAGCCGACCCTCGGCGAGGACCGGGACGAGCCGCCCGGTCACGCCGTCCTCGAGGATCTCCTTCGGGCCCCCGAGGTCGGAGGCGAGGCACGCCGCCCCGCTCGCCATCGCTTCGAGGAGCGCGATGCTCGAGGTATCGGAGGTCGACGGCAGCACGAACAGGTCGGTCTGGGCGAGGAGGGCGGCCTTCTCCTCCTCGGCGACCCGCCCGACGTACCGGACCACGCGGGCGAGGTCGGGGTCCGACCGGAGCCGCTCGAGGACCCGCGGCTCCTCCGGTCCGCTCCCGCCGACGATCGCGACGAGGTCGCGCCGCCGGGCCGCCTCCGCGACCGCGTCGAGGAACCGCCCGATCCCCTTGTCGAGCGTCAACCGGCCGAGGTAGGTGACGAGCGGGTGGTCGGGGAGGCCGCAGCGGGTGCGCCAGTCGGGGGCGGCGATCCCGGGGTGGAAGCGGTCGACCTCGATCCCGTTCGGGACGATCTCGATCGGGCGGCGCCACGGCTTCGTCGCGTGGCGCTCGAGCGCCTCGCGGGCCTCCCGGGTCGGCGCCGTCGTGACGTCGCAGCGCCAGTAGGTCCCGAGCGTGTAGTGCCAGGCGGCGCGGAAGAAGAGGCGGACCGGGATCGTGCCGGGGAAGCTCTCGCGCATCGCCCAGACGTTCGTGTGGAAGGTGCCGATCACCGGCCGGCCGTAGCGCCGGCCGGCGAAGAACCCCGCGCTCCCGAGGATCCCGGGCGTGTGGAGGTGGATCGCGTCGGCGTCCCGGCCCACGGAGTCTCGGATCGTCCGAAGGAACGGGAAGACCGGCCAGCGGTACTCCGGGTAGAGCGGCACGGGCACCGCGGCGACCCGGACGAGCTCGACCCCCGGCGGGCTCGGCGGGTCCGGCCGGCCCGGGTCGGGGGCGTAGACCGTCACGTGGTGGCCCAGGCGCGCGAGCGCCCGCGCGAGGGCGCTCGTCTCCTCGGCGACGCCGTCGCGCTGGGGCGGGTAGCTCTCGGTGAAGAACGCGATCTCCACGGGGTCCCGACCGCTCGTCGCCTCCGTTCCCTACCGGACCGACTGGAACGCGCGCTGCAGCCGACCGAGGTCCTTCGGCTCGAGCGAGGCCGGGTCGACCGAGGCCAAGAAGGCGAGGCGCTTCGCCGCCGCCTCCTCGCTCGTCCACTGGACGAACTTGAGCGACGTCTCGAGCGAGTACTCGGTGGCGAGCCGCTCGAAGGCGTCGAGGTAGACGAGGACGGGCCCTCCCTCGGCGGCCTCCCGGATCCGCCCGGCGATCTCGCCGGGGGAGAGCCCCGGTCGCGTCGGGTCGCCGCTCGCCGGCCCGACCGACAGGACGGTCGCCCCGCGGGCGGCGGCCGCGGCGGGCGGGCGGTTCGAGATGAGGAACACGCGGGCGAACGCCGGCGCGCTCTGGTCGAGGAGACCGACCGCCTGCCCCGGCCGGGACTCCCGGACGAGGACGGTCTCGCCGGGCCGCATCGGGACGACCGCGACGGCGCCGAGGATCGTGGGCTCGGCCGGCCGGGGGGCCCGAAGGAGCGGGCCCCACGCCGGCCGGCGCGGGGGGCCGAGGAGGCTCCTCCGCTTCCGCTCGACGTCCTCCCCGACGCGGGCGAGCCGGCTCTCGACCAGGAAGCGGAGCTCCTGGGCCGTGTGCCCGCGCGAGGCGTTCTGGAGGATCTCCTTGAGCGCCTCGCGGAGCCCCTCGCCGTACCCCTCGGAGTATCCCCGGGCGTACTCGTCGTCGCCCGGACCGCCCGGGGCGTCCGGCTCGGGTGGCGGGATGGACCGGTCGGGGTCGCGCGCGCTCACGCGCTCGCGGTCCCCGGTCCGGCGCGAACCAGGGCGGCCTCTTCCGGGCCGCGCGGCTCGGCCCGCCGGATCGGCTCCTCGGCCGGGGCGAACTTGTAGCCGTAGTGGATGACGCCCGCCTTCCCTTCCTCGCGGAGCTTGCGGAACGTCGCGCGCACCCTCATCCCGATCGCGACCTCGTTCGGGTCGACGTCGACGACCTGGCCGGTGAGCTGCGGCCCCTCGACCGTCCGAACGATCGCGAGGATGTACGGCACCTGCATCTCGAACCCCTCGGCCGCGTCGTGCACGACGGTGTAGGAGACGACGCTCCCCTCCCCGGAGAGCTGGAACGGCTCCAAGTGGCCCAGGGTCTGCCGGTGCTGGGCGCACGCCGGGCAGACCGACCGCGGGGGGAAGTAGACGGTGTGGCAGCGCGGGCACCGGGCCCCGCCGAGGTTGTAGCGCTGGGGCGTCTCGCGCCAGAATCGGGCGATCGACATCGAACCCTCCTTCCTCCGCCCCGCTACTTAGTTCACCCGTTCGAAGAGGTGGACGACGCTCGTGGCGCCCGTCCCCCCGACGTCCTGGGCGAGGCCGACCTCGGCCCCCGCGACCTGGCGGTCCCCGGCGTCGCCCCGCAGCTGGCGGACGACCTCGACCGCCTGGACGACGCCGACCGCGCCGGGCGGCCGGCCCTGCGCCTTGAGCCCCCCGGACGGGTTCACCGTGAGCTTCCCTCCGCCGGCGAAGTCGCCGCGGGCGAACGCGGGCCCGCTTGCCCCTTTCGGGACGAACCCCAGGTCCTCAAGGGCGACGAGGGCGCTGATCGTGTAGGCGTCGTGGATCTCGGCGACGCGCACGTCGGCGGGGACGCGCTTCGCCTGGGCGAACGCCCGCTTCGCCGCGACGACCGTCGAGTCGAGCGTGGTCATATCGCGGCGGTGGTGGAGCGCCATCGTGTCGCAGGCGACCTGGCTCGCCGAGAGCCGGATCGGCGTGTCGGTGAACCGCCGGGCCCGCTCCATCGGCCCGAGGACGATCGCGGCCGCCCCGTCGGAGAGGGGGGCGCAGTCGAGCATGCCGAGCGGCTCGGCGACCGGCGACGCCTGCAGGACCTGCTCGAGGGTGAGGCGGTTGCGGTAGTGCGCGAGCGGGTTCTTGGCGCCCATCGCGTGGGCCTGGACCGCCACGCTCGCGAGCTCCTCCCGGCGCGTGCCGTGCTCGTGGGCGTGCCGGCGGGCGACCATCGCCCAGAGGGCGGGCAGCGTCGCGCCGAAGACCGCCTCCCATTCGTGGTCGGCGGTGCCGCTCAGGATGCGGTTCGCCTCGGTGTCGGGGACGTCGGTGAGCTTCTCCGCCCCGCCGACGACCACGAAGTCGTGGGCGCCGCTCGCCACCGCGAGCCACCCTTCGTGGAGCGCGAGGGCCCCCGACGCGCCGCCGCCCTCCGCCCGGATCCCGGGGAGGTGGTGGCCGGCGAGGCCCGCGTAGTCGAGGATGAGGGGGGCGATGTGCTCCTGGTCGATGAGGCTCCCGCTCGCCATGCATCCGAGGTAGAGCGCGCCCAGGTCGGAGGAGGAGAGCTTCGCGTCGAGGAGCGCCTGGAAGCCGGCCTCGATCCCGATCTCCCGGAACGAGCGGTCCCACAACTCCCCGAAGCGGGTCTGCCCGATCCCGAGGACGGCGACCTCCCGCATCAGCTGCCCCCCATGTGGATCTTGCCGCGGAACTTCGCGTAGACGGCGTACGGGATCTCGGTCCCCTGGTCGAGGTAGGACTGCACGGGCCGCCCGAAGGAACGGTCGTAGCCCGCGATCGCCTCCGTCGCCTCGAGGTCGAACGCGTCCGAGCCGGCGCCGCTCCCGTAGCCGACGACGAGGATCCGATCCCCCGGCTTCGCCGAGTCGAGGACGTTCGCGAGCCCGATGAGGGCGGCCCCGGAGTAGGTGTTGCCGATCGACGGGGTGACGAGGCCGAGGCGCATCTGCTCCTCGGTGAAGCCCAGTTGGCGTCCGACGCGCTGGGGGAACTTCCCGTTCGGCTGGTGGAAGACGACGTGGGCGTACTCCCTCGGGGTCGTCCCGGCCCGCTCCATGATCCGGTGGGCGCACTCGGTGACGTGCCGGAAGTAGGCGGGCTCGCCCGTGAAGCGGCCGGAGTGGGACGGATAGCGCTGCCCCTCGCGGCGCCAGAAGTCCGGGGTGTCCGTGGTGTAGGAGAGGGTGTGGAGGACCTTCGCGAGGACCTTCTCGCGCCCGATGATGAAGGCGGCGCCCCCGGCGCTCGCCGAGTACTCGAGGGCGTCGCCGGGGGCCCCCTGGCTCGTGTCCGAGCCGATCGCGACCCCGTAGCGGATCATGCCGGCCCCGACGAGGCCGAGGCAGGTCTGGATCGCGGCGGTCCCCGCCTTGCAGGCGAACTCGAAGTCGGCGGCGGTGAGGTTCGGCGTGGCGCCGACGGCCTGGGCGACGACCGTCGCGGTCGGCTTCACCGCGTAGGGGTGGGACTCGCTCCCCACGTACAGCGCGCCGATCTCCTGCGGGTCGATGCGTCCCCGAACGAGGGCGGTCCGGAGCGCCTCCGTGCTGATCGTGATCGTGTCCTCGTCCGGCGCGGGGACGCTCTTTCGCTTGACCCCGAGCCCCTGGCCCATCGCGACCCCGTCGGCCCCCCAGACCCGGCCGATCTCCTCGGGGGTGATCCGGTACCTCGGCACGTACGCCCCGTAGCTCACTATCCCGGCCTCCATCGTCCCGTTCGACCTTCCTTCCTCGTTCGCGGTTACCCGGCCCGCCTTAGAGCTCCTCGAGCGCCTCGCCCACCTCGGTCGCCGAGAGGGCGGTCGTGAGGAGCGGGATGTTCTCGACCTCGCTCAGGCGGACGGCGAGCGGGTCGATCCGGCCCGGGCTCGAGAAGACGACCGCCGCCGGCTTCAAGGGGTGCGCCCGGATCGCGACCATGGGCGAGCGGCCGTACTTGACGTTGGCGAAGATGAGCGCGCGCTGCGTCGTGTAGCCGTAGACCTGGGCGAACCCCGCCGAGTCGATCGAGAGGATCGCCCGCGGTGCGTCGAGGAGCGTGAACCCGTGGATGTCCCGGTGCAGGTCGACGCGGCTCACCGCCCGGGCCGACAACCGATCGGCGAACGCCTTCAGCGGGATCGCCACGGCGAACTCGCGCAGCCCGAGGACGCCTTCCGCCCGGCTCGGGGGGCCGATCCGCTGGGCGACCCGGCTCCCGCTCCGCTCGTCGAGCGCGATGAGCCCCTCGACGTAGCGACGGATGAACCCCGCCCCCGGGCTCGTGCGCCGCTCCGACTCGTAGTCGCTCACGACGCTCGGGACGGTCTCGAGCGCGTGGGCGAGGTCCCGCTGGGAGACGCCGAAATCCTCCCGCCACTTCCGCAGCGTGCGCCCCGGGTGGGGGGAGAGGACGACCTCGCCGGCGATCTTCTCCCGCAGGCTCACGTCCACGGGTACGCGACGCGGGGGCGGCTATAAATCCGTGCCGCTCAACGTCGTTCGATGGGTTCGACACGGAACGATTTCCCTATCGGAGCGCGCGCGCGAGGAGTGGACCGGGCGAGAGGTTCCGGACGAGGGGGACGGGCCCCGCTCGCCCCTTTGAACTCGCGGCCTCTACCTTGCCAAGGTAGCGATCTTCCGGGCTGATCTACCGGCCCACCGGCGCGGTCGACCGCTCCCGCGCCTTAAGCGCTTCGGGAAGAGCCCGCGCTCTCCTCGAGAGGGGAGGCCGTCCGCCCCCGCCGGCGACGGCGCCGCCAGATCATGACCCCGGCGAACGCGGCGAGCCCGGCGACGAGGACCCCGCCGTACTCGAGGACCCGGTCCGGGAGGGGATTGGCCGGGTTCACGTGGACGGACACCGACGCGTGGGAGGAACCGCTCAGCGAGTCGGTCACGTTGACCTCGACCACGAAGGTCCCCGCGGAGGACGGGACGCACGAGAGCGTGGAGGCGTCCCCGCCCGAGCACCCGGGAGGGAGCCCCGACCACGCGTAGCGGTACGGGGGGGCTCCGCCGCCTACCGTCGCCGCCAGGGCGAACGAGGCGCCGGCCGTCGCCTCGGCCAGGTCGGTCCCGAAGGAGACCGTGGGCGGCGCGACCGCCCTCACCGTGAGGTTCCGCAAGGGGCTCGTACCGCCGTTCGAGTCGGTGACCTGGACGGAGACGTGGATGGTGGCGGGCGCGTCAAGGAGGCAAGAGAAGTTCTCCATCGAGGCGGCGAGACAGGTCGCCGGGAGCCCGGTCCAGACGGCGACGTACCCCCCCGACCCGCCGGACGGCTCGATCGAGAGGAGCACGGCGTGGCCGATCTCGACGACCGCCGGGTTCGCCGTAGCGTTGAGCTCCGGGGCGGAGAGGACGACGAGGGTCGTCGCGGCCGAGGCCTCGCCCCCCCCGAAGTCCACGACGGTGAACCCGATCCCGAACTCGCCCGGGGCCGACGGAGCGCAGACGAGCGACGCCCCCCGATGGGAACACCCCGCCGCCTCCGCCGAGGACCAGCTCGTGGACGCCCCCGGGGACCCTCCCGTCACCTCGGCCGTCAGGAGCACCGATTCGCCCACGTCGAGCGAGCTACGGTTCTCGGTGAGGTTCACGGCGAGGTCGGCGTACACGGTCAGCCCCAGGTCGGAGGAGACCGCGGTGATCCCGAGCGAGTCGGTCACCGTGACGTTCACGAGGTAGGTGCCGGTCCCCGTAGGGATGCATTGGACCACCGCGGTGCTCCCCAGGCAACCGGCCGGGAGACCTTGCCAGTCGTACGCGTAGAGGCCGCTCCCCCCCGTCGCGTCCTCGGTGAGGAGGACCGGGATCCCGACGTCGACGTCGGGCCGCGAGGGCGACGGGGCGGAGGCCGAGAGGGTCGGTTCGACGACCACCTCGACGCGGATCCTCGCGTACACCCCCGAGGCGTCCCGGAGCTCGACCTCGATCGGATCCACGGTCGCGGCGCCGAGCGCGCTCGTCAGGTTCACCGAGAGGTTCGCGGAGAACGGCGCCGATCCGCTCGCCGGCGAGATCGCGACGCTACCCCCCGGCACCTTCCCCGAGAGGGCGAATTCGAGCGTGCCGGCGGGGGCGATCTCGGCGACGTCGATCGCCTCCGAGAAGGCGACGGGGTCCGCTCCGGCCTCGGTGAGGAGGGTCGCGTTTGCGGCGAGGGAGAACGGGACGTTCTCGACGGTGAGGTTCGGGCCGTCGATCGCGACGCGGACCGACGCGGGGGCGCCGGCGAGGTCGCTCGTCCAGTTCACGGTCGCCCCGCCCGCGGCGGTCGTGTTCGTGAAGGGGAAGGAGTAGGGCGGGACCGGCCCGCTCGTGTCGTACACCTCCTCGTAGTCGGTGAGCGCCTCGTACGTCGACCCGTCGCAGGTGTAGCTGGGGGCGACCGCGAACTCGGTCGCCCCGGTGTCGGCCGAGTAGTTGTAGACCACGGCGCCGCCCGCCGGCGCGACGGTGAACTCGACGTCCCCGAGGACGAGCCGCATCG
>JASHSI010000085.1 GCA_030040915.1 Thermoplasmata archaeon | reverse complement strand
CTCTCCACGCGCTTCAGTTCCGCCGTGTTCCGGCGTACCCCACTTATCTCCCGTTGGAGGATGTTGCGAGCGGCATTGAGGTCCCGATCCATCTCGAGACCGCACGGGCATCGAAAGACGCGGTCCTTCAGGGTCAGCGGCGGCTCCGCGAGTCGCCCGCAGGACGAACAGGTCTGCGTCGTCCCCCGAGCCGCCACCTCCACGTACCGCCCGGATCGCAACGCCAACTTGTACTCCGCCATTTGGCGAAGCCTCCCCCAACCGGCGTCCGCCATTCCATTCGCCAGCCGATTCCCCTCTCGGAACTCGGCGAAATCGGTATCCTCGAAGGCGACGAGGTCGTGTCGCTTCGCCCAGTCCGAGGTCAATCGGTGGGCGAAGTCCCGTCGTTGACGGCGCACCGTGGCGTGGATCCTGGCGACCCGCTCCCGCTGACGCTGATGGCGGTGGGACCCCTTCTTCTTCCGAGCCAGCTGCCTCTGGGCGTGGCCGAGGCGTTTCTCCGACCGGGCCAAGTAGTGGGGCGGCTCAACGATCTCCCCCGAAGAGAGGGTGGGGAGATGGCGAAGACCGAGGTCGATCCCGACGGGTCGGCTCGGCTCGGTGTCCGGCGGAAGGGGCGGGTCCGGGAGCTCGTATTGGACGGTGACGAACCATCGGGAAGTGCTCTCCCGGTCGATGGTCACGCTCTTGGGGGTCCCGAGGGGGGGCTCCCGATGTCGGCGGACCCGGACCGGACCGATCTTCGGGACGGGGATTTGAACGGGAGCGCCCGGGGTGACGATCCAGAGTGACGGGGTCGGGATGTAGGTTAGCGAGCGGAGCTCGCGGCGGAAGCGGGGGAACCCGGGAGGCCGCACCCCCGCCTTACAACGCCGGAAGGCGGCCTGGTAGGCGAAGTCGAGGCGGTGAACGCAGTCCCGGGCCACATCATAAGGGACGGCGCCGACACCCGCTCGGTCGAAGGCGCGCCATTCCTTGAGACGGGCCTGCGGGTCGAGGCCCGTGATCGTCTCGTGGCGATCCCGCCACGAATCCCGACGTTGGGCGAGGCAGTGGTTCCACAGGAATCCCAGTTCGCCGGGGTAGTGGCAGAGGTCTGCTCCTGAGGGGGAGTGGGGTGGAGTCGATATCGGTAGGAGAGGAACACGGAGCCCCCGACGAACGGACGAGAGGCGTTCGTGGTCGTGGCGGAAATAGGGGAGGAGAGGTCGTGAAACGGTCCCAAGAGGGCGGGGAGCCGGCCCGAAAGGTGAGTGGAGACCAGTCTTTTATCGGGTGACCCGTCTCCGGCCCAAGGATGCCCTTCGAGCTCACGCTGAGGTACCGGACCCCCCTCACGCCGGTCCAGGACCCGGACGAGGTCCTCACGGAACTCCTGCGGTGGGTCGGCTATCTGCCGGAGCACGACGACGCCCGGTCCGGGGAGGGTCCGGCCCGGGAGAGCCTCGGCTACCGGCTTGTCCGCGAGTGCCTCCTGCGGGACCCCGCCCGGCCGTGGTACGCCGAGGAGCTCGCGGCGGTGCTCAAGAGCTCGAAGCCGTCGGTCTACCGCCACCTCAACAAGCTGAAGTCCCTCGACCTCTTGGAGGAGGTCGCCGGGGAAGTCGACGGCAAGGGACGGAAGGGATACCGGATGCGCTACGGAAACCTCGCACGAGCGTGGGACTTCGCCGAGGCGAACGCACAGAACGCGCTGCGGCGCTACCGGGAGACGATCGACCACCTCCAGGGGCTCCTCGAGCGGGAGGCGGCCGCCCGAGCGGCCGCACCCGTCGGCCGGCCGTCCAAGGCGCGCTCGGGGGTCGCCCCATGAGCGCCCCGGCTCCGGCGAAGAAGCCGATGATCGCCTTCACGGTCGGATCGAAGGTCAGCGTGCGTTCCGCGGGGGGCAAGGACGACGTCCTCCTTTCCGAGGGAACGTTCCGCGGCCTCGTCTCGATCGGGGGGGACAGCTCCCTCGCGCTCGAGCTCGAAGCGGCGTCGAAACGCGACAAGGGCCGCATCCGCCTGATCCCGCTCAACGCCCTCCTCTCGATCGACATCGTCGAGGCGGTGAAGCCGGAGGAGGAGAAGCGCGCGGAGCCCCCGGCGACCGGCTACTTCCGCTAGGACCGACCCCGGGACGGGCTTGCCGGGAGGTTCGCCCCGGGCCGGGCGCGGCCACGGGATTTCGAACCCGGGTCTTTGGCTTCGAAGGCCAAAAGGATAGTCCAGACTACCCTACAAGCCCGTCGGGGGACCGACCGTCCTCTCGGTATTTGGCGGTTTGGAGGCCGACGCGCCCGTCGATCCCTCCGTCGGGCCGGGGCCCGATCCGGCCGACGGATCGGTCGAGAAGCCGTCGAGCGAGGCGGCGCGCGGCGCCTCGGGGAAGAGCGTGGAGAGCGACGACTCGAGGAGCTGGATCCTCTGGCGGACGTACGGCGTGACCCCCGGGGTCGCCGCGAGGCGCTGGGAGAGGCCGA
The DNA here is from genome assembly GCA_030040915.1 of Thermoplasmata archaeon. Lineage (GTDB taxonomy): Archaea > Thermoplasmatota > Thermoplasmata > Lutacidiplasmatales > UBA184 > Lutacidiplasma. The sequence continues at coordinate 4,536 of JASHSI010000085.1, read as the reverse complement.
GGTACTTCCGCACGGCCCCTTCGAAGACGGTCGGGAGGAGCTCGCCCTCGCAGGGGCCAAGCGGCGGGCGGTTCTCGGTGCAACGACCGGAAAGCGGGGGCCGACGGTAGGTGGTCCCGCACTTCTTGCAGCGGAAACGCTGCGTGGCGTAGCTCTTCAGGTTCCCCATGAGGTCCGGGAGGAAGTGGGCGTTGAGGACGAGCGTGACCGCGTCGGCGAGGTCGACCGCGCGGATCTGCGCGGTCAGGAGGAGCGACTCCTCCACGATCGAGCTCATCGATCCGGCCTCGCGGTAGGCGGACCGAACGGGACCGCCCGCGATGTCGGTGGTGTCGTGCGTGAAGGCGATCTCCGAGAGCGGATCCGGCCGCCCGACCCGGCGGCCGAGCGTCTCGATGAGCCCCTCGACCTCCTTCGCCGGGCGCCGGGCCTCGCCGGCCCGGTAGAACTCGATCGGGTAGCGGAACACCACGTCGAGGTTGTGGGCCTCCTTGTCGACCTCGGAGAGATCGAGCCGGGTCGTGAGCACGAGCGGCTTGTCCATGAGGGCCCCGCGGCTCTCGGGCAGGTAGGCGCGCGAGAAGTTGACGAGCGCGTCGAGGAGGAGGGTCACCGAGTCCTCGTCGCCGTCGCAGTTCCGGCGCTTGGCGGCGTGGAATACCGGGTGCGCGAAGCACGCCTCCGCCTCGGTGTACCCGATGAGCCGACCGGCGACCCCGCCGGACGTGTGCGGGGCGAGCGCGACCACGAGGTGTCCGACGAGCTCCTCCTCCCGGCGCACTCGGTAGAACGGTTCCCGCCCGTACAGCCAGGTGAGCTCGTCGTCGACGAACTGCGCGATCCTCACTAGGTAGGCGAGGCAGGAGCGGGAGACGACGAGGTCCTGAGGACGGAGCTCGACCAGCTGGTCGGTCGACACCAGGGGGCGACCGGCCCAGTCCGACTCGTAGCCGAGCTCGCGAGCACGCTCGACCGAGAGCCCGATCTCGCCCGGCCGGAAGTGGGTCAACGGGAGGTCGGTGAGATCGAAACGGCTCGTCCCGTCCTGGTAGACCGAGACGCCGTGGCTCGCCCGCAGGATCCCCTTCTCGAGCATCTCGGGGACCTTCCCCGGCGAGGTGAGCCCCTTGACCCCCTTCACCTCGGGGACCCGGTGGAGCGCGAGGCGCCGGATCGCCCCGTCCCAGAGGGCGCCGACCGGGAGCTCATGCCCCGCGACGTCGCCCGTCGGCTCGGTGTGAGCGCCGCACGCGCATTTCAGCCAGACCGTCGACCGGCCGCACGCAGGGCAGCTCCGCACCCCGAGCTGGACCGTCGGCGGGCGGTCGGCCGCCTTCCGGGCCGCCTCGGGGATCGATCGGCGGGCGCCGCCGGTCTCCCCCACTGGGAAGAGCGCGTGGACGTTCGGGCTCATCGTGCGCTCGCGCGCCTTCTCGGGCCGGCCTACCCGGGCCCCCACCCGCGACGGCCCCCGGGCCCGCACCGGTACTCCGGCGAGGCGGCTCACGAGCGCGAGCGCCTCGCCCTCGAGCGGCTCGAGATCGACCCGCCGCTCGATCCGCTCCCCGCGGCCGGCGAGCCCGAGGCCGCCCAGGAGCGCCGCCGAGACGATCGGCTCGCCGGCGAGCCCCCCGCCGGCGGCCGGGGTGTGAAGGAAGCCGAGCCGCACGAGCCGCTCCCGCATCGCGTCGTCCGGGGGAAGGAGGAGACGGTCCTCCCGCCATCGGCCCCGCTCCTCGACGAATCGGGACAGTTCCGCGATCTCCTCCGGCGCGAGGTCGTGCCAGAACAGGAGGTGGCGGGGATGGAGCGGCACCCCGTGCGAGCGCGACGCCTCGACCGCCTCGGCGTAGGTCGGTGGGCGGCCGTCGGCCTCCTCGGGGACGCCGGCCCGCTTGAGCTCGGCGATGTGCCAGTCGATCGAGTACGCCCCGGGGACGAGGGACCGGTTGTTCTCGAGGAACTCGCCGAACGGGACGAGGATCTCCCCGAGGTCGACGAGGCGCCGGACCCGGGGGAGGAGGCGCTCGGCTCGGGCCCGGTCGTGGACCGCGGTCAGCGTGCCGTCGTCGAGCTCGACGATTGGCCCCTCGACGGAGTCGCAGAGGGCCATCGCCGAGGCCTTGCCGGGGAACTCGACCTTCACCTGCGTACCGATCGCCACGAACCGTCGGAGGAGGACCATCGTCGCCGGGTTCACCGCCAGGGAGGCGAGGCCGCTCGTCCGGGCCCGCCCGTAGGTGAGGCGGAAGCCGCCCGGGCGACCCGGGTAGGCGAGGACCGGGCGGCCGCCGACCGCCTCGCGGAGGTACTTCGGTGGACCGGCCTCCTCGGATCCGTCGGGGCGCGCGTGGCCCAGCTCGGCGAGGAACCCCCAGCCGGGGACGCCGAGCTTCTCGACGATCTTGCGGAGCTTCGCCGACTTCTGGCAGAGCCCCTCGGCCAGGACGAGGCAGGCGCCCCCACGGACCCCGTTCGTCGGCACGCGGGGGAGGTCGCGGAAGGCGCTCACCTCGGCGTCCCCCTCCGTCGCCTCGCCGGAGATGCAGACGGGGACGTGGCGCACCGCGGTGGCGATCTCCGACGCCGTCGGGACGTACTGCAGGTGCTGGAGGTGCTTGTAGAGCGGGATCTCCTCCTGGTAGCGCCCCACCTCGGCGGCGTCCGGGGAGTACGCCCCGATCCCGAGGTCGCGTCGCACGATGTCGGCGAGAAGGACGGAGAGCGCCTGCGCCGTTCCCCCGGCCGCCCGGATCGGGCCGGCGTAGCGTAGCTCGACGTAGGAGGCCTCCCCCCGACCCCCGGTGAGGCGGACCTCGGCGAGCCCCTCGAGCGGGGCCACGAGGATCCCCTCGGTCAGGATGGCGAGGCCGACGCGGAGGGCCGCGTCGAGCCGGGACTCGAGGTCCTCGCCGCGCTCGGGGTCGCGGGCGAGCCGGCGGGCGATCGTGAGGGCCACCTCCTCGCGCGGCATCTCGGCGGCGCGAGCCCGGATCTCGCCCGACAACCCGTCGAGGTGGAGGTGGCCGAGGAGCTTCTCCACGCGCATCGCCATGTCCTGCGCCCGAGGGATCTCCACCGAGAGTTCCGGGTCGAGCCCTTGGGCGCGGGCCTCCTTTGCCCGCCCGTACGCCCGCTCGACCTCTGCCTCGAGCGCGGAAAAATACGATTCCACGGGCCCCCCGAGGTCCGTCTGGACGATAAGTGCGCCCCGCCACCGCGCCCCGGACACTCGGCGCCGCCCCCGTTGGCCGGGGGTGGCGGGGGCAACGCATATCCAGCGCCCGGCGCCTAGGCCGGCGGAGGTCGGGGCTCGTCCTCGGGCGCGGCTCGAGCAGGATGCGCAGCACTACGCTAAGGACCCGGACCGTCGCCGGGGCGATTCTCCTCGCTCTCCTCCTCGGGTCCACCACGGGGATGTTGCCATTTCCCGGTCACAAATCGGCCCAACAGCCGACCGGTCCGGTCCCCCGCCCAGCTGACGGCGCGGCACCCCCGCCTCCGCTCGCGGCGGTCGTCGGCGTCCGGACCCAGCCTCGCGCGCTCTCAGGCTCGAACCCACCGCTGAACGGGGTGAGCCTCCTCGCGAACGTGGTGATCGGGAACCTTAACAACACCGGCGCGCAGCCCTCCGGGATCGACTACGACCCCGCCGACGGCGACGTCTACGTGGCCGACTACGGATCGAACAACGTCAGCATCATATCCGGCTCCTCGAACCAGCTGCTCGCGAGCCCCCAGTCCGGGGACGACCCGCTGAGCGTTACGTACGACCCGCTTGACGGGGACATGTACGCGTCGAACTACGGTATCACCTCGGACCTCTCGGTCTACAACGGCACCGGCTACGTCACGGCGGTGAAGGTCGGGGCGCACCCAAGGTCGAGCGTGTACGACCCCTCGAATCACTACCTCTACGTCATGGTCACCGGGACGGATAATGTGAGCCTCGTCTCGGGCTTCTCCGTCGTCGGCAAGATCCAGGTCGGGAGCGATCCGGAGTTCGCCGCCCTCGACAGCTCGAACGGCTACCTGTACGTCACAAACCTCCTCTCCGACACGGTGAGCGTCATCTCGGGCACCTACGTGGTGACCACGATCCGGGTGGGAGCGAATCCGCTCGGGGTCGCGTACGACCCGGCGAACGACTACGTCTACGTCGAGAACAGCGGCGGGTCGAACGTGAGCGTGATCGACGGGACCATCCTCCTCGGGAATGTCACGACCGGCACACTCCCCGAGTTCGCCGCCTACGACGCGGCCGATGGCTACGAGTACGTGACGAACGCCGGCTCCGGAACCGTGAGCGTCCTCAACGGGACGGCCGTCGTGGCGAACGTCAGCGTCGGCGTCGGCGCGCGGTCCGTGACGTACGACCCGGCGAACGGGTACGTCTACGTCGGGGACCAGAGCTCGTCCAACATCAGCGTCCTCAACGGGACCCACGAGCTCGCCCTCGTGGACGGCGGGAGCGGGGCGTACGACGGGGTCTACGACCCGGCGAACGGCGACGTCTACGTCACCGAGTTTGACTCG
>JASHSI010000084.1 GCA_030040915.1 Thermoplasmata archaeon | reverse complement strand
ACCCATCGAGCGGGATCGACCGTCGCCACCGCGCCCGGATCGGTCGCCCCGCCATCGGCGCGGGCGGACCGAGCGCGCCCCGCACCTCGATCCGGTCCCCGCCGTCCAGCCGGACGACCGCGGCGAACCCTTCGGGGGTGATCCCCGCGATCTCTACGACGCCGTCGAGGCCGTCGCCGTCCTCGGAGAGCTCGATTGCCCTGGGGTCGACGGCGATCCGCGCGCCGTCGGCTCCCGCGAGGACGTTGTAGCCGAGGAAGCGGGCGGCCGACGCGCTCGCCGGGGCGGGGTAGACCGCGCCCGGCGGGCCGGTCTGCGCGATGCGGCCTTCGAGGAGGAGGGCGACCCGGTCCCCCAGGAACAGACCCTCCTCGCGGTCGTGCGTGACGTGGATCGCGCTGATCCCCGTCGCAGCGAGCGCCCGCCGGAAATCGGCCCGAAGGCCATGGCGGCGCTCGGGATCGACGGAGGCGAACGGCTCGTCGAGCAGGACCACGCTCGGTCCCGGCGCGAGGGTGCGGGCGAGCGCGACCCGCTGGCGCTCCCCGCCGGAGAGCGCCTCCGACCGACGGTCCTCGAGCCCGCCGAGCCGAACGAGCCCGACCATCGCCCGGACGCGGGCGTCGATCTTGGGCTCCGGCCAGCGGGCGAGCTCGAGGCCGTAGGCGATGTTCTCCGCGACGGTGCGCCGCGGAAAGAGGGCCGGCTCCTGGGCAAGGAGGCCAACGCCCCGACGGTGGGTCGGTCGCCCGTCGACCCGCTCGCCGTCGATGCGGATCGTCCCCCGATCGAGGCGGCCGAGGCCCGCGATCGCGCGGAGGAGCGTGGTCTTGCCGCTGCCGTTCGGGCCCATGAGGGCGAGGAACTCGCCGGGCGCGACCGCGAGGTCGATCCCGTCGAGGACCACCTCCCCCCCGACCGAGGCGCGGACCCCGGAGAGCTCGAGGCGCGGCGGGCTAGAGGGGTCGGGCACTCGGCTCCCCCCACGCCGCGGTCGCGCCGAAGACGACGAGGCTCGTGAGGACGAGGAGCGCCGCGACCGTGCCGGCGAGCCCGGGGAGGCGGATCCCTTCGAGGCGGTAGGCCTCGACCGTCAGCGTCGTGGAGGAGGGGGTCGCGAGGAAGTTCGTCGCGGTGAACTCCCCGAGCCCGAGGGCGAGCCCGAACAGGGCGCTCGTGCGCAGCGCCGGGGCGATCGCGGGAAGTTCGATGTCGAGGTAGGCCTGCCGCGGGGTCGCCCCCAGGGTGCGTGCCGCCTCCGCCGGGGCGGGGCTCGTCGAAGCGAGCGCGATCGTGAGGGACTGGAGGACGAACGGCAGGGCGAGCGTCGCCTGGCTCACGATGATCAGGACGGGCGCAGCCGAGGCGCCACCGAGCCCGGCCGAGTAGGTCCGCGAGAGGGCGAAGGAGAGGACCACCGGCGAGATGAGGAGGGGGGTGAACGCGAGCGCCCCGAGGGCCCGCTCGAGCCCCGGGCGTCGGGCGATCCCGCGGGCCGCGAGGAGCGCGAGGAGGAGCGCGGCCGCGCTCGAAAGGCCGGCGTAGAGGAGCGTGTTCGCGAGGGCCCCGGACGTGGAGAGGCCGAGCAGCGAGGTGACGTGCGATCCGAACAGCGTTGCGAGCGGGTCCTCGGTCGTCGGCGCTCGGGCGAGCGGGGAGAGCCCTCGCACGACGATCGTCGCGAGAAGCGCGATGATCCCGCCCCCCACGACGACGGTCCACGCGCCGAGGATCCAATGGCTCGGTCGAGCCGGGTCGAACGGCCGCGGCTCGGCCGCCCGACGACGGGTCGTCGGCCGAAGCTTGGCGCTCGTCAGGGCGAACAGCGCGGCCGGGCCGGCGAGGAGCAGGACCCCCACGAGGGCCAGGAGGGCTGCCGGCATCGCCTGGGCGAGCGTCGACGCCTGGACGTAGACCTCGGCCTCGAGGGTGTACCACTTCGCTCCGCCGATGAGGATCGGTCCGGCGAAGGCGAGCGCGGAGAAGACGAACGTCAGGAGGGCCCCGGCGAACGCGCCCAGGAGGGACGGGCCCCCCCAGACCTCCCGGAACGCCCTCGCCGGGCTCCCGCCGAGCGTGGCGACCGTCTCCTCGAGCTCCGCGGAGGCCGAGCCGACCCCCACGACCGTGAGGAGGATGACGACCGGGGCGTTGAACAGGACGTTCGAGGCGACGATCCCCCCGAAGCCCGAGCCGAGAGCGGCGAGGGGCGGGAGCGCCCCGGAGACGATGCCGGCGGGTCCGAACCATTCCTCGATCCCGACGACGACGGCGATCGTCGGGAGGAGGAACGGGACGAGCAGGGTGGCGAGGAGGAGGGACCGGCCCCGGAAGGCGGTCCGACCGAGGAAGACCCCGACCGGGTAGCCGATCGCGAACGCGGCGAGGGCGCTCGCCCCGCCCTCGAGGAGCGAGTTTCCGATAGCCCGCTGGTCGAGCGGATCGGCGAGGAGGTGCGCGAGGCCGCTGACCCCGCCCCCCGAGACGAGGCCCCCGCCGAACAGCGCGATCGCGGGGAGGACCGTGAACGCCCCGACGAAGGCGATGACGGGGAGCGTCCAGAGGAGGTCGAGATCGGGGGAGACTATCCGCCCACCTGATCGTAGATCGTCTGCCATTGGTCCAGCCAGCCGGGGAGGTCCGCCGGGATCGATCCCGCCGGGATCATCGAGTTCAGGTCGACCGCGCCCGCCGGGTTCGCGGCCCACACGAAGCTCCCCGGCAGCTCGACCGTCTGGTTCGCCGGGTAGACCCACTCGTTCGTCGGGATCTCCGACTGGACCGGCCCGCTCAGGAGGTAGTCCTCGAACGCCTCATCGAGCGCCAGGTGCCGGGTCCCCTTGACGATCCCGACGCCGTAGATCGTCTGCCACGCGTAGCGGGTGCCGTTCCAATGGTAGAGGGTCGAGTTGAACGGCGGGTATCCCGATCCGGCGGCGGCCGCGGGATCGGTGCTGTAGCTCACGAGCATCGGCGGGCTATCGGGCGGGGTGGTGAACGCCGAGTACGCGTCCGACCACGAATCGCTCACCTGGACCGTCGGGTCCACCGATCGCCAGAACGTGGTCCAATTCTGGTGCAGGACCCCTTGGTAGAAGGCGATCTCCGAGAGGAGGAACTCCTCGCCGGTGATGTCGGTCGTCGGGTCCTCGATCAACAGGTCCCGCGACCAGGTCGAGTTCCCGGCGAAGTCCTGGAGCGTGAGGTCGCGGACCGCCCCGTCCGTCAGCTCCGAGAACGCGGGCGTGTAGTCGATCGCGAGGTAGCCGTACTCGTACGGCGTCACGCTGTGGTCGGGGGCGATCTCCGCTTGGAGCGCGGGGGACTCGTTCGCGACCTCGGGGGGGGTGTACGGGACGAGGACGCCGGCCGCGTCGGCCTGCGGGGCGGTGATCTCGTCGAGGCCGACCACGAGGTCGATCCCCGAACCCCCTTCGTTGGAGATGAGGAGGCTCGACAGGGTGCCCGAGTAGCAATCGATCGCGACGTGCACATCGTGCGCGGCCCCGAAGTCGTCGGCGAGGGCGGTGAGGTTCGCCGATCCGCACCCGCCGAACAGGCTCTCGTACGTGACGATCGTGAGCGTCGGTTCCTGGGCGGCGAGGTAGGCCGAGAGGCCGAGGCCGGCGATCACGACCAGGACCGCCACGCCCACGATCAACAGCACGCGGCCGGTCCGGCCGGGGCGGAACCGCCGCCGCGGTGAGTTCCCCGAGGTCTCCGACGCCGGCCCTATCGCCACCTTGCCCCCCGTTCCCCGGGGGGAGCGATCAACCGGCCCATGGCGTTCCCTTCGCGGGTATTACCCCGATCAGGTTCATGGGGTCGACGGAAGCGGCGTTCCGTCCTCTCAGCCGGTGCATCAGCTCCCCCAGCGGGCGGCCCACCGCGGGGGGGTCTATATCGGTAACGCCCCGGCGGGATTCCGTCCCCCCGGCGAAGGGAGTTGGGGGGCCGACGCGGGAGGCCCCCGGCGTCCGGTCGGCGTAAGAAATGAGATAAGCCCGAATCCGGTGCTTCCCCCCGATGGCGACGCCCCCCCCTGAGATCCGATTCGGCAGCGAACTCGTGAAGCGCGGGTTCGCCCGCATGCAGCAGGGCGGGGTCATCATGGACGTCACGACGGCCGAGCAGGCCCAGATCGCCGAGGAGGCCGGCGCCGTGGCGGTGATGGCCCTCGAGCGGGTCCCCGCCGACATCCGCGCGAGCGGCGGGGTCGCCCGCATGGCCGACCCGCGGAAGATCAAGGAGATCCAGGACCACGTTTCCATCCCCGTGATGGCGAAGTGCCGCATCGGGCATATCGCGGAGGCCCACATCCTCGAGTCCCTCGGCGTCGACATGATCGACGAATCGGAGGTCCTGACCCCCGCTGACCCGTTCCGACACGTCCCGAAGAAGGGGTTCACCGTGCCGTTCGTCTGCGGGGCGAGGAACCTCGGCGAGGCGCTCCGCCGGATCGACGAGGGGGCCGCCATGATCCGCACGAAGGGCGAGGCCGGCACCGGCAACGTCGTCGAGGCGGTCCGGCACATCCGCCAGGTCAACGAGGAGGTCGCCGCGCTCGCCAAGATGCCCGCGAAGGGGCTCCACGCGTGGGCGAAGGAGGAGGGGGTCCCCGAGGAGCTCGTCGCCGAGGTCCAGAAGCTGGGCCGCCTTCCGGTCGTCAACTTCGCCGCCGGCGGAATCGCCACTCCGGCCGACGCCGCCCTCTGCCGGCTCCTCGGCGTCGACGGGGTGTTCGTCGGCAGCGGGATCTTCAAGGCGGAGCGCCCGATGCGCGTGGCGCGCGCGATCGTCGAGGCGTCGACGCACCCGGAGGATTCGGCCCTCCTGGCCCGGGTCTCCGACGGGCTCGGCGAGCCGATGCGGGGGATCGACATCGGAACCGTCCCCCCCGCGGAGATCATGCAGACGCGGGAGTCCCGTTCGGACCCCCACCGGGCCGCCGGCCGGGCGTAACCGAGCCGCGGGCGGCGGGGGCCGAGCGTCCGAACGTGCGCATCGTCCAGGTGAGCCCGTTCTACGATCCCCACGCGGGCGGGGTCGAGGCCCACGTCCGCCGCCTCACCGAGGAGCTCGCCCGCCGGGGCGAGGAGGTGACCGTCCTGACCTCCCGCTACGACCGCTCGCTCCCCGAGGAGGAGGCGCGGGCTGGATACCGGGTCCTCCGCGTCCGGACCCGAGGGGTCGTCCTCGACACCCCAATCGACACCGGACTCGCGCGGGTCGTACGGGACCTCCCCGCGGACGTGGTCCACGTCCACTATCCCCCGCCCCTGACCGCCTACTTCGCGACCCGGGGGCTCAAGCGACGATCGACGCCCGTCTGCCTCACCTACCACTGCGACCTATACCGGGCGGGGGCTGGTGGCCGGCTCCTCACCGCGCTCTACGAGGGGCTCTTCCTGTCGTCCGTCCTCGACCGAGCGCAGCGGATCGTCACCCACACGCGGAGCTACGCGGAGACCTCGGCCCCGCTGCGGGGCCGCCCGGTCGAGATCATCCCGTCCGCGGTCGACCTCGAGCGCTTCCACCCGGGCATCTCCGGCGAGGCGGTGCGCGCCCGGCTCGGGCTCGCCGACCGGCGGGTCCTCCTCTTCACCGGACGCCTCGTCCCCCACAAGGGGCTCGACGTGGTTCTCCGGGCCCTCGCCCGCCTCCCGCCCGACGTCGCCCTCGTCGTCGTCGGCCGCGGCCCCGGCCTCGCCTCCCTGACCGCCCTCGCCCGCCGGCTGGGGGTCGCCGAGCGGGTCCGCTTCTGCCCGGACGTGTCCGATGCGGAGCTGCCGTCGTACTACCGGGCCTCGGACCTCTTCGTCTTCCCCTCGCACAATCGGCTCGAGGGGTTCGGGCTCGCCGTCGCCGAGGCGATGGCGTGCGGGATTCCGGTGATCGTCGCGGACATGCCCGGGGTGCGCGAGGTGATCGAGCCGGGCCAGGAGGGACTCCTCACGGAGCCGCTCCTCGCTCCGGAGCTCGCCGACCGGGTCGCCGAACTGCTCTCGGACCCGACCCGGGCCCGACGGATGGGCGAGGCCGGGCGGCGTCGCGCGGAGGCGCGCTACGACGTCCGGACCGTGGTCGACCAGCTGGTCATGCTTTACGGAAGCCTGACCGCAGCTGATTGATCTGCTCCTGCATCCGTTGGGCCTCCCGGCCGGCGGCCTCGGCCCAGTCCGATCCGGAGGAGGCGAACAGGATGGAGCGGGAGGAGTTGACGAGCAGGGCCCGGCCGGTCTGGTCGACCCCCTCGCGCACCGAGGTCGAGAGCCGCCCGCCCTGCACGCCGACGCCCGGGATCAGGATCGGCACCCCGTCCCCGAGCCGCTTCCGGCTGATGCGCAGCGCCTCCGGGTAGGTCGCCCCCATCACGATCCCGGCGTTCTTGTGGGCCGCGGCGATCCGGCCCACCTCGGCGACGATCGCGAGCCAGAGGGGCCCTCGGGGCGTCGGGATCTCCTGGAAGTCGGGTCCCCCCGTGTTCGAGGAGTGGGCGACGACGAAGATGCCGTGCTCCGGGTCCTCGGCGAACGGCTCGAGCGTCTCCCAGCCGAGCCAGGGGCTCACCGTGATCGCGTCGAAGCCGAGCGCGCCGAACGCCCCATCGCGCACGAGGCGCATCGTGTTGGGGATGTCGTTCGCCTTCAGGTCGAGGATCTTGAGGTGGTTCGTCCCGATGAGCGCGGTCAGGCGCTCGAGCTGGGCGAGGCCGGCGGCCCCGAAGGACAGGTAGGATCCGAGCTGGCACTTGAACGCGGCCGCGTGGGGAGCGGTCGTGCGGACGATCCCGTCGAGGAACTTCGTGAGACGGGCCGGGGTCCCCGCCCCGGCCACCGAGGCCGGGATCTGCGCCGGGTCGGGGTCGAGCCCGACACAGAGCAACGAGTCGCGTGCGCGGACGGTCCGGTCCAGCCGGGAGTTGAAGTCCGTCGGCGACACCCACGACAACGATGCCTAACGGCGGAAAAAGCCTTTTGTCAGAGGCCGGGGCCCTGGGGGATGGCTCCGGCCCGCGCCCCGGCGAGGGGCACCCCGCTCGCGAGGGGCCTCCGGGGCGGTCGCGGTGGCCAACGATATCTCCCCGGGTCCCTCCTTCCGCTCCGTGGCGTCGACCACGGAGGCCCCGCTCAGCTACTCGTCGGTCCGCGCCTACCTCGAGTGCCCGCAGCGGTGGAAGTTCCTCTACGTCGACGGGCTCAAGGAGGCGCCGAAGGGGTACTTCTCGTTCGGTCGCACCGTCCACGAGGTCCTCGAGGCCCTCCTGCGCCCGCTCGCCGAGTCCCCAGGCCCGCCGGCGGGGCCTCCCCGGGGCCGCCAGCGCACGCTCGACGCGTTCCCGGGAGGGGCGGCGAAGCTCCCGGGCCAGCTGATGCCCCTCGAAACGCTGCTCGAGGCGTACCGCGGGGCCTGGGTCTCCGAGGGGTACACCTCCGCCGAGGAGGAGGAGCGGTACCGGCGGCTCGGCGCGGAGATCCTCTCGTCGTACTGGCGGCTCCTCTCGAGCGCCCTCCCCCGCCCGGTCGCGGTCGAGCAGCACCTCGAGGCGACCTGGGACGGGATCCGGGTCCACGGCTACATCGACCGCCTCGACCGGACCGACGCGGGGGGCCTCGAGATCGTCGACTACAAGACGAGCCGCGAACTCTCGGAGGAGGACGCGCGGGAGTCGGACCAGCTCGGCCTCTACCAGGTGCTGGTCGAGCGGAACTTCCGGGAGCCGGTCGAGGCGCTCACCCTCTACCATCTCCGCCAGCTCCGCCCGTTGTCCGTCCCGCCGAAGGGACCCGACGCGCTCTCGTCGCTGTTCGACCGGGTCGGCTCGGCCCGGGACGGTATCCGGTCGCGGTCGTTCGAGCCGGCGCCGGGCCGGCATTGCCCGCGCTGCGAGTTCCAATCGCTCTGTCCGGAGTTCCGCGGGGTCCCCGAGTCGGAGCGCGCCCATCTCGCAGACCTCGTCGACCGGTTCGCGCGGCTTCGCGAGGAGGAGGGCCGGCTCGAGACGGAGCTTCGGTCGGCGGCGGCCGAGCTGCACGAGGCCGCCGATCGCCTCAAGGTCCACCGGATCCCGGGCACCGGCCGGGTCGCCCGACGAAAGCCGGAGGCGACCTGGGAGTTCCCCGACGAGTGGCTCCGGCCCCTCCTCGAGGAGCACGGGCTCACCGGCCGCATGGCGCCGGACGACCCGGCCGCGGCCGGGCGGCTCCTGAAGGACCGGTCGGTCCCCCCCGAGGTCCGGGCGCGGCTCGCGGGCGCCGGAGGACGACGGATCCGCTGGTACTGGGAGCTCGAGCGGCCCGCCCCGGACGACTGATCGGACCCGGCTGTGCCTAGGGCGGGGCGCCGGAACGGCGGGGCAAACCCCAAATCCCCCGCCCTGTGGGGAACGGTATGGGAATCGAGCTTTCGCCCCCATCGAACTACCAGCGGCTCGCCGATGCCCCGCCCACGATCGCCACCCTCTGCTCGCATTCCTCCCTCCAGATCTTCCACGGGGCCCGGACCGAGGGGTTCCAGAGCCTCGGGATCTGTCAAGGACCGCTCCCGAGGTTCTACGAGGCGTTCCCGCTCGGGCGGCCCGACCGCTTCCTCTCCGTTGACCGCTACTCCGATCTCCCCGGCCGGGTCGATGAGCTCAATCGCGCGAACGCGATCCTCGTGCCGCACGGTTCGTTCGTCGAATACATCGGGCCGGAGAAGTTCCAAGCCCTTCCGGTCCCGGTGTTCGGCAACCGCGCGGTGATCGGTTGGGAGTCGGACCGGGAGAAGGAGCGGGTCTGGCTCGAATCCGCGGGGGTCCGCATGCCCGAGCGGTTCGTCGACCCGTCGGAGGTCGACGGGCCCGTGATCGTGAAGTACTACGGGGCGAAGGGCGGGAAGGGCTTCTTCCTCGCCAAGAACCGGGAGAGCCTCCGGGAGTTCCGGGCGACCGGCCCGCACGTCATCCAGGAGTACGTCCTCGGGACCCGCTACTACGTCCACTTCTTCTACTCCCCGATCTCGCAGGGCGGCTACCGGGTCGGCCACGGCTCCCTCGAGCTCCTCGGCATGGACCGTCGGGACGAGGCGAACATCGATGAGCTCTACAAGCTCGGGGCGCAGGAGGAGCTCCTCAAGGCCGGTATCCGGCCCACCTTCGTCGTCACGGGGAACGTCCCGGTCGTCCTCCGCGAGTCCCTCCTCCCCCAGGTGTTCGACGTCGGGGCGCGGATCGTCACGCGCTCGATCGAGCTCTTTGGCGGCATGGTCGGCCCGTTCTGCGTCGAGGGGATCATGACCGAGGAGCTCGTCTTCAAGGTCTTCGAGATCTCGAGCCGCATCGTGGCGGGGACGAACCTGTTCATCTCCGGCTCGAGCTACTCCGACCTCGTCCGGCCCGATCTCTCGATGGGTCGTCGGATCGCCCAGGAGCTCAAGCTCGCCCGCGAGCTCGGGCGGCTCGGCGAGGTCGTCTCGTAGGTCCCCCGGGCGGAGCGCGCATGGCCCAAAGCCTCCCCTCACGCCCCGCCCCGGCCGGGGCGGCGCTCGTCGCCCACGGGGTCTCCAAGCGCTACGGCCACGGCCCGCGGTCGGTCGAGGCGCTCTCGGGCGTCAACCTCTCGATCCCCTCCGGCTCCGTCTACGGACTCATCGGCCGGAACGGGGCCGGCAAGACCACCTTCGTGCGGATCGCCGCGACCCAGCTCCAGCCGACCTCGGGCCAGCTCGAGGTCCTCGGGCACGACGTGGTCCGGGAGGCTTCCCAGGTCCGGCTTCGGATCGCCGCGGTCCCGCAGGAGTCTCGGCCGCTCTACTTCCTCAACGTCGATGAGCTCATCTTTCTCTACCTGAGGATGCGCGGCCTCGACCGCCCGGAGGCCCGGGCGCGCACGGAGCGGGTCCTCGACGAGCTGAGCCTGCGGCCCGTCCAGCGCCGCCTCGTGAGCCAGCTCTCCGGGGGGATGCGGCGCCGGGCGATGGTCGCGATGGTCCTCGCCTCCGAGGCCGACGTCGTGTTCCTCGACGAGCCGACGACCGGGCTCGACCCGGTCGCCCGGCGCGAGGTGTGGGCCGCGATCCGTCGGGCGAAGCGCGAGCACCGGACCATCCTCCTGACGACCCACTACCTCGACGAGGCGGAGGCGCTCTCGGACCGGCTCGCCCTCCTCGAGGGGGGCCAGGTCAAGGTCGAGGGGAGCCCGACGGAGATCCGCGACCGGGTCCGCCTCCCCTACCGGGTCACGGTCTTCGGGTTCCGCCGGGAGGAGCTCGAGCCGTACGGCGAGGTCGGGGGATTCGACGGCGGGTTCATCGTCTTCGCCCGCGAGGGAGCGGCGCGCGAGCTCGCCGCGGCGGCGCTTGCCCGAGGGGCGAGGGTCTCCCTGGGGCCGGTGAGCCTCGAGGACATCTTCCTCCAGATCGTCGGACGACCCATCGACGAGTCGAGCGAAGGCGAGGACGGACCGGGGGAGGGGTAGATGGCGGAGACCCGGCACCGCGGGCGCTCGCTCCTCACGCTCGCCTACATGAACGGGATCGTCCCGATCCGGACCCAGCCGCTCTACCTCCTCGGCGTGATCGCCTCGCCGCTCTCCTTCCTCTTCTTCATCACCATCGCGAGCAACGGGAGCCTCTTCCACGACGCCCTCGCCGGGGGCCTCGTCCTGACGATGATCTCCATCGGCACCAGCCTCCAGTCGGACATGGCCCACTACCGGCAGGACCTGAAGCTCCAGGACCTCCTCGTCGCCTCGCCGGTCGAGGCCCCCGTCTACGTCGCGGGGATCGCCCTCTCGGAGCTCTGCTACTCGCTCCCCGGCGTCGCCATCTTCGGCCTCCTCTGGGTGCTCGACACCTCGGTGAGCTGGCTCACCCTCCTGACGGTGATCCCCGTCCTCCTCCTCGTCTGGGCGTTCGCCTCTGGCCTAGGTTTCACCCTGGCCACGTACTTCGCCGACGTCCGGGAGACCTTCGTCTTCTCGACGCTCGTCTCCCTCGGGCTCACCGTCATCCCGCCCGTCTACTACCCGGTCTCGGCCCTCCCCGCGAAGCTTCGCGAGTACGCCTACCTGTCCCCGACGACGTACGCCGCCGACCTGATGCGCAATGCCTTCGGGTTCGAGCCGCTCTCGATCGCGGCCCGCCTCACGGACTGGGGGGTCCTCATCGCCTTCACGGCGGCGCTCCTCGCGATCGCAGCGGCGAAGGCGCGCTGGCGCGACCCGTAGGGCGCGCGGCGCCGCTCGCCGCCGTCCTCGACGGCCGGAGGGCCGATTTTTTGGCCTCCGGTCGCGCGCGCGACGCGACGGCGCGTGGTCGCGACCAAGCGCTTATGTACGCGGCGGATGCTCGCGCGGCCCAGATGCTTTCCACCGCCGATTTTCGGGTGTTCACGGCCCCCGAGGAACGGTTCCAGCGATGCGCGTACTGCGGGAAGGAGGTCGTCGTCCTCCCCAACGACCGCCGCGGGGGATCGTGCTTCGACTGCCTGTCGATCCTCGGAATGGACGAGCCGCCGTGCCCGGAGTGCGGCGGCGAGATCCCCCCGGGCCGACGGGCGTCGGGCTGCGCCCGGTGCGGCTGGACGACGGAACGCGTCTAATCGCCCCCCAACGCGCGGGCGGCGCCAACAAGCTTATCGGCCCCGATCCTACCCAGTCCGACGGGCGTGCCGAGGTGGCTCAGTCCGGTACGGCGCGAGTCTGGAAAGCTCGTGGCGGAATACGCCTCGGGAGTTCAAACGCCGGAGCCGGCCGAACCGGCCCGGCGGGGAGTCTCCCCCTCGGCGCGTCCGCCCGGCACCGGACGCTCCCGTGACGATCCCCGCCCGCCAGGTCGAGCCGTCGCTCCTCCAGGTCGACGCGATCCTCTCCCGGCTCGCCGGCTCCGAGGCGCTCTCGGAGGTCTGCCGGTTCCTGCGCTCGGAGCTCCGTCACTACCGCTGGGTCGGGATCTACCGATCCGACGGCCCGCTCCTGCGCCTCGTCGCCTGGGCCGGTGACCAGGCAACGGAGCACCTCGTCATCCCCGTCGGCCAGGGGATCTGCGGTCGAGCGGTCCGGGAGAGCGCGACGATCCTCGTCGACGACGTTCGGACCCGCCCCGAGTACCTCGCCTGCTTTGTCGAGACGCGCGCAGAGCTCGTCGTGCCGATCCGGGACGGCCCGGAGGTCCTCGGGGAGATCGACGTCGACGGGAACGAGGTCGGCGCCTTCGACGCGAGCGATGCGCGGTTCACCGAGCGGGTCGCCGCAAAGCTGGTCGCCGCGACCCGGCAGGCGTCCCCGGTCCCCGGGGCCGAGTGAGCCCGACGACCATCGCCCGCCGGGCCGATGCGAGGAGCCCCGAGGCGTCCGACGGTGGAAAGTGGCCGGCCCGCCGGCGGGCGAGCGCCCCCGGCATCGCCGTTCGCAGGGCCTCGAGGGCCCGGGTGAGCTCGTCGACGATCGGGAGGTCCGCCGTTTCGCTCGTTCGGGAGAGCGGGTTCAAGTCGATCGAGATGACCCGGATCCCCCGGCGACGGAGCGCGGCGGCGCGGTCCCCGTCCTCTAGGGGCACGAGGCAGACGTCGGCCCGCGCGATCCCGAGGCGGTCGACGTCGGCCCGGTCGGAGGGGAGCCCGGCGATCCGGTAGGTCGGCCGCACCCCGAGCACCCCCTTCGCCCCGGCCGCCTCGAGCCGACGGGCGACGGCCCGGGCGCGTCCCGGGGTGCGGTGGAAGAGGTTCACCTCGAGGGCGAGCCGCGGCGTCGCCTCGGCGAGCCGGACCACCCCCTCCGCCGCGAGGGCGGCGACGTTCCCGTTCACCGAGAGGACCGGTCGCTCGGCGTTGGCGAGCCAGCGGGCGGCGAGCCGCTCCGCCCGGCGCGCCGACGGGATCGAACGCTCGCCGAGGAAGTAATCGAACGCCTCGCCGCGTCCGTGGGCGATGAGCCCCTCGGGGGCGACGAGCCCCCGACGGGCCGCCTCCGCGAGTCGGGCCCGGGTCCGGAGGCTTTGGTACCGGGGATGCCGGGGGGAGATCCGGGTCATTCCGGGACGCGCCGGGTCTAGGCGCCGGAGTCGGGCGTGGCGGGGCGGTCCGGCTCCACCGCGCCTACCTCGACGGCGGCGTGGTTCGGCGGCACGATGCCGACGCGTGCCTCCACCTGGGTGAGGCGGGCCTCGAGGGGCGCGAGCCCCTCCTCGATCGCGCGCTGCACGACGAGCTTCAGGCTCTCCTCGAGGGCCACGATGTCCTTCCCGAGGTCGGTGATCCGTCGGGCGTTCTCGTTGAGGAGGAGGCGGGTCTGCGTCGCGACCTTGTACGTGTCGGAGACCTCGCGGACCATCTCCTTCGTCCCGAGGGAGAACGACTCGATCGCGTCCCCGATCGGCCGCCACTTCTCGGCGAGCTCCTTCGTGAGCCGGCCCGTCGTCGTCTCGGCGACGCGCTCGGTCGCCTCGGCGAATCCCCGGTCGAGCCGCTCGCCGAACATCGAGGAGATCGTCTCGAGCCGGCTCGAGAGGTCGGTCCGCCCGGCGGTCTCGACATCGGCGTGGCTCGCCAATCGGTCCTCGATCCCCTGGAGTCGGGCGGTGAGGTTCGCGTAGGAGCTGCCGATGAGCCGGTCCACGTGGGCCTGGGAGGACTCGTCGGCCCGCAGGAGGAGGTGGAGGACCCAGTGCTCGCGTCCCTTCGTCTCGGCGAGCGGTCCGCGGTCGATCCGGTCGCGCGCCTCGCGGTTGTCGATGAGCTGCTGGAGCTCCTGGAGGACCTCGAGGCGGAGCCTCGGGAGGTTCGCGGCCGAGCGCGCCCCTCCCTCCGAATCCGTCGGCCGGTTCGGTGAAGGGCCCGGCCGCCCGCTCATATACCGCCGATGGCGGCGGCTTGCCTATAAAATTGTGGGTTTGCGCTCGCATCTCCCCCGTCGAGAGCCAGCGGGCCGGTTCGGCGGGGATTCGGGGCCCTGGACGGCTCGGTCCCCCTGCGGGGCGCGTCGAGTCCTTAAGAGGCGCCGGACCTCCGCCGAGGCAGGATGGAGCGGGTACGAGCGATCGCGGGCATCGTCCTGCTCGTGATCGGCGCCACGCTGTGGGTCGTCCCCATCGGGATGGCGCAGCCTGCGGTGGACGTGCCGGCCCTGCGGGGCCTCGCGGTGGAGGGCGCCCCTCCGCTCTCATTGTACACGTTGCCAATCCCGTTCTCGGCCTCCTGGAGCTCCGATTCGGGCCTACCCGTCAACGTCTCGGTCTACCGGTGCGGGACGAGCCTCAGCAGTTGCTCGGGGGCGTCGAGCGAGCCGGGTCACCTCGTGGCGTCGGGGGCCGGATCCACCGGCTCGCTCTCCTGGAACGGCCCGAAGGGGGACTACTTCCTCATCGTGCCATCCGCCAGCGCGACACTCCACCCGGAGATCGGGTCGACGATCGCCGGGGGGGCCGCGGGCCTCCTCGCGATCGCCCTCGGAGCGGTCCTGCTCCTGATGGCGAACTTCCGGCGCCCCGGGAAGCCCTTGGCCGGGCCGAAGGACGCCCCGGCCCCCGCGTCGACCGCGACGAAGGGCTCGTAGGCCCCGCGCCGCCGGGAGCCCGGTCCCGCCGGGCGAGGGGCCCTACTTCGACTGGATCTCGATGCGGCCCGAACGGCCCATCGAGATCTGGAGCTTGCCGCGGAAGTCCTTCACCCAGCCGTCGGTGATCCGAAGCTTCTGGCCGACCGTATAACGCTTGGTGTCATCGCCCCAGAGCGTGAGGGTGATCGTGCCGGTATCGTCCTGGAGCGTCGCGTCGGCGACGCGGGCAGGGCCCCGGGAGGTGTTCACGTCGCGGATCGGCGAGATCGCCGTGATGGTCGCATCGATCGTCGCGTTGGCGTTCGGCCGAAGGCTCGCGATGCCTGGCATTGACCGTCGGCGAAACGTCCGGGGGTAAAACCTTTGTCTCAACTCACCGTACTCTGGAGCACGGAAATTGGTTCGCCCTCCGGCCCGAAGGGGGAGTTCTCCACCGGCCTTCCACGGGAAGAGCGGCCCGCGCCGACCTCGCTCGAATGGTGGGGGACCCTCACGCGGTCCCGTTACGGCTTCCAGACCGGCCCCGAATACCCTTCGGGGACCGTAGGCGGCGGCACCGGAGCGCCGAACGGGTCGGGTCGCGGGATTGGGGCCCGGCCCTCCTTCTTCGCGAGCCAGGCCTCGATGGATTCGGCGGCGCGGGTCCCCGCGGCCATGGCGTGGACGACCGAGCGCCCTCCGGAGGCGAATACCCCCTCGACGCCGGTCATCGTGTCGGGATGGATCCCTTCCGGCCACCCCTTCGAGCCGATCTTGAGCTTCAGGTCCGGGGAGAAGCCGGTGAGGTCGGCCTTCTGCCCGATCGCCATGATCACCGTGTCGCAGTCGAGGAGCTGGGTCGCGCCGGGAATCGGCACCACCGAGCGCCGTCCGGAGGCGTCCGGCGCGGAGAGCTCGTTCTTCTCGAACTCGACGCCCTCGACGTGATCGGTCCCGAGGACGCGCAGGGGCGACAGGAGCCAGTAGAGGTGGATCCCCTCCGGCTCGGTCTCGCGGATCTCCTCCTCGCCGGCCGGGGCCTCCTCGCGGGTCCTCCGGTAGACCATGGACACATCGGCGCCCGGCGAGAGTCGAAGAGCGGAGCGGACCGAGTCGACGGCGACATCGCCGCCACCGACGACCACGATCTTCTTCCCGAGGGGGGCGATCCGTCCCTCGTTGACGTCGAGCAGGAAGTCGAGCGCGTAGATGACGCCCGGGAGGTTCTCCCCGGGGATCCCGGGGGAACCGGGCTTCGAGGCCCCGACGGCGAGGTAGACCGCCTTGTACCCCTCGGCGAGCAGCCCCTCGGGGGTGACGTCGACGCCGCCCCGGGTCCCGGGCATGAACGTGATGTCGAGCTCCTTGAACCGGTCGAGGTCCTGCAACAGCTCGCTCCCCGGCATCCGATAATGGGGGATCGCCTCCGCCTGGCCCCCGACGACCTTCAACTTCTCGAAGACCGTGACGCCGTAGCCGCGCAGCCCGAGCTCCCACGCCGCCATGAGGCCCGCCGGCCCGGCGCCGATGACCGCGATCCGTCGGTTCCTTGGGGCGCTCGGGACGTAGGCGAGCTGGTCGTTCCCGAACTCCATCGCGGCCCGCTTGATGTGCCGGATCGCGATCGGGACCCCGCGGTGGCGCATGATGCAGGCGTCCTCGCAGTAGTGGTAGCAGACCTTGCAGAGGGTCGTCGCGAGCGGATTCTCCCGGAGCGTCAGGTGAGCCGCGGCATCGAACTGACCTCCGGCGACGAGCCCGATGTACCCCCGGCAGTCCTGGGCGATCGGGCAGGCCTCCACGCAGAACGGCAGGGCGCACTGGAGGCAGCGGCTCGCCTCCATGATCGCTTCCTCCTTGGTGTAGGAGTGAAGGACCTCGTCGAAGCCCCGGACCCGGATCTCGGGGGGCTCCTCGGGGACCTCGACCCGGTCGTACCGGGCCTCGGAGTAGGACATGGCTTCCGCCGGCCGCATAAGCAATCTGTCGAGGCGCGAAGGGGCCTTAAATTCAACGCCCGCGCCGAACGGGTACGGGGGGACCACCCGGGGGGTGGCGGAGCCCCGCCCTCCGCTCAGAGCCCCGCGGCGAGGAGCGCTCGGAGCGCGCCCGCGTACGTTTGGGTCCGGGGACCAGAGGCGTCGATCCGACGCCACCGCCTCGGCTCGTACAAACGCTCGAACCCCGTTCGGACCTGCCGCAGGAACTGCTCCTCCTCGAACGCGTCCCGCGGGCCCCGTCGCTCCAGGCGGGCGAGGGCCGTCGGGACGGGGAGGTCGAGGTAGAGGACGAGATCCGGGGGCCGCGCGACGTGCCGCTGGATCCGGGCAAGGGCCCTCCGACCCTTGCCGTCGAGCCCCACGCCCTGGTAGGCGAGGTTGGAGAGGAACGAGCGGTCCTGGAGGACGACCTCCCCGCGCCCGAGGGCCGCTTCGAGGTGGGGCCGGTTCAGCACCCGGTCAACCGTGAAGCAGGCCGCGGCGGCGATCGGGTCGTGCCGGGAGAGCCGGACCGCCTCCGCGCGAAGGAACGGATCGCTCGGCTCGCGGAACGTCGAAACCGTGTGCCCGCGACGGCGCAGGAAGGCGGCGAGTTTCGGCAGGAGCTCGCTCTTGCCGGAGCCGTCGATCCCTTCCACGACCACGTAGTGCGGGGCACCCTTGCCCCGGGGCGCGGTGCGGCGGGTGGTGCCGGCCGACGTCGGCCTCCGGTTCGCCGGGCCCGCCATCCGAACGGTTGGCCTCCGTGATTCCGAGATAAACCGCCCGACCGCTCCGACCGGACTAGACCAGGATGACGGTCTTGCCCCGCGTCGCGCCCTGCCGGTTCGTCTCGAGCGCGGCAGGGGCCTCGGCGAGCGGGACCTGGGCCTCGACGGGGACCCGGAGCCGGCCGGTGACGATCTCCGCGGTGAGCCGGTCGAGGAACGACCGGCTCGCGGTGAGATGGACCGGGATCTTGGTGATCCCCCGATCGGCCGGGGTCGGGGGCCCCGCCGGGAGCAACGGGGAGGCGAACCGCCCCCCGTCCCGGACGAGCGCCATCGTTTCGTCCATCTCGGCCCCCCGGTGCGATAGATCGAGGACGGCGTCGACGCCCTTCGGGTAGGCGAAACGGAACTCGTCCTGGTAGCCGAGACGGCCCGAGTCCCGGTACTCGAACGCCCCGAGCTTCCGCAGGAAGGTCCCGTGGTCCCCCCGCCCGAGGGCGATCACGAGGATCCCTTGGTTCGAGGCGAGCTGGGTCGCGAAGGAACCGATTCCGCCCTTCGCCCCGAAGATCGCGACCGTCTGCCCCTTCTTGAGGCCGAGGAGATCGAGCGCGACGAGCGCGGTCATCCCCGCGGTGGGGACCGCGGCGGCCTGGGCGGTGTAGACCCCCCTCGGGATCGGGGCGAGCTCGAGGGTCTCGGGGGCCGTGAGGTACTCCGCGTAGGTGCCGACCCCGAACGGCGGGTGGATGAACTGCCCGAAAACGGCGTCCCCGACCTTGAAGCGGGTCGCCCCGGCGCCGAGCCCCTCCACGATACCGGCGCCGTCGACGCCCACGACGAGCGGGAAGGTGTGCGCGACCTTCCCGTCGTAGGCTCCATCGACAATCTTCCAATCGAGGGGGTTCACCGAGGCGGCGCCCACGTGGACCAGGATCTCCCCCGGGCCCGGGGTCGGCTTCGGCAGCTCGGTGAGCTCGGGAGCGGTCCGGAACGCATTCACGGCGATGGCGCGCATGTTCGGCCCTGAGCCGGTCCGGGGGATGAAGATTGACCCCCCGGCGGGGCCGGTACGAGGCCCGTCCGATCGACCCCGGGGCGGGAGCGGTCGCTTCCGCTCCGTCGAATCCGGCGAGGATATGAACTCGCGCGATGGTGGAAGTGGGGGGCCGCATCGGGTGGGGTCGGAGCAGGTACCGGCCGCCGACCTCGGCGATCTGCCGTTCTCGCTGTCGGCCGAGCAGCTCCGTCGGATCGGGGGCGCCCGGATCTCCACCGCCGAGGCGGAGGTCGGGCGGATCCTATCGGACCCCGACCCGCCGACCGCGAGCTCCTTCCTCGGGCCCCTCGACCGCCTGATGCTCTCGGTCCGCGATGTGAGCGCGCACGGGGGCCTGGTCTTCTCCGTGCACCCGGACGCCGCGGTCCGTGATGCAGGGCGGAGCGTCTCGGAGGCGGCCGACCGGTTCTTCAACGCCCTCCGGGTGAACGAGCGCGTCTATGCCGCCCTGGCCCGGGTCCCCGAGGCCGAGCTCGACGGCCCGGGCCGGTTCGCCCTCTCGAAGCTTCGGCGCGAGATGCGGCGATCCGGGGTGGAAAAATCGGGGCCGGTCCGGGCCGAGCTCCTCGCCCTCACGAACGAGATCGACCGGGTGTCGAACGAGTTCACCGAGAACATCGCTCGGGCTCGCCGGTCGATCGAGGTGGACGGCCCCGGCGAGCTCGCCGGGTTGCCGGACGACTACCGGCGCGCGCATCCGGCCGGATCCGACGGCCGGGTCCGCTTGACCACGGACTACCCCGACTTCCGTCCCGTGATGACCTATGCGGAGGTGGAGGAGGTCCGACGGAGGCTCCTCGCAGAGTTCGCGAACCGCGCTCACCCCGAGAACGGGGTCGTCCTCGCCCGACTTCTGAAGCTCCGGCACGAGTTCGCCCGCCTCCTCGGCTATCCG
>JASHSI010000083.1 GCA_030040915.1 Thermoplasmata archaeon | reverse complement strand
GCGTTCTTCGAGCGCGCCCTCGACCACTACTTCCAGCGGGGCCTGCGGCCCGCGGTCTGGACCCGCGCCCCGGTCCCCCGCCACCTCGACCAGGGTCTGCGCCGCTTCGGCTTCCTCCCCGGGCCCGAGCCGGTCCTCCTCCTCGAGGGCCTACCGCCCGGGCCGACCGAGCCCCGCGGACCCACCGTGGAGGTGGTGCGCCTCGGGCGGGCCGAGATCGCCCGGGTCCTACCGTTCTGGGCCGAGGACCGGGAGGCGGAGGAGCTCGCCCGGGCCTTCGAGGTCCTGGCCCACCACCCGAACCCGGGGGAGAGCCTGTCCGCGTTCGTGGCCGTGCGCGCGGGCAAGGACGTCTCCTCGGCCGTCCTCTACACCGACGGGCGCCGGGCGGGCCTTCACGGGGTGGCGACGACGCTCGAGGCCCGCGGGCTCGGAGCGGCGAGCGCGCTCGTCCGGTCCGCGCTCCGCCAGCCAGAGACGGAATCGGCCGGCCGGCTCGGCCTCGTCGCCCGGGGCGCGGGGGTCGCCCGGCGGCTAGGGGACCTGGGGTTCGAGCGGGTGGGGCTTCGGACCGAGTATCGGCTGCCGAAGGACGCCGCGCTCTCTCTGCCGTCCCCCGGCCCACCGGGGCCGCCCCGGTGGCGGCCCCCGCGCCGCAGGCCGGCCCGCTAGTCCTCGGAGCGCCTCAACCCGTCGAGCTTCAGCCGCTGCTCGAGCGCGGCGATCGTCCGGATCGTGGGGACGACCGTGTCGGCGTTGAGCGAGATCGAGTCGATCCCCTGGCGGACGAGGAACTCGGCGAACTCGGGGTAGACGCTCGGCCCCTGCCCGCAGATCCCGACCGTCCGGCCCGCCGCGTGGGCGCCCTCGATCAGCATCTCGATCGCCCGGAGCACCGCCGGGTCGCGCTCGTCGAAGTAGCCCATGCGCCCGAGGGTCTCGGAGTCGCGGTCGGCGCCGAGCACGAGCTGGGTCAGGTCGTTCGAGCCGATCGAGAACCCGTCGCAGTGCTTCGCGAACTCCTCCGCGAGGAAGACCGTCGACGGGACCTCGGCCATCAGGTAGAGCTTGAAGTCCCGGGAGCGCTTGAGCCCCTGGGCCCGCATCATCTCGGCGATCTCCTCGAGCTCCCAGGTGTTGCGGACGAACGGGAGCATCACCATCGCGTTCTTGAGACCCCGCGCGGTGCGGACCCGCGCGATGGCGTCGAGCTCGGCCAAGAACGCCTCCTTGTAGACCGGCGAGATGTAACGGGAGCAGCCGCGCCAGCCGATCATCGGGTTCTCCTCGTTCGGCTCGAACTCGGCGCCGCCGGGCATGCCGCGGTACTCGTTCGTCTTGAAGTCGCTCGTCCGGACGATCACCGGGCGGGGGTGGAACGCCCGGCAGACCTTGGCGATCCCGTCGGCGAGACGCTCGACGAGCTCCTCCCGCTGACCCTTCTTGATGAGCGAGAGCGGGTGCTCGCGGATGTGGGCCGTGAAGATGAACTCGATCCGCAGCAGCCCGACGCCCTGGACCGGCAGGCGGGCATACTCGGCGGCCTTCTCGGGGACCCCCACGTTGACGAGGATCTTCGTGGCGGTGACCGGCGCGTGCTGGCCGAGATCGGTCGCGGCCAGGGCGGCGGCCGGCGGGACCTTCGCCTTCTCGGCCCGGTCGAGCCCCGCATAGACCGTCCCCGCCTTGCCGTCGACGGAGACCGGGGAGCCCTCCGCGATCGAGCTCGTGGCCTTCCGGGTCCCCACCACGCACGGGACCCCGAGCTCGCGGGAGACGATCGCCGCGTGGCAGGTCATCCCCCCCTCGTCGGTGACGATCGCGGCCGCTTGGGCCATCGCGGGGACCATGTCCGGGGTCGTCATCGTCGTGACGAGGACCTCGCCCGGCTTGAGGCGCTCCATCTCCCCGGCGGAGCGCAGGATCCTCGCGACCCCCCCGGCGATCCCCGGGCTCGCGCCGAATCCGCTCACGAGCGGGCGTTCCCCCTCCGCGCCGTCGGACGCAGCGGCGGGACCGCCCCTCGGGGCCGGCGGTGGGCCCGTCCCCGAGGGGATCGTCGTGATCGGGCGGGCCTGGACGATGTAGAGGCCGTTCCCGTCCGCGCACCACTCCACGTCCATCGGGCGGCGATAGTGCGACTCGATCACCCGGGCGAGGGAGGCGAGTCGTTGGATCCGCTCGTCCACGAGCTTCTGCCGGGACCGGTCGGCGACCGGCACGGGGACCTTCGCGTTCCCGCCGTCCGCGCCCCGCTCGAGCTTGAACGCCTGCTCTGCCACCTGCTTCTGGACGATCCGATGGGACGCGCCGTCGACCACGTAGTGATCCGGGGTCACCTCCCCGCCGACGATCGCCTCCCCGAGCCCCCAGCCCGCTTCGATGATCATGTGGTTCTCGCCGGTGTTGGGGTCGCGGGTGAACAGGATCCCGCTCACCGACGAGTCGACCATCTTCTGCACGAGGACGGCGAGGCGGACCTTGGAGTGGTCGAACCCCTTGCGGGCCCGGTAGACGAGGACCCTCGGGGTGAAGAGCGAGCCCCAGCACTTCCGGATCGCCCCGAGGATCGCCTCCGTGCCGTGCACGTTGAGGTAGGTCTCCTGGAGGCCGGCGAAGGAGGCGGACTCGAGGTCCTCCGCGGTCGAGGAGGAGCGGACCGCGGCGTACGCCACCCCGTGCTCCCGCTGGAACGCATCGACCGCCGGCGACAGCTCGGCGAGGAGCGCCTCCGGGAACGGGGTCCCCTCGAATCGCTCTCGGATGGTCCGCGAGGCCTGCTCGACCGTTTCGGGCTTCGCCGGATCGATCGAGGCGAGCGCCTGGGCGATCGCCGGGGCGATCCCCGTGCCTTCGACGAAGGCGGAGTACGCCTGCGTCGTGACGACCACGCCCGGGGGGACGGGAAGGCCCTGGCGGATCACCTCCCCCAACTGGCTCGCCTTGCCGCCGACGAGCTCGTGGTCCCCGCGGGAGACCTCGGAGAGGGGGACGACGAGCGCGGGTCGGGCGCCGGTCACGAGCTTCTCCGCAGGGTGTAGGCCACTAGTTCCTCCCGGGGGGAGTACGGGTGGACGAGATGGGACTCCTCGGGTTCGAACCCCTTGGAGTCGCCCCCGAAGACCCGACAGAGCTCGCGCGGGCGCCGCTCCTGGGCCCCAATCTCCGTCACCTCGTAGTAGTGGAGGACGCCGCCGATCTCGACGAGGTTTCCCACCCCGGAAGCGTACTTAATCCCTCCGTGGGGGAGGTTGAAGACGACGCGGTCCGCGGTCCCGGAACGCTCGGCGAACCGCTCGACCCGCTCCTCGACGACCTCGATCCGGCCGTCGAGGCCGAGGCGCCGCGCGTTCTCTCGTACGAGCGCCGCCGCGACGGGGTTGTGGTCGACTGCGGTGACCCGGGAGGCGCGTCCGTCGCGGGCGATCGTGAGGGCGAACGGTCCGACCCCGCAGCACAGGTCGAACACGCGCTCTCCGGAGCGGACCTGGCGGGCGACGCGGGCGTGCTCCCGGGCGAGCCGCGGGGAGAAGTAGGCCCGCTCGAGGTCGACGTCGATCGAAAGGCCGTTCTCGTGATGACGGGTCGTCCAAGGACCCGATCCGGCGAGGGGGACGAGACGTCGCCGACGCTCCTCACCGTGTACCCCCTCGTCCGCGCCGACGAGCCGGCACCCCGGGACGAACTCGAGCAGCGCGCGGCCGATCTCCGCCCCCCGTCCCTTCAGTTCGGACGGGAGGCGGATCAGCACGATGTCCCCGACGACGTCGAACGCCCTCGGCAGCTTCGCCCGCTCTCCCTCGGGGAGATCGATACGGTCCCGGTAGGAGCCCGCCGAGGGCGGGGAGAGGGGGTCGAACACCCGCTCGACGAGCTCGGTCCCGTCGGGAGGGACCGGTGGCGGTCGAAGGAGCGGCAGCACGAGCCGGCCCGGCTCGGTGGCGATCTTGAGGTCGGTGCGGAGGAGGCCGGCCTCCGAGAGCCAGCGCCGGACTTTCTCTCCGCGCGATCGCTCGACCGAGAGGCCGGGGGCCGTCACCATCGCCGGATCGGTCACGAGAGCAAGAGGGGGAGGACCCTCGCCCCCGGGCAGGTCCCGATCGCGCCGGCCCGGCACGCCGCCTCGCCGAACTTCGGAAGAGCTCGGTCGGCCGTCGAGTCCGAGCGCCCGATCCCCGCCCCGAAGAGCAGGAGCGGCACCGGGTCGTCGGAGTGGGCCTTCAACGCGCACGGGGTCGCGTGGTCCGCGGTGACGGCGATCCGGTCCTTCGACGCGTCGAACGTCTCGAGGAACGGTCCGAAGAAGGCTCGGTCGAGCCCCTCGATGATGTCGCGCTTGCGGTCGAAATCCCCATCGTGACCCGGTTCGTCCGGGCCCTTCAGGTGGACGTAGACGAACGCATCGGTGCGGAGCGCCTCGGCGACCATGCGCGCCCGTTCGGCGAGCGCGCTGCCCTTGTCCGGGCCCATCGGGCCCACGAAGAGGTCCCGGAGCCCGAGCCAGCGGGCGATGCCCCGCTCCACGGGCATCTCGGTGACCGCGGCCCCGGCAAGACCGGTGCGGTCCCGAAAGCCCCGGAACGGGCCTTCCGGAACGGCGCCCGCCGCCCGGACCAGCACCGTGTTGGCGATCGGCTGGCCCGCACGCGCCCGCCGTGCGTTGACCGCCGCCCCGGCGAGGATCCCGGGGGCGCCCGCGACGAACCGGTCGACCAGCTCCGCGCTCCGGCGGGCCGCCGCGGACCCGTCGAGCGGCTGAACGGACCGGATCCGGGGCTCCGAGCCGGGCCTCGCCTGGCCCGCCCCCCCGACCTTCTCGTAGAACGGGTCCGAGTTGGAGATCGCGGCCGAGAGGGGGGGCCCAGATACGGGTCGCAGCCGCAAGACCCCCCGGTGGCCCACGGTCGACCGCACCTCGGCCTGGACCCCCTGGGGGGCGAGCAGGTCGGCCTCGGTGAGGGCCCGTGCGAGCACGGCCCCATCCGACGAGGTCAACGACCGGCCGACGCGGGAGTCCACGATCCGTCCCGTCCCATCGGAGGTCGCGAAGTTGAGCCGAAGGGCGATGTCCCCGGGGCGGAGGTCGAGGCCCGCCCCGAGCGCCTCCAACACCCCCCGCCCGGGCGACTCGGTCCTCGGGTCGATCCCGAGCAGGGCGAGGGCCCCCGCGTCCGACTCGGGGGCGACCCCCGGGGCGACGACCACCACCTGGCCGAGCGACCCGCGTCCCGCGATCCGGTCCAGGTTCGGGGTCCGGGCGGACTCGAGGGGGGTGGGCCGACCCGACGCGGGGTCGGCCCGGTCGCCCAGCCCGTCGAGCACGATGAGCGCCCGCGACATGGTCCGGCGGACCGACGCGGACGACGGCTTATATGGCCCGCCCTAATCGAGAGGGCCGCGCGCATGGCGGCCATGAGCTGGCGGACGTTCGCGAGGTCGTGGTTCGGCCTCGTCGTCCTGTTAATCGTCGGGGTCCTCGCCCTCGCCGGGACCCTGTTCTACCTCGGGCCGTACCTCGCGATCCTGACCCTCCTGATCTTCGGCCTCGCCCTCCCGATCTTCCTCGGCCAGCGCGGACTGAAGCCGCTCGCGATTCTCGGGATCGCCACGCTCGTGATCACGGCCCCGGTGTTCACGGTGATCTACACGGACGAGCTCCGAGTCCCGACCCCGGCGGTGACCTCGAACGGCGCCGCCCCCTACGGGAACGGCCAGCCGGTGATCCAGGACGCCCTCGTCACCCCGTTCGTCGGGGCCGCTGGCGGCCTCTACAACTTCAGTGCCACGATCTACCCTCAGTACCTTCCCGTGAACACGACGATAACGAACGTCACCTTCTACGTCACCGACTGCCCCGGCGCCACGTCGAACTCTTCCCCGGATTGCGGGAGCTCCTACCCGTTCTACACCGATACGATCCAATTCGGCGCGAACCCGGCCGCCCCGACCGTGGTGAGCTACTCCAGGAACCTCCCCGGGACCGACATCTGGTGGTGGGACCTTGAGGCCGTGGTCGAGGACGACGCGAGTCCGCACAACCTGACCGGCATCTGGCTCGATTACGACGGCAGCTACTCGGGGATCGAGGGACCGGTCTCGGGGTCGTTCGGCTCCGTGGTCCTCTTCCTCCTGCCGACCGCCTACGAGGTGGTTTTCATCTATCCGGGCATCGTCTTTCTGATCGCGCTGCTCTTCTACGCCTTCCTCAAGGGCCGCGAGCGCAACCGCAAGGGCGCCGGACCCTCCCAGCCAACCCCGACGGACGGGACCCCGACGCCCGCCGGAGCGCCGCCGGGGGCCGCTGGG
Organism: Thermoplasmata archaeon; assembly: GCA_030040915.1. Taxonomy (GTDB): domain Archaea; phylum Thermoplasmatota; class Thermoplasmata; order Lutacidiplasmatales; family UBA184; genus Lutacidiplasma. Next base: position 34,737 of record JASHSI010000083.1, on the reverse strand, counting down.
GGTGGTTCCCCGGGTGCGACGGAGATGCGTTGCCCGAACTGCCAGGCGGTCGTCTATCCGAACGAGACGACCTGCTGGAAGTGCGGGAAGAGCCTCGCCCCGGCGCAGCCGGCGAGCTCGGCGCCGCTCGCGTCGTCGAAGTCCCCGTAGAACGTCCGCGCCCACGCCCGGACGGTTCCGGAACCCGCGCGCGCGGGCGGTTATACTGCGGTCGCATCTCGAACCCTCCGCGGATCCGGCGGGTCGGAACTTGTTCGACACGTCGAAAAACCGGCGCTCGGGGCGATCGAACCCGCTTCGACGCGCGACTACGCTTTGGTTTAAGTAGATGGAATTTGCATAACTCGACCCCGTCGTGTTCGACAAACCGGAAGACCACGGACCCGAGGAGCGGGCTCGCCGGGCCCACCGGATCGGGCCCGAGGATGAGCGGATCGCCGTCCGGTGCAACATCCGGGAGCTTCAACTCGTCGATTCATTCGTCGCGAGCGGGGAGTTCAGGAACCGCTCGGAGATCGTCCGGGCGGCGCTGCAGAACTTCCTTCGCGAACGCGCCGCGCAGGCAATCCCTGCCGCGAGGGCGCTGGCCTCGCCCCTCGACCTCGTCGAGGTCCCGGTCCGGCTGCGGGAGGAGGAGGTCGAGACCCTCCAGGCGTACGGAGAGCTCGCCTCGAACGGCCAGGAGCTCGCCGACCTCCTGGCGCAGCTCGTCCGTCGCGGCGAGCTCGAGTTGAAGGTCCAAGAGACGGTCGGACGCCACCGCGCCTCGGTGAAGGGCGCGGCGGAGGCCCGGGACCGTCTTCGCGCGCTCGGGCGCACCAGCGAGGAGCTGGAGCGCAAGGGGGTCGTCGGCAGGTAGGCGGCGGCGCGGGACACGGCGGAACGTAGGTGGTTGCAATGCAGGGGGAGGAGGGACGCTCGGGAGATCATGCGGAGGGATTCGGCCCGGCCGAAGGGTACGACGCGGAGGTGTTCGAGACCACCCGCCTCGGACACGACCTGCGCTTCGTCCTGGCGGCGGTGGGCGGCGGGGGCATCCGGGTCGGCCGGGCGGTCGCCCGTCGGCACCTGCCGTACCTTGAGACGGTGGCGATCAACTGCGACGCCCGGGTCCAGGACCTCGAGGAGTTCGACCGGCGGATCTGCCTCGCGCCGGAGTCCGGCGCGGATCCGGACACGGGGGGTTCCTCCGCGGTCGGCTCGGAGCTCGCGCGCTCGGCGGTCCCGGCGCTCAACCGGGTCTTTGAAGGGGCGAACTTCGTCACGATTGTCGCGAGCTTGGGCGGTGGCAGCGGGACCGGGGCCCTCCCCTGGGTCCTCGAATCGGCCGCCCGCGCCTCGAGCGCGCTCAAGCTCTTCGTGGTGAAGCCGTTCGAGTGCGAGGGGGAGCGCCGGGCCCTCGCCGAGCGGACCCTCGCCCGCCTGCATTTCGTCGAGCCGTTCGTGGAGAAGCGGGAGCGCGGCCACGCCACGCTCCAGGTACTCGACAACGAATCGCTCGCGCGGGCCGCCCGTCGGCTTCCGATCGCCCACCTGGAACGGTACTGGGGGGACGTCGTCGCCGGGCTCGTCGAGCGCGAGCTCATCCAGCCGGCCGAAGCGGTCCTCCGCGCCGAGCGGAGCGCCGCCATCGCGCGCGCTGGTCCCGTCCGGTCCTTGTTCCCCAAGGGGGAGGAACCGACGGAGGAGATCGAACCGATCGGTCCAATCGCGCACCGGCTCGCCCCGGTCGCCGCTCAACCTCGACCGGACGGCGTGGAGCTCACCTTCGAGGTTCTCCGCCCCTCCGCGGGCGACCCGACCGGTTAGCCCCGGGGACCGTGCCCCTACGGCGGGCCTCGATCCTCCGACGACCCGGGTCCCGGAAGCCTTACCACCGTCCGGCGGAGCTGGGGGGGATCGGTGAGCGCGGGTCCGAAGCCGTCGTACATCCCGCACCCGCGCGAGTACTTCGCCGCCGGGACGGGCCCCGTCGCCCCGGTCGTGGCCACGATCGCCGGAGGGTTCCTCATCGGGGTCCAAGGAGCGCTCGTCGAGGCGTACGGGGCGCAGCTCGGGCTCGTCTACTCGATCGTCTTCCCGGGGGACCCCGGGGCTCAGGGACTCTCGATGATCGTCACCGGCGGCCTCGTGGCCCTCATCGCGCTCCTCGCCTACGCCCTCCCGAGCCGCCATCGGCTCGACGGCGCGCGGATCTGGATCGTCCTGTTCCTGATCAACCTCCCGTTCGCCCTCGGGGCCGGCTTCCTCGTGGGGACCCTGCTCGCGGCCTACGGGGGGACCCACCTGTTCTTCTGGAAGCCACCGGTGGCCGGTGGGGTGTCGGCGATCCAGCGCACCGTTCGACGGACGGCCACGTAGGCGAGAGGTCCGCGCCCGGCAGCGAACGGCGCCCGACCCGGATCGGGACCCGTCGGCGCTCGCCGAGGCTTTAAGAGGGTCAGGGCGTCGGACCCCGGTCCATGGACGGCCGGGTGTTCACGGTCCTTGCCGCGTTCCTGTTGCCGGCGATCCTGATCGGGATCACCGTCTGGAAGTTCGCCTCGAACCCGCTCGCGATCCTCGGGCTCATCACCGTGATGATCGTCGGCGGATTCTATCTCCTCACCTACCGGGAGAGCTTCAGCGCGTAGTCGGGCCGGGGGTTCCCCGGGCTATCCGTAGATCGTCGGTTCTGGGGGTGGACCCGCCGGCTCGGGCGTGGGCCGCGACGGCCGGTTCTTGAGCGTGCCTCGGAGGGCCCGCTCGATCATCTCGGCGCGGGACCTCAGCGGCCCCGTGTCGATCTTGAGGTCGGGGAGGAGCCGGTCGAGCGTCTCGATGAGCGCGGCGCCCGCCCGGTGATCGGGGAACCCCTCCTCGGACGGGCGGGCGCTCACGAGCAGCACCACGACCGGGATCGGGCGGGTGAGCGCCTCGACGAGGAGCCCCCCCGACACCCCGCCGATGATCCCGTCGTCGAGGATCCGGGCCTTCGCCTCCTTGAGGCGGGCGGTGAGCGCGGGGTCCGAGCGGGAGACGGCGGCCCAGACGAACTCGGCGGTGTCGTCGTTCGACCCGTCCCCCTCCGGGTGCGGGACGACCCCCTCGAGGCCGATCAGCATCCGGACCTTCCGACGCTCGGCCCCGTCGAGGATGAGCCGGGCGACCCCCGTCGCCTCGGACGGTGGGACCGGGAGCTCGGAGAGGACGAGACCCATGTCCGGCCGGCCGTGGACGCGGATCGTCGGCTGGACGGCCCCCCCCTGGACGACCGCGATCGACGCGAGTCCCGGGTGCCGGACGAGCCCGATGCGCGGCAGGGGGATCGTCTGGACGATGTAGTGGGCGGCGACGGTCGCGGCGAGTCCCGCGCTCGGGAAGCTCGACAGGAGGACCGCCCCGGGCGCGAGCACGCTCCCGCCCTCGTCGGCCCACTGGGGCCCTTCGTCCATGCGGCGGAAGTAGGCGTTGGTCTACTTAGCCTGCGAGCGACAGGGGGGCTGGGTCCGGCGGCGGCTCCGAACCTCCAAGTACTCGCGGCCGCTCGTCGGGCGAAAATGGGGCTCCCGTTCACCGACCTCGTCCACCCCCGGGAGATCGCCTGGACGGAGCTCTCGGGCCGCCGGCTCGCCGTCGATGGGAACAACGCGGTCTACCAGTTCCTCGCGACGGTACGACAGCGGGACGGGCAGCCGTTCTCGGACTCCGAGGGCCACGTCACGAGCCACCTCATCGGGGTCCTGTACCGGACCGCCTCCCTCCTCGCCCAGGGGGTCCGGCCCATCTGGGTGTTCGACGGGAAACCGCCGGAGCTCAAGGCCGGGACGCTCGGCGCCCGCTTCCGGGCCAAGGAGCGGGCCGAGGCCGAGTGGAAGGACGCGCTGGAGCGCCACGACCTCGAGACGGCCCGGCGCAAGGCGGCCGCGACGAGCCGGTTCACCCGCCCGATGGCCGCCGAGGCGATCGAGCTCCTCGGGGCTCTCGGGGTCCCAACGGTCCAGGCGCCGTCCGAGGGGGAGGCCCAGGCGGCCCGGATGGCCGCCGATGGCGCCGTCTGGGCGTCGGGCTCCGAGGACTACGACTCCCTCCTGTTCGGTTCCCCCCGGTTGATCCGCGGACTCGCCGCGCGGGCCCGCTCCGGCGACCAGCCGGCGGCGCAGCTCATCGAGCTCGACCGGCTCCTCGAGGAGCTCGCGATCGATCGAGAGGAGCTCCTCCTGATCGGGCTCCTCGTCGGGACCGACTTCAACGACGGCGCGAAGGGTTATGGGCCGAAGAAGGCGCTCAAGCTCGCCCAGCGCCACCTGGGATGGGAGGCGACGCTCCGGACCGCCGGCCTCGATCCGGCGGCGGTGGAGGAGGCCGCCCAGATCTTCCGGAGCCCCGTGATCGCTCCCAGCCCGGACGTGACGTTCGGCCCGATCGACGCGGCCCGTGTCGAGGAACTCCTGGTGGCCGGCCGGGGATTCTCCGCCGAGCGTGTCCGGTCCGCCCTGACCCGCGCACAACGCCCGCCGCCGCCCCGGACGCTGCCCCCGGACGGCCGGAAGCAGGCCCAGCTCGACGCGTTCGGAGCCTCGTGAAGCTGTTCGAGTCGGTCCCGAACTTCTCCGAGGGACGGGACGCGGGCAAGGTCGACCGGATCGTCCAGGCCGGGCGGTCGGTCGACGGCCTCGTGGTCCTCGACGTCGAGCTCGATCCGGCCCACCACCGCTCGGTCGTGACCCTCGCGGGCGAGGGGGATCCGCTCGTCGAGGCGCTCGTGCGGATGGCGAAGGTGGCGATCGAAACGATCGACCTCAACCACCACCGCGGGGAGCACCCGCGGATGGGGGCCGTCGATGTCGTCCCGTTCGTTCCGTTCGGCGACGCGACGATCGAGGAGGCGGCGACGCTCGCCGAGCGGCTCGGCCGACGGCTCTGGACCGAGCTCGGCCTTCCCGTCTATCTCTACGGTGCGGCCGCGCGTCGCCCCGAGCACGCCGACCTCTCGGTCCTCCGCCGCGGGGAGTTCGAGGGGATCCGGGCCGAGATCGCGACCGATCCGGTGCGCGCCCCGGACATCGGCGAGCCCCGGGTCCATCCGACCGCCGGGATCGTGGCGGTCGGGGCGCGGCCGGTCCTCATCGCCTACAACGCCTACCTATCGACCCCCGATGTCGCGATCGCGCGATCGATCGCGCACGCGATCCGGGAGCGCGACGGGGGCCTGCCCGCGGTGAAGGCGCTCGGGTTCGAGGCGGGGACCCCACCGACCGCCCAGGTCTCGATGAACCTCACCGACGTCCACCGGACCTCCATCTCGCAGGCCCTCGAGGCCGTCCGGGCCGAAGCGAAGAAGCGCGGGGTCGAGGTGACGTCTTCGGAGATCGTCGGCCTCGTCCCGGAGGAGGCGCTCCTCGAGGCGGCGGAGCGCTATCTCGCGCTCAAGGGATTCGACCGGTCGCGGCTCCTGGAGCGCCGTCTTGGCGCGGTCGACCGGCCCGCCCCCCCCGCGGGGGAGGTCGGGCTGTCGGGACTTTCCGTGGCGGAGCTCGCCCGCCGGGTGGCCGCGCGGACCCCGACCCCCGGGGGGGGAAGCGCGTGCGCGGCCGCGGCCGCTCTGGGGGCGGCGCTAGTCGAGATGGCGATCCGGTTCAGTCGGCCGGCGGAGTCGCCACCCACCGACCCGGAGTTCGACGAGGCCCTCGCCGAGCTCGAGAAGGCGCGCTCCCGTTTGATCGAACTCGTCGACGAGGACGCGCGCTCCTACGAGGAGGTCCGGTCGACCCGTCGGGCCCGGAAGGTCGACCCGCAGGACGTCGAGCGCCGCCAGGCGCTCCGCGCCGCGCTCCGGCGGGCCGCGGAGGTGCCGCTCGAAACGACCCGACTCGCACGGAGGACGGCCGATCTCGCGCGGCGGGTCGAGGGCCGGATCAAGGCGACCATCGCGAGCGATCTCCTCTCGGGGATCGCCCTCGCCGAGGCCGGGGCGACGGGCGCGGCGGCGAACGTCCGCGCGAACCTCGAGGAGCTCGCGAAGGAGGGGATCGACACCCGGGGGCTCTCCGGGGCCCTCGCCGAGCTCCTCGGGGAGCCGGCCCCGTGAGCGCCGAGCGGCCGACCGTCTGGGTCAACTGCGCGGTCTCGCTCGACGGCAAGCTCGCCTACGCCGGGGGGCGGCGCGCGAGGCTCTCCGGCCCCGGGGACCTCGTACGCGTCCACCGGATGCGGGCGGCCGCGCGGGCGATCCTCGTGGGGGTCGGGACCGTCGTCGCCGACGACCCGTCGCTGCGGGTCGACTGGGGGGGCCTCGGGAGCGCGCCCGGGCCGGATCCCACGCGCATCGTGCTCGACTCGACGGGTCGGACCCCCGAGGGAGCGAGGGTCCTCGACGGGAGCGCCCCGACGCTCGTCGCCACGACGAAGAGGTGCCACCGGTCGTTCCCCAGCGGGGTGGAGACCTTCGTCGCCGGGCGCGAGCGGGTGGAGCTCGACCGGCTGTGGCCCGAGCTCGTCCGCCGGCGCCTCGACCCGGTGATGGTCGAGGGAGGCTCCGAGGTCCTCGCGTCGGTCCTGAGGTCCCGGGAGTTCGATCGGCTCACCGTCTACGTCGCGCCGCTCCTGATCGGGGGCCGGACCGCCCCGTCGCTGTTGGCGGGTCCCGAGAGCCCCGACGAAGCCCACGCGATCCCGCTCGAGTTCGTCTCGTCCGAGCGGGAGGGGGCGGGGACGCTCCTCACGTACCGGCCGTCGGGCGGCACCCGACGGTAGGCGTGCGCCCGCGCGCCGACACTTTATCTCCTCGCACGGGTCGAGGGGCGGGTAATCCGGCCATGCGCCTCGTGCACTTCCTGCTCGCCGACCAGTTCCACTTCGGGATGGTCACCGACCAGAACGAGTACCTCGACCTCGACACCGCCTGCCGGGACTACTTCGGCGTGAACCCGGTGAAGGGGGCGGACCCCTCGCGATTCCGCGACATGCGGGCGTTCTTCCAAGGGGGTCCGGAGTCGGTCGAGATCACGCGGAAGATCCTCGAGTACATCGACCGGCGCCGCAAGGCGGGATGGACCCCGAGGGCCGCCACGGGCGCCCGCTTCCTGTTCAAGGCGGAGGAGGGGGTCCGGCTCCTCGCGCCGGTGATCGCGGGCTCGAAGATCTACTGCCTCGCCTCGAACTCCCGCTCCCACGTCGCCGAGCAGAAGAAGCCCGCGCCGACCCAGCCGTTCACCTTCGCCCGGTTCTTCAACAGCCTCGTCGGGCCGGGGGAGCCGCTCGTCCTCCACCACGCCGGGACGTTCCCGGACGTCGAGCTCGAGCTCGCCGTCGTGATCGGCCGACAGGCGAAGCACGTGAAGGCGGCCCAGGCGATGGAGCACGTCGCCGGCTACACGGTCGCTCTCGACATGGGCTACCGGGACCTCCAGTACCCGGCCGCCGGCGGGACCGACTGGGTGATGGGGAAGGGGTTCGACGCGAGCATGGCCGTCGGGCCGTGGATCGTCCCGAAGGAGGAGGTCGGGGAGCCCTACCCGCTCAAAATGGAACTCAAGGTCGCGGGCACGGTCCGCCAGACCGGCGACACGTCGGACTACATCTTCCGGATCCCGCAGGTGGTCGAGCACCTGACGAAGGGGATCACGCTCGAACCGGGGGACCTGATCTCGCTCGGGAGCCTCGGGGGCGTCCCGGGCTACGAGTTCGGCAACGAGTCGAGGAAGCTCAAGGGCGGGGATGCGGTCGAGGGCTCGATCGAGAAGATCGGGCGGCTCGTCGTCCCCGTCAAGCCGGAAGCTCCGCTTCCCCCCTGAGCACCAGGAAGAGGCCGACCGGGCCGCTCACGGCGACCTTCTCGCCCGCGGTGCCTCGGACCGGCGGATCGAACGGGTGGTCGACCGTCCCCTTCAGCACGACCTCCACCGGGCCGGCCGGTCCGACCGGGGCGAGCGCGTCGCGGAACGGGTCGAACCGTTCGACCTCCTCCCGGGGGATCGGCTGCACCTTGAGGCCCGTCCCGCCGTGCAGGGAGCCCGGGAGCCGGATCAGCCGGTGGATGTCGGTCGTGACCGGAGCGTCGGTCTCCCCCTGCATCTGGAGCGCCGCCCCCTTGAGGACGTGCCGGAAGAGCTCGGTCGAGAGCTTCTCGCTCGAACCATCGAGCCGGAGCGTCCGTTCGATCCCCGCCGCGCCGCCCTCCTCGACGAGGGTTTTGGCGAGCTGGCGGGCCGCCCGGCGCTCGATCCCCTGGGCGATGAGCTCGGCGGCCGCCGCCTCGGTCCCTTGGGCCCTCCAGCGCTCGAACGTCTCGAAGAGCCCCCGGGTCGCGCGCCCGGGCCAACCGGGGGCGGCCGGACCGGCGAGACGGCGGAAGGTCCGGGCGGGGAGGCCCGCCACGTCCTTGTGCCGCTCCTCGACGATGACGCTCGCGGTGTCGAACTCGGTGCCGGCGAGGTAATCGACGAGCTCGCGGCGTTCGGGGCTCGACAGGCCGCGCATTCGCTCCTCGCGGACATGGACGTGGTAGCCGCGGCCGCCGCTGAAGACGATCTGCGCCTGGGCGGGGTCGATGCCGAAGTCGCGGAGGAGGAAGTCGTCGTAGAGCCGCACCAGCTGGCGCTTGACGAGGGCGAGCTGCTGGGCGTAGGACATCGACTCGGCGCCCTTGAGGTGGTCCGCGTCGAGGTCGAAGATGAGGTCGGCGCCGAGCCACTCCTTGGACGCCATCGTGGGATGGTCCGGCTCGGCGTAGTAGGCCGACGAGTAGTAGACGTGCCGCGGGAGGAAGCCGGTCAGGAACTGCCGGAACTCCGATTCGGTCGGCAGCGCCGCGTGCCGCCGCATCGACGTCCCTTCGGCGAAGGGGAACGCGGCGAACTCGCGCCGGGGGAGTACCGGGGGTGGGGGGACCCGCACGCGTCCGTAGTACTCGGCGAACCGTCCCCGCGCCCAGGCGAGCTCGCGCTCGGCCAGGGGTACGATCTTCGCCATCGGTCCCTAGTCGGGCCCCTCGTCGATCGGGAGCGGGGCGAGCGCGTCCTCCCGTCCGTCCTCGCGGCGTTGGCGGGCGAGCCAGTGGAAGACCGTGGAGTGCTCGCTCCCGTGGAGGAGAAGTTCCACCGCCTCGACCGCGCGGTGGAGCTCCCTCTCGTCCCCGATGAGGGCCACGGTCGAACCGTAGACGCTCACCGAGCACCCCGAGAGCTCCTCGATCCGGGCCCGCGCCTTCCCCTGGGCGCCGATGAGGCGGGATCGGATCCGCCAAAGCTGGTCGCGGCCCTTCTTGCCGCTGACGAGCTTGATGTCGATCACCGCGAGGTAGGTGCCGTCCCGGAGGAGCCGACGGGCCCGCTCCGGAGAGAACCCGCGACCGATCGCGAGCAACATGTCCCGCGCTCGGATCGCGTCCATCGCCCCTCCGGCGTCGGGCGCGGAGATCCGGAAGTCCCCCTCCTCCGGGTCGACCTCGATCTTCGTCGAGGTCGCGGCCTCGATCGCCCGCTTCGTCGACCCGCCGCGGCCGATCGCCGCCCCGATCCGGTCCTCGGGGAGACGAAGGTGGAGGACCGGCATCGGCTACGCCGCCTCCGACGCCGACCGGATCGGCCCGATCGACTCGAGCATCGCTTCGGGAGAGGTGTCGACGCCCCACCGCCCAAAGAACTTCGCGAGCGTCGCGACGTCGCGGGCGAGGAGGCCGCTCGCCTCAGGGTGGGCCGAGGGGATCGATTGCCCTACGTCGATGAACACGGGCTTCCCCTCCCAGAGGAGCAAGTTGTAAGGGGAAAGGTCGCCGTGCACGAGCTCGGCGTTGTGGACCATCCGTCGGATCTGCTCGACGAGCTCCTCATAGAGCCCGCCAGGGTCCTCGACGACCATCTCCTGCAGCGTGGCGGCCGGGACCCCGTCCGTGCCGATGAACTCCATCACGAGGACGTTCCGCAGGTAACCGTACGGCTCGGGGCAGCGGACCTGGGCGGCGGCGAGCTTCCTAAGGATCGTGTGTTCGCGCCTCGCCCACGCGAAGACCAGTCGGGCCCTTTGGTGGGCCCCGGCCTCGCGGATGAGGTCCTCGAGCACGGCCGGGGGGAGTCGCTTGAAGATCGTGTTCCCTATCCGGTAAACCTTCACCGCCCGGAACCCTCCGGGGAGGGTTGCGCGGAAGACGCCCCCCTCCTTTCCGGTCGAGATCGGATAGTCGATCGACTCGAACTGGCCTTGGGTGATCAGGCGGGAGATCGTCGTCAGCGTGGGGTGATCGAAGAACTCGTCCTGGAGCTTGCGGTGCCGCTGCTCCTTCCGGCGGTCCTCGACCCGCTCCTTCTTGGTCGGATAGAGGAGCTCCTCCATGTCCGGCATCGATCAACGGGGGGCCAGCGGGGCTCCTCCCTTAAGAATCCCCGGCCGACGGGCCGCGACCGAAGGGTGAAGCGAGAGCGATAGTTACCCGCCGGTTATCGGGAGTATATCAGGCCCGGCGACCGTTCCTGGGGTGATGCTGGGTTGGTCGATTTCCGACGTGGGGCCCGCTCCGCCGACTCGGGGCCGGATCCCGGCCGCAGGCCCGGGGGCCCCGGGTCCGCTCGCCGGCGCGCTGGATGGCGGGATGACCTATGACCAGGTGTTTGGCGTTGTCCGCGACGCCGCTCGCAGGACGTTCGGCCTGGAGCGGACCGGGCTCGGGCTCGCTCTCTCCGACCTGCCGCCCGGGCTCGGGGCGTACTGGCCGGTCACCGGGAACCTCATCGTGATGAACGAGGGCCTCGTCGAGACGATGCGACAGAACGCCCGATCCCCGAGGGAGTTCAACTCGTTCGTCTTCGTGATCCTTGCCCACGAGTACCTCCACACGCTCGGCTACCTTTCGGAGCAGGAGGTCCGTCCGGCGACGGCCCGGGTCGCCCGGCTCGCGTTCGGCCCGGAACACCCGGCGACCCGGATGGCGGAGGGGGACCTATGGCGGCTCTACCCGTTCCTCCAGCAGGCGCCGCGCGGCCGGGGGACCCACCTGCGCATCGTCCCTCGGTTCGACCTCGCGTCGACGGCGCAGTACATCCGATAGCCGGGCGCTCCGGCCCAGTGACGTCGGGGCCCCTGCCGTCGACGTTTTAATGCGCGGCGGGTCGTACGCCGCCGGGGCCCATGGTCAGCGTCGACGTGCCGTTCGGCATCGCGATCGTGGTCATCGGGATCATCCTCCTCGCATTGGAGCTCGCCCATCCCGGCGTCCTGTTGTTCATCCCGGGAACGATCCTGATGGTCGCGGGGTTCCTCTACCTGCTCCTCCCCGACGTCCTCCTCGACAGCATCCTCGGGCCGATCATCGTGATCCTAGTGGCGATCGGAGCGACTCTGATCGAGATGCGCTACCTGCTGTGGATTGGCAAACCCACCAAACCGATGAGCACGACGACCGCGGGCCTGATCGGGGAATCGGCGATCGTCACGGTGGCCGTCGTCCCGCACACGCTCAAGGGGAAGGTCCGCATCCGATCCGAGATCTGGTCGGCGATCGCCGACCAGCCAATCCCGGCGGGCACCCATGTCCGGGTGGTCCACGGGGAAGGAGTCTCCCTTCGCGTCGAACCCGTCGACCCGACCCCTCCGAGGCCGTCGGACTGACCCGACCGGACCCCCGGTTCGAGCGAGCTCCGAGGACGTCCGTTCCGCCGTTTCCCCACGGATAAGTAGCCTGGGAGGTTCGGCCCGACCGGCCCTCCACCGGGGTCCGGGGTGGATGGTACGTCGGACTACCTGGCGGTCGTGGTAGTCATGGCCTTGGTCGTCTTCGTCGTCGTCCTGAGCCGGTCCTTCGTCCAGATCCTTCCCTATCAGCAGGGGGTCGTTACCAGGCTCGGACGGTACCAGAGGACGAGATTCAACCCGATCTCGCCAATCGCCTACGTGGCGAAGGTCGACGTGCGGGCGCAGGTGCTCGCGGTCCCGCGGCAAGAGGTCATCACGCAAGACCGGACGCGAGCCCGCGTCGATGCCGCCGTCACCATCAAGGTCGTGGACCCGGTCAAAGCGGTCTTCGCGGCCGCAAATTACAGGCAAGCGGTGATCGACCTCACCCAGTCCACGTTCCAGGCCCTCCTCGGAGGAGTGAAGCTCGACGATATCCTCGCCGACCGGCTCGGGATCGATTCGCGCGCACGGGACACCCTCGACCAGTCCACGAGGGCGTGGGGCGTCCAAGTGGTTGCCGCCGAGCTGAGGGAGGTCGAGCCAATCGGGTCGGCCGCCGGCGCTCCGCTTCGGCCGGACCGGTGACCGGAGCACGCCACCTTCGTCCCCGCGGTCTCGTACCGCGGTCCGGGCGACTCCGGTCGGGCCGGAGGGCCGGTTGAGCGGCGGCTGGCGCGCTCGATCGCGCGACGCCTTGCGAAGGTCGCCGGCGCTATGTAGGGTCGCTGGCTCGCCCTCGATCGAACCTATCGGAGGGCTTGGTTCGGGATCGGATGACCGACGTCGTAGCGATCGTATTCATCGTATTCGTCGTCCTCGTCATCCTCATCGTCTACCTGAGTCGGGCCCTCTACCAGATCCTCCCCTATCAGCAAGGGGTCGTTACCCGGCTCGGGAGCTACCAGCGGACGATCAATCCGGGGCTCAACCGTATCTCCCCGATCGCCCAGGTGTTGAAGGTCGACCTGCGGACGCAGGTCCTCGAGGTCCCGCGCCAGGAGGTCATCACCAAGGACAACTCGCCGACCAACGTCGACGCCATCATCTACATCAAGGTCGTCGACTCGCCGAAGGCGCTGTTCCAGGTCCAGGACTACCACGTCGCCACGGTCGCCCTCGCCCAGACGACCCTGCGGTCCGTCATCGGCGACATGGAGCTCGACGAGGTCCTCTACAACCGAGAGCGGATCAACACCCGGCTCCGCGACATCCTCGACGAGTCGACCGACCGGTGGGGCGTGCGCGTCGAGGCGGTCGAGATCAAGGAGGTCGACCCGGTCGGCCCGGTCAAGGCCGCGATGGAAGAGCAGACGGCGGCCGAGCGCCAGCGCCGGGCCGCCGTCCTTCGCGCCGACGGGGAGAAGCGCTCCGCCATCCTCGTGTCCGAGGGGCAGAAGCGTTCCCGCATCCTGCAGGCCGAGGGGGTGCGCCAGTCGAAGATCCTCGAGGCCGAGGGCGCGCGGGTCGCCACCATCCTCGAGGCCCAGGGGGAGGCCCAGCGGTTGCGGATCCTCGCGCTGGGGGCGGGGACGTTGGATGCCAAGGCCCTCACCGTCATCTCTCTCGACACGATCGGCCAGCTCGGCGAGGGGCAGGCGACCAAGATCCTCTTCCCGTTCGAGTTCTCGCGCCTGATGGAGGGCGCCTCGGAGTACCTCGGGACCTCGAGGACCGTACCCGATCGCAGCCTGAACGCGCTCCCCGACCTGGAGAAGCAGATCGGAACGATGGACGACATCTTGGGCCCGATCCCGCGGCAGGAGGAGCTCATGACCGAGATCAAGTCGATCGAGGAGGAGATCAAGGCCGAGTCCGAAAGCTCGACCAACATGGTCGACCGCGGAGGTGCGGGGTCGCGCGGGGCCGATCTCGTCCCCCCGCCCGATCTCGACGACTCGGATGTTTCCGACACCCCCGGAGGACGCGCCACGGTCCCCGCACCCCCGGCGTCGTCGCGGGCCGCCCCGCCCGGGCTCTCCGCCCCGACCGCTCCTCCCTCGATGACGACCGCGGCGGGACCCGGACTTCCACCTCCGCCCTCCGCGCCCCCCCAGGACCCCTCGGCCCGCAAGAAGACCCCCCCACCGTGACCGGGGGCGCGGGCACTCCGGGCCCGGTCGCCGTCCGGAGGGACGGCCCGGTCAAAGAAATCACGATCCATCGACCCGAGCGCCTGAACGCCCTGGATGTCCCGTCCTTCCGCGCGGTACGGGAGGCTTTGCAGACGGCCGCTCTCGACGCCGAGGTCCGTGCCGTGGTGCTCACCGGAAGTGGGGAAGCGTTCTGCGCCGGCGGCGACCTCGAGTCGATGGAACGCGCACGCCTCAGCGGGGACCTGCCCACCCTCTTCCACGAACTGACCGGCGAGCAGGAGCTGTCGGTCCGGGAGATCCTCACGATGCCGAAGCCCGTCGTCGCGGCCCTTCCCGGCGTCGCCGCCGGGGGCGGCCTGTCCCTCGCGCTCGCCGCGGACTGGCGAATCGCATCTGAGTCGGCCCGCCTGGTGCCGGCGTTTCCCGGGCTCGGGGCGGTCCCGGACGGCGGCCTCACCTACTTCCTGCCCCACTACCTCGGAATCGGCCTCGCCCAGGAGGTGCTGTTCACCAACGCCCGGATCCCCGCGGCCCGTGCCCGCGAACTGGGCCTCCTCCACGAGGTCGTTCCCGCGGCGGAGCTCGGGCCGAGGAGCCTCGCACGCGCGCGGGAGCTCGCCGGCGGACCGACGTTCGCCTACGGCTGGATGAAACGGCTCATGCTGAGCGCCTTCTCCGAGTCCCTCGAGGGCCAGCTCGCCCTCGAACGCCGCGGGGCCGTCGAGGCGGCCCGGCGCTCCGAGTTGCCCGAGGGGATCCAGGCGTTCCGCGAGAAGCGCAAGCCCGAATTCCATCGCCCGAAGTAGGGTCGCCTCACCGGCCCCGCGCTCCGCGTCCTTGGGGCGCCGCCGGGCGGCCCCGGAGCGCGGTTCCTCGACGATAAATCACCCGCTCCCGCCGAGCCGGGCGGCGCTCCCCAAGCGACCGTTAAATACCGTGCGTTGGTCCTATCGAATCGCTTCCAACGTCAGTGGAAGCGGGGACGAGCATGGGGGCTGCGGACATCGAGACCTTCCTCGTGTTCCTCGCCATCGCCGCAGCGTTCGGGGTCGGCTCGATCATCGCGAACCGGACGCTCGGCGCGAAGGCCCGACGCTCCTACCTGAGGCTCGAGACCTACGAGTGCGGCGAGGAGGCCGAGGGGGAGGCGCAAATCGATTTCCCGACCCAGCACTACACCTTCGCGATCGTCTTCGTGGCGGTCGACGTCCTTGGCTTCATCTTGGCCCTCTGGGCCCTTACCTTCCGCGGAGTGAACGACGCGGAGTACCCGGTCTTCATCGCCGTCGTCTTCACCCTCTTGGCACTCGCCGGGATCTACTACGCGCTCTCCGGCGAGAAGCGGTGGGTCGTATGAGCGCCCCGGCGAAGGCGATCGAGGCCCCTCCCACCGTGGCCATCCCTTCCGCCGGCGTCGCGGAGGTCACCGCCCCGGCCGTGCCGTTCCTCGAGATCGAGGGGCTCCGATCGCAGCAGTTCATCCCCGCGGCCAAGGAGGCGCTCACCTCGCTCCTCGCCGAGCGGGCCCACGGCAAGCTCATCCGGCCGGTCTTCAACTGGGCCGGGCGCAATTCGCTCTTCCCGCTCCACTGGGGGCTCGCCTGCTGCGCGATCGAGTTCGCGAGCGCCTTCGGCGCCCGATGGGACGCCGAACGGTTCGGCGTCGTGCCGCGCTCCTCGCCCCGGCAGTGCGACCTCCTGATCGTGAACGGGACCGTGACCTGGAAGGTCGCGCACAAGCTCATCACGCTCTACGAGCAGATGCCCGAGCCGAAGTGGGTCATCGCCATGGGCAACTGCGCCACCGGAGGCGGGCCGTTCCGAACGGCGTACTCGGTGGTTCCCGGGGTCGACAAGCTCGTCCCGGTCGACGTCTACATCGCCGGCTGCCCGCCGAGGCCCGAGGCCCTCCTCGACGGGATCCTGAAGCTCGAGGAGCTCATCCGGGAGCGCCAGGAGTAGCCGCTCCGAGGGGCGGCGCCATGGGCACGGACGGCGGGACGGGTCGAATGACGTCGGAGGAGATTTCCGGACGGCTCAAGGAGAAGCTTCCCGAGGCGGTCCTCGCCTTCGAGGAGCTCCCCGGGACCGCTGGGCGCGTTCGCTTCCGCGCCGAGTCCGCGCTCGAGGTGTTCCGAGTCGTCCGCTCCGACCTCGGCTACGATCATCTCTCGATGGTCGGCGGGATCGACTGGGTCGAGGAGCGCGAGGTGATCTACCTAGTCTGGTCCGACCTCCGCCGCAACTACCTCCTCCTCTCCACCCGGATCGCCGCCAGGGACGCGCACATCGAGAGCGCGACCCCGGTCTGGCCGAGCGCGAACTGGCACGAGCGCGAGGCGTGGGAGATGGTCGACATCCGCTTCGACCACCACCCGGACCTCCGCCACCTCCTCATGCCCGACGGCTACGCGTTCCACCCGCTCCTGAGGTCGTTCAAGCTCCACGAGCCGGAGGAGCTCGAGGTGAAGGTGCGCCGTGTCTGAGATGTGGATCAACATGGGGCCGCAGCACCCCATGACGCACGGCCTGTGGAACCTCCGCGTCAAGATCGAGGGGGAGATCGTGAAGGAAATCGACCCCGAGATGGGCTTCCTGCACCGGGGGATCGAGAAGATCAGCGAGGACCGGCACTACAACGAAGTCATCACCCTGATGGACCGGACCTGCTACGTCGCGGGCATCGCGTGGGAGCACCTGTACATCCAGGCCGCCGAGCAGGCGCTCCACGTCACCCCCCCGGCGCGCGCCCTCTGGATCCGGGTCCTCTGCGAGGAGATGCAGCGGATCGCCTCGCACGTGATGTGGTACGCCGCGTTCGTCCAGGACCTGGGCCTGATGAGCCCGTTCCTCTACGGGATGCGGGATCGGGACCTCCTCCTCGACCACTTCCAGAGCTTCACCGGCGGCCGCCTCACCTACGAGTACATGCGCGTCGGCGGGGTCCGCAACGACCTCCCCCCGGGGACGACCGACCGGATGCGCAAAACGCTCGACTGGCTGATGGACCGGTTCGTCGAGTACGACCGGCTCTGCATGGGCTCGGAGATCTTCCGCAAGCGCTGCGATGACCTCGGGGTGCTGAAGGCGAACGACTGCATCGCCTACGGCGTCACCGGCCCGATGCTCCGAAGCGCCGGGGTGCGCCGCGACCTTCGGAAGGACCGCCCCTACGCCATCTACGACCAGGTCGACTTCGACATGGCGATCGCCGACTCGGCCGACGTCACCGGCCGCTACCTCGTCCGGATGGAGGAGATGCGCCAATCGGTCCGCATCCTCCGGCAGGTCGTCGACTGGCTCGACAAGCATCCGGGCCCCGTGATGGCCCCGAACCTCCCCCGCTGGCTCGGCGCGCCGTACGCCCCGGTCGGCCGGGAGGGCTACCTCCTCAAGCGGAACTACCCGAAGGGGGTCGGTCTCTCGGCCATCGAGGAGCCGCACGGGGAGGCGAACGCCTACGTCGTGAACGAGGGCGGGGAGCACCCCTACCGGGTCAAGTTCCGCTCCCCCGTCTACGTGAACCTGAGCGCGGCCCACAAATACCTCGTGGGATACCACGTCGCCGACATCCCGCCGATCATGGGCTCGGTCGACGTCTGCGTCGGCGAGGTCGACCGGTAGGAGGGAGCCCGGGAAGATGACCGTCCAGAGCCTCTACGGGGTGGCCGCCCTCGTCGCCGGGGGGATCGCCTACCTCCTCCCGTTCCTGCCGCCCTGGCTCGTCACGATCATCGCCGACGTGGTGTTCGGCGCGATCCTGCTCGCGGCGAGCATGATCAACACGATCGTGCTGATCTGGTACGAGCGCAAGCTCCTCGGCCGGTTCATGGACCGCCGCGGGGCGATGCACGTCGGCTACGCCGGGCTCCTCCAGAACTTCGCCGACGGCCTGAAACTGTTCCGCAAGAACACCTACAAGCCCCGCGAGGCGGACTCCCTCGGCTTCTACGGCGGGCCGACGGCGTACATGGTGAGCTCGCTCGTGATCTTCGGGATCCTGCCGATCTCCACCGGCTGGGACAACGGCTCGCTCCCGCTCTCCCTCCTCCTCGCCCTCGTGATCTTCTCGTTCGCACCGCTGTTCATCTTCCTCAGCGCGTGGTCGTCGAACAACAAGTACTCCCTGATGGGCGGGATGCGCTCGGCCGCCCAGATGATCGCCTACGAGGTCCCGATCCTCATCGCCGTGGTCGCGGTGGTCGTCCTCTCGGGGAGCTTCGACCTCACCACGATCGTCTCGGAGCAGCGCAACTACTGGTTCGCGCTCCCCCTCTTCCTCGCCCTCATCGTCTTCGTCGCCGGGATGCTCGCCGAGATGGAACGCATCCCGTTCGACCTCCCCGAGGCGGAGGCCGAGCTCGTCGAGGGGTGGAACACCGAGTACGGCGGGATGCTCTTCGCCTTCTTCATGCTCGCCGACTACCTGCGGGCGCTCATCGGGAGCATCCTCATCGTGCTCCTCTTCCTCGGGGGGTGGACCCTCCCCTCCTACGTCCCGGCGGCGCTGACGAGCTTCCCGCTCGCGGGGATCTTCTGGTTCATGGTGAAGACCTACCTCGTCTTCGGCGTCTTCGTCTGGGTCCGCGCTTCGCTCCCGCGGGTCCGGACCGACCAGCTCCTGCGGGTCGGCTGGATGCGGATGGTCCCGCTCGCCCTCGTCTCCGTCCTCATCGCGGCGGCGGTCGTCGCCGCCCATTGCCTGCCGGTCCTCGGCTGCGTGCCGGGGCTGGGGAGCTAAGCAAGATGGCGGCCAGCACCGAACCGAAGGAGGGCCCGAACGCGGCGTTCCTGATCGTCAAACCGATGGCCACCGCCGCCCGGCAGTTCGTGAAGAGCCTCGTGCGCCCGTCCACGATCGTCTACCCGTTCGAGCGGCTCGAGGACCCCTCGTTCCGGGAGGAGGTGAAGGTCGAGAGCGGCCATCCGATCGGCGTCGGGCCGATCTGGGACAACTACCGCGGCGTGCACGCGCTGAACATCGCCACCTGCATCTCGTGCAACCTCTGCGCGTTCAGCTGCCCCGACCTGTGCATCGAGATGGTCACGGTGCCCGGCGGGGACCCGAAGCACCCGAAGAAGTGCCCGCAGATCGACTACGGCAAGTGCAGCTACTGTGGGTTCTGCTCCGACGCCTGCCCCGAGGGCTGCCTCTCGATGACGACCCGCTACGAGCTCTCGACCCCGAATCGCTCGGAGATGATCTACTCGCCCCAGAAGCTCCACGAGGTGTTCGAGCGGAAGCTCCCCATGAACCCGATCCGGCTCGAGCGTCCGGAGAACGAGGACGCGATCCGTCTCGACGCGCCGCTGTGCATCGGCTGCAACGCCTGCTCCCGGGACTGCCCGACGTCGTGCATCACGATGGTCGACACCCCGAAGCCGACGGCGAAGCCCGGGGAGAAGCTCCCCCGCCGGATCTGGAAGGAGCCGGTCATCAACGACTCGGACTGCGTCCGCTGCGGCACGTGCATCTCGGTCTGCCCGAAGGAGTGCCTGTTCTGGGGGACCCATCCGTGATCTACGAGGAACTCGCGTTCCTCCTGATCGCGGCGGTCGCGATCGTCACGGCGCTCAACGCCCTCCTCGTCCGCGAGCTCGTGCACACCATCCTGTGGGTCGCGATCTTCTTCATCGACCTCGCCGCGCTCTACTTCCTCCTTCTCGCCCCGTTCCTGGGCGTCCTCGAGCTCGGCGTCTACGCGGGCGCGGTGACGATCCTCCTCCTCTTCGGGGTGATGGTCACCCGCAAGCGGATCTTCTCGCGCGAGGCGGCCACGGGAATCGGCCCGGCCCCGGTCGCCCTCGCCGGCCTCTCCCTCGCCTTCGTGCTCCTCGGGACCGAAGAGCTCCCGCAGTCGGGGAGCGTCGTCCACTCCTATGATCCGGCGCTCCTCTCCGCCCAGCTGTTCAACGCCGACGGACCCTGGCTCATCCTGCTCGGCCTCGCGATGCTGAGCGCGCTCGCGGGCGCGATCTACCTCGTTCGGGAGGGGCGCGAATGAGCGCGTTCTCCCCGGCCGGCCTGCTCGCGCTCTCGGGGGGCCTCCTCGCGATCGGGCTGTTCGGCATCTTGACCCGTCGCAACTTCATCCTCCTGCTCATCTCGGTGGAGATCGCGATCAACGCGGCCGTCCTGAACTTCGTCTACTTCGCCGCGTTCTCCGGCTCCGCCTCGGCGCTGAGCGGGCAGGCGATCGCCGTCGTCCTCATCGGGCTCGCGGCGACCGAGGTGGCCGTGGGGCTCGCCATCGTCCTCGCCCTCAATCGCCTGCGCGGGTCGATCAACGTCGCCGAGGCGAACGCGCTCAAGTCGTAGGATGGGAACGGGTTGACGGGGCTCTCGTTCGCGCTCGACTACGCCTGGCTCGTCCCGCTGTCGACGCTCGTCGCGTTCGTCATCGTCGGGCTCGCGGGGAACCGGCTCAAGCGGCTCGAGTGGGGCGGATGGGTCGCCGTCGCCGGCGCGTTCGTCGCCATGGTCGTCGGCCTCCTCGTGGCGGCCGCCGAGATGATGGGGCCGGGGACGTACACGGACCAGAGCTTCACCTGGCTCTCCGTGCCCGGTTCTCCCGGGACGTTCCCGAACGGCGTGAACCTCGTGATGGGGGTCCTCGTCGACCCGCTCTCGGCGCTGATGCTGATCGTCGTGACGGTCGTCGGCTTCCTCGTGATGCTCTACTCGATCGGGTACATGCACCACGACCGGGGGCTCCCCCGGTACTACGCCGAGCTCTCGCTGTTCCTGACGGCGATGAACGGCCTCGTGCTCTCCGACAACCTCCTCGAGTTCTTCCTGTTCTGGGAGCTCGTCGGCGTCTGTTCCTACTTCCTCATCGGGTTCTACTACGAGAAGCCGTCCGCCGCCTCGGCCGCGAAGGAGGCGTTCCTGGTCACCCGGGTCGGGGACGTCCTGTTCCTCCTCGGGATCTTCCTCTACTTCGCCACCTTCGCGACGAGCGGGCCGGGGGCCGGCTGGGCGGCGAGCGGGTTCAAGTTCGCGAACGGCACCCAGCCCTTCCTCGCCGGGATCTCGGGCGGGAACAGCACGACGCTGACCATCGCGGGGCTCCTCATGCTCGCCGGGGCCGCGGGGAAGTCCGCCCAGTTCCCCCTCCACGTCTGGCTCCCGGACGCGATGGAGGGGCCGACGACGGTGAGCGCGCTCATCCACGCGGCGACGATGGTCGCCGCGGGCGTCTACCTCCTCGCCGTCACCTCGATCTTCCTGGGCTTCACGGCGACCGACCAGCTCGCCATCGTGGCGATCGGGGGGTTCACCTGCTTCTTCGCGGCGACGATGGCCGTCGTGAACACGGACATCAAGCGGGTGATCGCCTACTCGACGATCTCCCAGTTAGGGTACATGGTGCTCGCCGTCGGGGCCGGCGTGACGATGGTGGGGATGTACCATCTGTTCACGCACGCCTTCTTCAAGGCGCTCCTCTTCCTCGCCGCCGGGTCGGTCATCCACGCGGTCGGGACCCAGGACCTCCGCAAGATGGGGGGACTCTGGAAGAAGCTCCCGATCACCGGGCTCGCGTTCCTCTTCGGCGCGCTCTCCCTGTCGGGCTTCCCGTTCACGTCGGGGTTCCTCTCGAAGGACGACATCCTGGGCTCCGTGCTCGCCGCCACGAGCGCGCACCCGCTCTACTGGCCGTTCTTCCTCCTCGCGCTCCTCACCGTCTTCCTCACCGCCTACTACATCTTCCGCGCGTTCTTCCTGGCGTTCGGCGGGCCCGCCCCGAGGGACCCGGCGCTCCCCGAGGCCCATGAGGGGCCCTGGGTGATGCGGCTCCCGCTGATCGTCCTCTCGGCGCTCGCCCTCGGCGCCGGGTGGCTCGCCTTCTACCCGCCGTTCGCGAGCCTGCTCGCCGGCGGCGGCGTCCCGCCGAGCTTCTCCGCGACGGACCTCGCGCTCTCGGCGGTCTCCTTCGGGCTCGTCCTCGGAGGGATCGGCCTCGCCTACGCCTTGTTCGGGAACGGCCGGATGGTGGAGGTGCCGGCGGGATCGGCGGCCGACCGCGTCCGCTCGGTCCTCCTCAACCGCTACTACTTCAAGGCGGGCTACGACTGGATCGGCCTCCGGGCCGTCTACGGGTTCTCCCGGGCCGCCGACTTCGTCGAACGCTACGTGATCGACGGGACGATCCGGGGCATCGAGCGGGCGTTCGCTCGGGGCTCGGACCAGTTGCGGAAGGTCCAGACGGGGATCGTCTCGGACTACGCCGCCTACGTGATCGGCGGCCTCGTCGGCTTCCTCCTCCTGTTGCTCGTCGTCGCGCCGTGGATCGTCGCCCACCTCGGAGGGTCGTAGCGTGGCGCCGATCCTCTCGATCGTCCTCGCGACGCTCTTGGTCAGCACCCTCGCGACCTTCTTCGCCGGGAAGCGGGCCCGCTATGTCGCGCTCGCCGGCTCGCTCGTCTTCCTCGTCGAGGTCCTGGGGCTCATCGCCGGCTTCTCGCAGTGGGCCGGCTTCGCCTCGGGCCACCTACCGCTCTACAACGACTACGAGAGCTACTCGTGGATCTCGATCGCCTGGCTGCACGTCAACTACACGATCGGAATCGACGGGATCTCCCTCATCTTCATCCTGCTCACCGCGATCCTCCAGGTCGCCACCGTCGTCTACTCGTGGGAGGAGTCGAAGCGCCCCGCCGAGTGGTTCGGCCTCGTCCTCCTGACCTGCCTCGGATGCTTCGGGGTGTTCGTCGCGCTCGACATCCTGCTGTTCTTCCTCTTCTGGGAAGCGGTCCTCATCCCGATGTTCTTCCTCATCGGGTTCTGGGGGGGACCGAACCGCCGGTATGCGGCGCTGAAGTTCTTCGTCTACACCCACGTCGCTTCGATCGTGATGCTGGTGAGCCTGCTCGCCCTCGCCTTCTACTCGGGGGCGTCGTCGTTCGATTTCGAGAGTCTCTACGGCCCGGCCCGCACGCTGATGCCCGTGACGCAGGTCGTCCTGTTCTTCGGGCTCTTCTTCGGCTTCGGCGTCAAGTTCCCGATCGTCCCGTTCCACACCTGGCTCCCCGACGCCCACGTGGAGGCCCCGACCGGCGGGTCGGTCCTCCTAGCGGGGCTCCTCCTGAAGCTCGGCGGGTACGGGCTCATCCGGTGGGCCGTCGAGCTGTTGCCGACCGGAGCGAGCGACCTCGCGCCGCTCCTCTACGCGGTCGCGTTCGCGTCGATCATCTGGGGGGCGGTGATCGCGCTCGCCCAACGGGACCTGAAGCGGATGGTCGCCTACTCGTCGATCAACCACATGGGGATCGTCCTGCTCGCGATCGCCGTCGGCTCCTCCCTCGGCATCACGGCCGCGGTCCTGCTCATGTTCGCCCACGGTATCGTGAGCGCGCTCCTCTTCATGGTCTCGGGGAGCGTGCACCACACCTTCGGCACGCGCGACGTCAGCGGGATCGGCGGGATCACGCCGAGGACGCCGGCGCTATCGACCATGGTGATGGTCGGATCGCTCGCCTCGCTCGGCCTGCCGGCCCTCATCAGCTTCCCGGCCGAGTTCGCCGCGTTCCTCGCGGCGTGGGATCGGATCGGCTACTGGGTCGTCGTTCCCCTGGTGGTCCTTGTCGTCACCGCGGCGTTCTATCTGTGGATGATGCAGCGGGTCCTCTTCGGCCCGGAAAAGGGGGTCCCGCCGACCGTCCACGACCTCCCGAGGTTCGAGCTCCTCGGCATGGCGATGCTCGCCGGCGCCACGATCCTCTTCGGCATCCTCCCGGAGCTCCTCGTCCACGTGATCGTCGCCTCGCCGATTGCCGGGTGGCCGTAGCGGGGGTCGGTCGACGGTGAACCTCCTGGACTTCCTACCGGAGCTCCTCCTCCTCGCGGGCGCGCTCCTCGTCTTCCTCCTCGACGTCCTCGGGGTGAAGCGCCTCGAGGTGTTCGGCGGGATCGCGGCGGCGGTCACCGCCCTCGGCGAGCTCGTGGTGATCGGCGACCTCGGCTACGCCCCGCTGCACGCGCTTTCGACGATCCCGGCGAGCGCGATCGACCAGCCGCTCGGTCCGACGCTCTACGCGTTCACGAGCCTGGGCCTGGTCTTCCAGGCGATCTTCCTCCTCACGGCGTTCCTAGTCGCGCTGGCGAGCCTGTCCCGGCCCTCGCATGAGCCCGGGGCGGCCGTGTTCTTCGGCCTCCTTCTCCTCGCCACGCTCGGGATGCTCCTCGTGGCGGTCGCCTCCGACCTCATCTTCCTGCTCCTCGCCATCGAGGTAACGAGCCTCTCGACCTACCTCCTCGTCGCCTATCCGAGGAAAGAGCCGCGCCCGGTCGAGGCCGCGATGAAGTTCTTCATCATCGGGGCGCTGTCGACCGCGCTCTCCTTCTTCGGCGCCTCGCTATTGTTCGGGGCGTACGGCGGGACCAGCTTCTACGCGCTCGGGGCAGCGACCGGCTACGTCGGCTACCCCTACCTCGCCACCGTCGGCTACGCGCTCCTCATCGCCGGGCTCGGGTTCAAGGTGACCGCGGTGCCGTTCCACGCCTGGGCGGTCGACGTCTACGACGGGGCGCCGGACGATGTCTCGGCGTTCCTCGCCGGCGGGTCGAAGAAGATGGGGGTCTTCGCCTTCTTCCTCGTCTTCCTCGGACCGCTCCTGCTCGCCGAGCGGATGCCGTCGGCGCTCCCGAGCGGATTCGGCCCGAGCCTCCAGATCACGCTCGGTGTCCTCGCGGTCCTGACGATGACCGTCGGGAACCTCCTCGCCCTCCGGCAGAAGGAGATGAAGCGGATGCTCGCCTACTCGTCGATCTCGCAGGCCGGCTACATGCTCATCGGCGTGGCGGTCGGCACGGGCCCCGCGATCGCCGGGGCGACGTTCCAGGTGTTCGCGCACCTGTTCATGAAGACCGGGGCGTTCCTGGTCGTCGGGGCGGCCGCGTCGATCGGGGTCGGGCCGCTCATCGACGACTGGAGGGGTCTCGGCAACCGCCGGCCATCGCTCGGCGTCCCGTTCGCCTTGATGCTCCTCTCGCTCGCGGGGATCCCGCTCACGGTGGGGTTCGTCTCGAAGTTCGTCCTCTTCAGCGCCGCCGTGCAGGCCCAGGGCTACTTCGTCTGGCTCGCGGTGGCGGGCCTCCTCAACAGCGCGCTCTCCGTCTTCTACTACGCTCGGGTCCTCAAGGTGATGTTCCTCGAGCCGTCGCCGGCTTCGGCGGGGGTCGGCGCGACCGGCTCGGGGCGGTTCGGCGGGATCGGCGCCGGCCGGGCCGGCGCGATCCTGCTTGCCACCGTCGCGATCGTCGCGCTCGGGATCTACCCGGGCCCGGTAATCTCGGGGATCCAGCTCGCCGCCACGCACTTCCTCCAGATCGGAGCGTAGGCGTGGAGCGCTTCGACGTCGTCGTCGTCGGGGCCGGTCCGGCCGGGAGCCTCGCCGCCCGGGCGGCCGCGACGGGCGGGGCCCGCACCCTCCTCGTCGACCAGCGCCCGGAGATCGGTCGCCCGGTCCAGTGCGGGGAGTTCCTCCCCTCGGCGAAGGAGCTCGAGGACCTCTTTCCGTTCCCCTCGCTCATCCACGCGGCCTACGACCTCCCGAACGAGGCAGTCCTTCGCACGACCACGGCGATGGCCTGCGTGGCCCCGAGCGGTCGGAGCTACCGCTTCCCGCTCCAAGGATTGAGCGTCGACCGCCGGCGGTTCGACCAGGCGCTCGCCCGAAGGGCGGAGGAGGCCGGTGCCGAGCTCCGCCATCCCGCCGGCGTGACCCGGGTGCGCGACGGCACGGTGACGTTCGCGCGCGGCGGCGACGTCGAGGCGAAGGTGGTCGTCGGGGCCGACGGACCGCTCTCGACCGTCGCCCGGGGCGCCGGGTTCGAACCCCCCCGGCTCCTCTATCGGATGATCACCGCGAACGTCCCCGGGGAGTTCCCGGCGGAGATCGCCCTCTACTTCGGCTCGGTCTCCCCGGGGGGGTACGCCTGGGTCATCCCGAAGGCCGGCGAGGCGAACGTGGGCCTCGGGGTCACGGAGCGGCCGGCCGGGGCGAGCCTTTCACGGCTCCTCGACCGGTTCCTCGCCGCGCATTCCCTCTCCGCCCCCGGCGGCCGAACTCGTTGGTGGGTTCCGATCGGCGCTCCGCCGGAGTCGGTGGTCCGTGGGCGGGCCCTGTTCGCGGGGGACGCGGCGAACGCCGTGATGGCGACGAACGGCGGTGGCATCCCGACCGCCATGCTCTCCGGGTTCGAGGCCGGGGAGGTCGCCGCGGCCCACGTGCGCGAGGGACTTCCCCTTGCGGAGTACGACCGGCGCTTCCGGACCCACCTTTCGGGGCCGTTGGCCCGAGGGGACCGGATCAAGCGGTTCGCCGACCGTTTCGCCGGCTCGGACCTCCTCCTCGCCCTCGGAATGCGATATATCGGCCCGTCCGGTCTCGACGCCATGATGCGGATGCGCTGGCCCGCGCGGCTCGGGGGGAACGCGTGAGCGCGACCCGACCGGCCGACCCGAGCGAGCCGTCCCTGGAGGCGCTCGTCTACCGCTCGCTGGGCGTCGGCGCCCCGGAGGCGCTCGTCGAGCTCCTCCCGACGCTCACCGACGACCTCGCCGCCATCGACCAGCGGATCCAGCAGGTCCTCGGCTCGACCTACCCCCGCCTGACCGAGGCCGCCTCCTATGCCGTGAGCGCCGGCGGGAAGCGCGTGCGGCCCCTGTTGATGGCCGCGACGGCGCGCGCGCTCGGCCTCGAATCGGTCCGTCCGATCGGCGCGCTCGCGGCGGCGTTCCAGCTCATCCATACCGCGACGCTCGTCCACGACGACGTCATCGACCACGCCGAGCTCCGCCGGGGCCGGCCCTCGGTCCCGCGGGCGTTCGGTCTCCCCTCGGCGATCGTCACCGGCGATTACCTGTTCGTTCGCGCGTTCGAGCTCGCGGCGGAGTACCCCCGCTCCATCATCCTGCGCTGCGGCGAGTCGTGCGCCGCGCTCGTCGAAGGAGAGGTGCTGCAGGACGCCGGACGGTTCGACCTCACCACCGGCCCGGAGCACTACTACCGGGTCATCGAGCGGAAGACGGCCGCGATCGTGGCGGCCGCCCTCGCCTCGGTCGCCGAGATCGCGGGGGCCCCGGCGGAGGTGCGGGACGCCTGCGAGACGTACGGCCGCTCCCTCGGCATCGCCTTCCAGATCCGCGACGACCTCCTCGACGTCTACGGGGACCCGGACCTCCTCGGCAAGCCGCGCTACACCGACCTCCGCGAGGGGAACCCCACCCTCGTCTCGCTCGAGACGCACGCCGCCCTCCACGGGCCCGAGCGGGAGGAGTTCGAGCGGTTGTTCGGTCTGCGGCGCAAGCAACCGGGCGACCTGTTCCGCCTCCGCTCGCTCACGGACCGGACCGATGTGGCCCGGACCGTCGCGCTCGCGGCCGAGTCGTGGGCGGAGCGGGCGGTCCGAGCCCTCGACCCGATCTCGCCCGGGCCCTACCGAACCCTCCTCGAGTGGCTGGCCCGCGGCGCGGCCGCCCGGAGATTCTAACCCGCCTTGGACGGGGGCGCTCGGCCGGCTCCCGGCGCTTCGAGCCGGCCCTTTATCATCCCTACCCGACCTTCGTCCCGCCGGAGGCGCGTTTCTCGCCGTCAATGAGCGCCGTCTCGGACGCGGGAGCCCCCGAGGTGGGCCATCTTCCCCCGATCCCCGCGTACACCCAGGCGCGTCCGAACCGCCCGATCGGGGTCGGCCTCCTGGCGTTCCTGATCGGCCTCATCGGGATCCTACTGCTCCTCGCCGGGGGCCTCTTCCTCATCCAGTATTACACGGGGAACCTCCTCCCGACCGACCTGCTGATCGTCCACTCGGTGAGCGCGGT
This sequence comes from Thermoplasmata archaeon, assembly GCA_030040915.1. Taxonomy (GTDB): domain Archaea; phylum Thermoplasmatota; class Thermoplasmata; order Lutacidiplasmatales; family UBA184; genus Lutacidiplasma. The sequence goes on along the minus strand of JASHSI010000083.1, from coordinate 7,169 downwards.
CGGCGCGGCCCTGCTGGTCCTTCTCGGGGCGGTCCTGCTCGCCCTCGCCACCGCGCTCTGGCGCCAGGAGGTCTGGGCCCTCTACACGACGATCGGCGTGAGCTTCGCGGGGCTCGCCTTCCTGTTCTTCACCGACTCCATCACCTACCTCTTCCTCATCCTCCTCGCCGTGTTCGTCTACCTCCTGATCGTCCGGCGCCATTTCTACTGATGCGCGTACTCCTCGCCGAGCTCGCGCCGTCCCTCCACGCGCCCGAGGAGAACCTCTCCCGGCTCGAGGCGGCGATCGCCGCCTCCCCCTCCGACCTCGCGATCTTCCCCGAGCTCTACCTCTCCGGTTACCGGGTCGGGGACCGGGTGCATCACGCCGCGTTCGGACCCGGCCATCTCCTGGTGGAGCGTCTGGGGGAGATCGCCCGCACGCACCGTCAGGCCATTGTCGTGGGGGCCCCGTGGCGTTCCCCCGAACGGCCCGGCGAGGTGTGGAACGCGGCCCTCCTCGCCCAGCCCGATGGCACCATCCTCGTGCAGGCGAAGCGCTACCTCCCCACGTTCGGACCGTTCGAGGAGGGGGTCCAGTTCACTCCCGTCGATCGGAGCCGACCGATCCGAGCGCTCGGGACCCTCCTCGGGGTCGAGATCTGCTACGATGCGTTCTTCCCCGAGGTGAGCCGGGAGCTCGCTCTTGGCGGGGCGGAGCTACTCGCGGTGATCTCGGCGGCGCCGGTCACCTCGCGGCGGCTCTTCGACCGGATCCTGCCGGCCCGGGCCATCGAGAACGCGGTCCCGCTCGTCTACGTGAACCGCGTCGGGGCCGAGGAGGGGATAGTCTTCGGGGGCGGCTCGGTGGCCCTCGACGCCCGCGGGGAGGAGCTCCCCCTCGAGCCGGTATCTGCCGCCACGCCGCGGGAGGGCGGGCGGATCGTCCGGGCCGATATCGATCTCGCCACGGCCGCCCGATGGCGCCGGGCCCGTCCCGTGCTGCGCGACGTGGCCTCGCGCGCTCCGAGGGGCCCCCCGACCGATCCCGCGGCCCTGGGCTCACTGGCTCCTCGGTAGGGCGCTCAGTCGAAGCTCACGCTTATAGCGCCCGCGCTATCGTCGCGTTCACTGTGCCCAGGACGCTGGCGGAAGAGCTCGCGTCGAAGCAGCGGGAGATCTCGGTCGCCGAGTTCTTCGAGCGGAACCGTCAGATCCTCGGCTTCGACAACCCGCTGAGGGCCCTCCTGACCACCGTGAAGGAAGGGGTCGACAACGCCCTCGACGCGTGCGAGGAAGCCCGCGTGCTTCCCGATGTCCTCGTCGAGATCGCGAAGGCCGGGCCCGACCGGCTCCAGGTCACCGTCACGGACAACGGCCCCGGCATCCTGAAGCGGGAAGTCCCGAACGTCTTCGGCCGCCTCCTCTACGGTTCGCGCTTCCACGCGAACCGCCAGTCGCGGGGGCAGCAGGGGATCGGGATCTCGGCCGCCGTCCTCTACGCGGGCCTCACCACGGCGCGGCCGGCCCACGTGATCTCGAAGGTCCGCGAGGAGGAGGCGGCGCACGTCCTCGACCTCCTTCTCGACACCCAGAAGAACCTCCCGAAGGTCGTCGCCGACGACCTCCTCCTCTGGGACCGGGAGAGCGGGACCTCGATCTCGCTCGTCCTGAAGGCGAAGTACCAACGGGGCCGTCAGTCCCCGTACGAGTACCTGCGCGGGAGTGCGATCGTGAACCCCCACGCCCGCCTCGTCCTCGTCGAGCCGGACGGGACGCGGATCACGTACGAGCGGGCCTCCACCGAGATCCCCCCCGTCCCGAAGGAGGTCCCCCCTCACCCCTACGGGCTCGAGCTCGGCGAGCTCGCCTACCGGTTGAAGCTCCCGGGACCGAAGACCCTCGGGGAGTTCCTCGCGAAGCAGTTCGCGGGAGTGAGCTCCCGGGCCGCCAGCGAGATCGTCGGGAAGGCGGGGCTGACGGGCAAGGAGGCGCCCGGGTCCGTCCAGGGGGAGCGCCTGGAGGCCCTTCTTGCGGCGATGCACGAGGTCAAGCTGCTCCCGCCGTCCGCCGAATCCCTGTCGCCGATCGGCCCGGTGCTCATCAAGCGGGGCCTCCGCAACGTCCTCGGGGAGGTCCGGCCGGAGTTCTACGCCCCCCCGGTCAGCCGACCGCCGAAGGTCCGGGGCGGCTTTCCGTTCCTCGTCGAGGTGGGGCTCGTCTACGGCGGGGGCCTCCCGGCCGACCAGCCGATCCAGCTTCTTCGGTTCGCGAACCGGGTCCCCCTCCTCTTCCAGCAGGGCGCCTGCGCGATCACGACCGCCGTCCAGACGCTCGACTGGCGCCGCTACGGACTCGAGCAGAAGGGCGGGGCCGGTCTGCCCATCGGGCCCGCGCTCCTCCTCGTCCACCTCGCCTCCGCGAAGGTCCCGTTCACGAGCGAGGCGAAGGAGGCGGTCGCCGAGGACCCGGAGATCGATCGGGAGCTCACCCTCGCCCTCCAGGTCGCCGCACGCCACCTGAAGACGCACCTCGCCCGGCGCAACCGCCGGGCGTTCGCCCAGGAGAAGTTCGACATCATCCTCAAGATCCTCCCCAAGCTCGCCACCAAGACGAGCGATCTCGTCGGCAAGCCGGTCCCCGACCTCACCCCGGTGATCACGCGGATCATGGACGTGGTGAACCTCGAGGAGAAGGTCGAGGCGACCCCGGAGGGGGTCCGTCTCGACGCCGAGATCACGAACTACACGCCGAGGGCGCGGGTCCTCGAGCTGTTCGTCGAGCTGCCCGCGGAGCTGTTCCCGCTCGGCCGGTTCGAGCCCGCCCCGGACGGGACCGACGCCGAGCTCGGCCGGGCCTGGTGGACGCTCGAGAAGCTCCCGCCGAGCGGCCGGACGAAGGTCTCCGCCACCTTCCCGGCGAAGACCGAGCTCGAGGCGTCCGACCCATCCTGGTTCGTCGCCGGCGTCGACGAGGGGCACCTCCTCGGGGCCGAGCCCCTCCCCGGGGACTGGGACGTCCGGTTGCCGCGGGCCGTCATCGAGGCGGCCGAGGCCGGGCTCGAGGCGCCCCCCGCGGGGGCCGAAGCGGAGGTGGATTACGATGCCGCCGAAACGAGCGCGCGCAGCGAAGACGACGAGTAAGCCGGCCCGGACCGAGCCCCCCGAGGCCCTGAAGCCGACCCAGCGCCTCGCCGGGGAGATCTACGACCAGCTCGACCGGGGGGAGATTCCCCGGATGCGCCTGCCGTTGCGCACGAAGCAGAACCTGCAGTTCCAGATGCGCGAGGGGGTCTGGCGGCTCGGCCGGGCGCTCGGGACGCGCAGCGCCCGCAAGCTCGACGGCGCGCTCATGCTCCTGCGGACGTTCTACCTCGTCGACTTCATCAACGAGATGGCCCGGGACTCGAAGACCTCGACGCTCCGGGAGCTCTACTACATCTCGGAGGGGTGGGAGGAGGGGAAGTTCCACAGCGAGGACGAATCGAACCTCCTCATCGAGGACCTCGAGGTGCTCTGCGAGCGCCTCCGCGAGGACTTCCGCCTCCACCCCGAGGAGAACGGGGCCTCGGTGATCGGCGACCTGACGATCAAGGAGACGAACCGCAAGGGGGTCGTCAAGAAGTTCAACTGCCGCGACGACGTGGGGGACGGGGGGTACGCGCTCCCGTTCAACGTCGAGAAGGAGAAGATCGAGTTCGTCGGCACGAACGCGAAGTTCGTGATCGCCATCGAGTGCGGCGGCATGGTCGACCGCCTGGCCGAGAACGGCTTCGACGAGAAGCACGACGCGATCCTCCTCCACCTCAAGGGGCAGCCGGCCCGGTCGACCCGGCGGTTCCTGAAGCGGATCAACGAGGAGCTGAAGCTCCCCGTCGTGGTCTTCACCGACGGGGATCCCTGGTCGTTCCGGATCTTCGCGAGCGTGGCGTACGGCGCGATCAAGACGGCCCACATCTCCCACTACCTCGCCACCCCGCAGGCGGAGTTCCTCGGCGTCACCGCCTCCGACATCGAGAACTACAAGCTCCCGTCGGACAAGTTGAGCGACCAGGACGTCAAGGCTCTCCAAGCGGAGCTCACCGACCCCCGCTTCTCCACCCAGGAGTGGCGCTCCGAGATCGAGCTGATGCTCAAGAACGGCAAGAAGGCCGAGCAGCAGTCGCTCGCGAAGTACGGGCTCAACTACGTGACCGACCACTACCTCCCGGAGAAGCTCGCGGAGATGGGGATCGAGTCGTGAAGGCCCGGCGCGCGCCCCCCGGGAGCTAGCCCGTGGTCGAGCCGGCCGACCTCGAGCTCAACGTCCTCGACTTCAACCGCAAGAGCTTCTCGTTCGAGCGGACGATCGACTGGGACGGCGAGCCCATCGCCCTCTTCACGCGGCGGGAGACCGAGAGCGAGAGCCGTTTCCGCCCGAAGGTGATCCGCCTGCAGGTCGCCCTCCCGGTCGCCTGGATCGCTTACGACCTCGCGGCCGATCTCCTCGTGCCGGCGAAGGACGGGAAGCCCGGGGCGAGCCCGCCGAAGGGCGAAGCGCTCGAGGCGGCGGCCCAGCCGACCCGCTTCGAGGAGCGGGGGATCGCCTGGCGCCGGCACGCCGAGGCCGACGGCGGATTCCTCTACGTGCCGGAACCCTGGGCGGACCGTTTGCTCAGCCCGGACGGGCTCTCTCGCCTGCGCGCTCCGTGAGCGGCGCTGGCGGCGCGCCACCGTCGAAAATCGCGGGTGTCAATCTAATAAGGGGCGGCAAGTAACCCGCGCCACTCCGGTCGTCTCGGGATGAAACGTAGCTCACGCGTCTGGAAGAAGCGCGGCCACATGCGCTGGAAGTGGCGCAAGAAGCGGATGCGCCGCCGCATGCGGGCCCAGAAGATGCGCCAGCAGTAACCGGCGCCCGCCGGTTACCGCCCCAGGCGCTCCAACTTGCGGGCGTCCTTCGTGCGCCGCTTCCACTCCTTGTAGTGGATCCGGCAGAGGGGCGCCCGCCGCCCCTCTTCTGGGAGCTCGTCGAACGCACGGCGGGCCTCGGCCAACGAAAGGTGGCGGACCGACGGCTCGCCGCACCCCGGGAACCGGCAGGGGTCCGCGGCCCGAGGCTCCGCCGGACGGGCCGGGGGCGCCGGGCTCATCGCCGGGCCCGCTCCTTCTGGAGCCGGGCGGCGATCTCCGGGATCTCGTAGGGGAAGCGGGCGATCTCCGCGCCGGCCTCGCGGAGGGCGTTGAGCTTGCTCTCGGCCGTCCCTTTGCCGCGGGCGATGATCGCCCCGGCGTGGCCCATCCGCTTCCCGGGTGGCGCCGAGCGACCGGCGACGTAGGCCACGACCGGTTTCGTGAAGTGGCGGCGGATCTCGGCCGCGGCGTCCTCCTCGGCGGTCCCGCCGATCTCCCCGACGAGCACGAGCACGTCGGTCTCGGGGTCGGCCTCGAAGAGCGGGAGGGCGTCGACGAAGCTCGTCCCGACGACCGGGTCCCCCCCGAGCCCGAGGCAGGTGCTCTGGCCGAGCCCATGCTCCTTGAGGCCGCTCACGATCTCGTAGGTCAGGGTACCGCTCCGCGAGATCACCCCGACCCGACCCGGATGGAAGACGACGTTCGGGATGATCCCGACCTTCGCCTTCCCCGGGCTCGCGATCCCCGGGCAGTTCGGCCCGATGATCCGGGCCCCCCGGGCGCGGCCGTAGTGGTACATCGAGAGCATGTCGTGGAAGGGGATGTGCTCGGTGACGATCACCGCGAGCGGGATCCCCGCGTCGACCGACTCGATGTAGGCGTCGCGGGCGAACGGCGCCGGGACGAAGATGCACGCGGCGTTGGCCCCGGTCCGCTCGACCGCCTCGGCCACGCTGTCGAAGACGGGAACGCCCTCGACCGTGCTGCCCCCCTTCCCGGGCGTGGACCCGGCGACGACCGGCGTGCCGAACAGCTTCATCTGACGGGCATGGACCGTCCCCTGGTGCCCGGTGATCCCCTGGACCACCACCTTCGTCCCGGCGTCGACGAGAACGCTCATCGGGACCCTCCCGGGGACGCCGCGATCGCTCCCTGCGCGGCCTTGACCGCCGCCTGGACCGACTCCTTGAGGTCGGGGACCGAGGTGACCCCCGCCTCCCGGAGGATCGCCGTCCCCTCGGCCTCGTTGTTGCCCCGGATCCGCGCGACAAGGGGGAAGCGGTCCGTCGGGGGGACCTGACGCATCGCTTCGACGAGCCCCTTCGCGACCGTGTCGCAGCGGGTCACGCCGCCGAAGATGTTCAGGAACACCGCGCTCGGACGGGCCTTCGCCATGAGCAGGAACGCCTCGGTGACCTTCGCCGGGTCATCCGTTCCGCCGAGGTCGAGGAAGACCCCCGGTCGCCCGCCGAACTCGGCGAGCACGTCGAGGGTGGCCATGGTGAGGCCCGCCCCGTTCGCGATCACGCCGATGTTCCCGTCGAGCTGGACGAAGGCGATCCCCTTCTCGCGGGCGATCTCCTCGAGCGGGGTCCGGTCGTCGAGGAGCTCGGCGTACTCCGGGTGCCGGAAGCCGGCGTCGTCCTCGATGATCACCTTCGCATCGAGCGCGACGATCCGATCGCCAACGAGGGCCAGCGGATTGATCTCGACGAGCTCGGCGTCCTCCCGGTCGAAGGCGGTCCACAGGCGCGTGAGGAGCCCGTCGAGCGACTGGGCGGCCGGTCCGCTCAGCCCGAACGCGCGGACGACGCGTCGCCGCTCGTACCCCACGAGGCCCGTGAACGGATGGATCGGCAGGCGGAGGATCGAACCCTCTGCCACCGACTCGATCTCGACTCCGCCCTGGGCGCTCGCGATGAGCACCGGGAGGCGGAGGCTCCGGTCGAGGGTGAGGGATAGGTAGAACTCCTTCGCGAGGGGAAGCTTCGGCTCCAGGAGGAGCTCGCGGACCTTCTCCCCCTGGAACTCAAGGCCGAGGATCGCCTGGGCCGCAGACCTCGCCTCCTCGGCGGAGGCCGCGAACCGCACCGCCCCGCCCTTGCCCCGGCCCCCGGCGAGCACCTGGGCCTTGAGGACGCAGGGGAGGGGCACGGTGCCGGCCCGGACGAGCTTTTCGGCCTCCTCCGCCGAACGGACGACCCTCCCCTCCGGGGTCGGGATGCCGTACTTCTGGAAGATCTCCTTGCCGCGCCACTCCGCGAGCTTGACCATTCGACGATCCCCTCGGCGGCCGCC
>JASHSI010000082.1 GCA_030040915.1 Thermoplasmata archaeon | reverse complement strand
GCTCGACGGCGCGGCCGAGGAGAAGGGTCCGGCGCGGGCCCTCGTCTGCTTCGGCACCCGCTGCCTCGCCCCGATCACCGACCCGGCGAAGCTCGTCGCGGCGATCCAGGGCGCGGACCGGCCGAGAGTGTAGGGATCGGGCCGATGTCGGTCCCGTCGAGCAGGTAGGCCCGGGCCGGGCCGAGCGCCAGGAAGCGGGCGAAGAGGAAGGAGCGGCCGGGCCCCGGCCGGCGCCGGTTCAGCGCCTCGCATCCGGCGATCGGGTTGAACGCGGGGAGGACCACCATCTCGCGCCCGAGCGGCCGCCGGAGGCGGCGCGTCCGCCGACGGGGCGGCGCGGCCTCCGGGAAGAGGACGCGCACCCAGCACCGCTCCTTTCCCCGGGGGTGGGTGTCCGAGGGGGCGAGGCGGTAGCCCGGGTGGAGGTGGCCGGCGAGGAGCCGGTCGGACGAGAGGACCTCCTCGCTCGGCCAGCGGTGCCCGTGGAAGACGCCGACGCCGTCGAACACCGCGCCGGTCGACGGGTGGACCGTGACCTCCCTCGGGAGGTCCCGGACGAGGCCGACGTCGTGGTTCCCCAGCACGACGTCCACGTCGAGCCCGGCCCCGAGGAGCTCGGCGAAGAACCGGAAGATCACGGGCCGAAGGGGTGCCGGACTGCCGAAGATCGGGTGCTTGACGTCCCCGGCGATCACGATCCCGCGGGCCGACTCCGCGCGGGCGGTCCGCACGAGGAGCTCCGCCATCCCGGGACCGGACGCCTCGGGAGGTCCGTCGCCGAGGTGGGGCGGACCGCCGAGGCCGAGGTGGAGGTCGGCGAGGGCGAGCCGAGGCGGCCCGTCCGCTGGGAGGAGGCGGACGATCGGAAGCCCCGGGACCGGCCGGAGGGGCGCGGCGGGGGGACCGCGGCGCGGGAGGTCGATCCTTCGGCGGGAGCTCACGGAGCTAACCGCGCCGACGGGAGCGCGCTCGGAGATATCCTAGCCAGGCGATCGCGCCGGCAACCCCCACCACGGCGAGGGCAATCCCGGCGGCGATCGCGGGGCTCTGGAACGCTCCCCCTCCCGAGCCGCTCGACGGCGCGCGCCATGCGAGCGATCCGGGCCCGTCCACCACGAGCGACCCTCCATCCACCCGCACCCCGCCGGTCGTGGTCCAGTTTCCCGGGGGCGGGGGACCGTTCGAGGGGTACTCCGCGGCCAGGGAGTAGGTGCCGGCGGCGAGGAGGAGGCTCTCCCCGGGCCGCACGAGCGAGCCGTTTAGCAAGAGTCCGGTCGGGCCCGGAGAGGCGGCGATCCACGAGACGAGGAAGCCGCGGACGAATACGGCCTCGAGCGTGCCGTTCCCGGTCGCGGTGAGGGTCGCGTTCGCGTCGAACGGGTCGGAAACGGAGAGGTTCGCCGACGGGGCCCACCGGGCGAACAGCTCGCCCTGGTCCTGACAGTCCGGCGCCCGGATTGGCTCCGGCACCGGCGTCGGCGCGACCCCCCCGACGGGGAGCCCGATCCCGGTCCGGGGCGCGGTGCCGTTCACGGAGATCGCCCCGCAGTTCGCCGGGTCGGTGGAGAACGTCGCGTACGGCACCAGCCGGAACGAGGCGGCGACCGTCGCGGCCGCCTGGACGATGAGCTCCGTCCCGTGGAGGCTCGCCCCCCCTTCGAGGGTCCACGTCAGGAAGGCGGTCCACGGCTCGTTCACGGGCTCGAGGGTGTGGTTGCCGATCGAGAGGCCGACCACGCTGCCGTTGCCGTACTCCGAGCCGTCGATGCGGACGGACCCGAACGCGGCCGGCGCGACGCGGACCGTGACCGCCGCGAGGAAGAGCGCCCCGACGGTCCCGTTCCCGCGGACGAACAGGGTCGTCGCGGCGACGGACGACGCCGCGACGGAGACGTTGCCGGTCGCGGTCCACCCCCCGAACGTCAGGTTCCCGGCGCAGCCCGGGTCGTCCAGGGTGTGGGACCCGTTCGCGAGGAGGATCGACGAGGGGCTCGGGTACGGCGCCCCGTCGACGACGATCGGACCGCAGTAGGCGGGGGCCGCCAGGAGGGTGACCACGGGGAACCGAACGAACTCGGCGAACAGCGTACCGTTCCCGAAGATCGTCAGCACGTAGAAGCCGGCCGAGGCGGGCACGACGCTCACGTTCCCCGAGGCGTCCCATCCGACGAACACCCGGCCCGTGTTCGCTCGCTCGAAGACATCGTAGGTCCCGAGCCCCGTCTCGACGGTCTGGGGGCCGCTGAGGACGAAACGACCGACGCCGATCACCCCGGCACCGGCAGGGACCGGGCCGAGGGTCGCGAACGCCGACCCGAACGCCCAGGTCGTGAGCGGGGTGGCCAGGTACCCGTCGGAGTTCGGCTCGATGACGACGTCGATACGGCTGTACGCCGCGACGTACTCGGCGGAGAGGGCGAGCAGCTCCCCGACCGGCCGGGCGGCCGTGGCGACCACCCCCCACCCCCCTGCGTCGAAGACCCAGACCCAGAGGGCGCCGGTCGCGTTCGGGGCGAACAGGATCGCGGCATCGTAGGCGGGGTCCCATACCATCGGGAAGGTGTAGTTCGGTTCGAGGGCCGACCGGACGGGGGCCCACGTCCCGTTCTCGAACAGCCAGGTCGTGACCGGGGCGCTCGAGTTCGGCTCGCTGAGCAGGACCACGCCGTCGTCGTTCGGATCACCGGCGGCGGCGGATCCGCCGCCCGGCGGCGTCCGGTTCGTCGACAGGAGGGTCCAGTTCCCGTCGTAGAAGCTCCACGTATCGTTGAGCTGGACGTCGTTCGGGCCGAACCCTCCGTACAAGATCATCGACCCGGTCGTCGCGTCGTAGGCGAACGCCGCGTCGTCCCGGGGGGAGGGAGCCGACGCGCTCCAGCTCGTGATGTTGGTCCAGGTGGCGTTCTGGAGGATCCAGGTATCTCCGAGGGGCGAGGAGTACTCGCCGAACCCGCCGAACAGCACCGCGTAGCCATCGGCCGGGTCCCAGGCCAAGCACTCCTCGACCCGGCCCGGCGGGGACGACGATTCGGCGTGGAGCTGCCAGGCGTTGCCCGATAGCACCCAGACGCCGGAGCATTCCGCGAGGCAGACGAGCGTGACCGGGTCCTGCGGCCCGTCGTAGACGAGGTTCAGGTCGGTCAACGGCGGCATCGGCCCGACCGGGGACAGGTTGAGCCAGCCTCCGTCGGCCGGGTCGAGGAACTCCGCGGGGCGGCTCTTGGGCGACGCCGGGCATCCCGCCGCGTTCTGGGGAGCTGAGGCGCCTGAGCACCCCGCGGGGTCCGGACCCGCGGGCCCTCCGCCGATCCGGGCCGGCGCGGGCGAGTCGGCGGTCCGTATCGCGGGGGCGGTAGCGCCCGGGATGGGAGGGCCGGAACCGGCTGGGCGGACGGAGGGTCCGGTTCCCGAGCCGACCCCGAGCAGAATGAGGCCGATCGCCCAGGCCGCATACGCCCGGGGGGCCGGACCGCGCGCCGCGCGGGTACGGGCCCGGCGGGCTCTCGTACGGGTCCCGGGCATCGCCCGTCCAACCCCGGAACCCCCGAAGATTCTTTCCCGCTCAAATTGGGCCCGGCCGGGCCCATCGGGGGCGGGCCGCCGCCGGCTACGGTCGCTCCGCGGAGGTCTGGTTTTATATAGGGAAACCCTTCGAAAACGGCGGGGCCATGGCCAAGGAGCGGGGGCGAGAGCGGGCGATCGCCCGGATCCGCGAGACGCTCGAGCGGGCCGGCTTCTTCGTCTCCGACGCGCACCACGTGCGCCCGACCGCGTTCGACCTGATGGCCCGCCGGGATTCCCTCCTCCTCATCGTCAAGATCCTGAAGAACATCGACGCGCTCGACGGGGCCGAGGCGAAGCGGCTCCAAGAGCTCGCCCACCTGTTCGCGGCCTCGGTGATCCTCGTCGGGCAGGGCTCGGGGACGACCCTCCTCGAGCCGGGGGTCGTGTACTCCCGGTACGGCATCCCGATCGTCGTGGAGGCGAGCCTCGAGGAGTACCTGTCGAAGGGCGTGCCGCCGTTCCTCTTCTCGAGCCCGGGGGGGATCTTCGCCCGGATCGATGGAGCCCGGCTGCGCGCGCTCCGCGACGAGCACGGGCTCTCGCTCGGCGCCCTCGCGGGGATCGCCGGCGTGAGCCGGCGGACGATCCAGCTGTACGAGGAGAGCGGCGGGGCCGAGGTGACGATCGTCCAACGGATCGAGCGCTACCTCGGCGAGCCGATCGCCCGCCCGATCGAGCTGTTCCCCTCCCCGGCGCCCCGACGGCCCCGGCCCCCCTCGAGGGAGGAGGCGGGGGAGGAGGAAGCGGACGAACCGGGCCCCGAGCGGCGCGTCGGTCCGGCCGGACGCCCCTCGACCGGCGATCCCGTGCGCGACAACGTGATCGCCCAGCTCGACGGGATGGGTTGGGAGGTCTACGTCACGGTCCGCTGCCCGTTCGATGCGTTCAGCACCGGTTCGACGGGCGATTCGCAGGACATCCTCATCACGACGGTCGGCTCGATGCGGGCCGCTCGCCACCGCGCCGACCTGCTGCAGCAGATCGCCCGGGTCGCCGAGGGCCACGCGCTGTTCATCGTCCGGGGCGAGGCCGGCCGACGATCGATCGAGGGGCTCCCCCTCCTCACGATCCGCGAGCTCCGCCGGCACCGGGACCGACGGGAGCTCATGGACGAGCTCGCCGAGCGCGAGAGCGCGTGATCGAGGGCCTGGTCCCCGATTCCCCGGGCTACCTCGTCCTCGGGGCCGTGCGCGGCCTCGCGGCCGACGCGGAGCGGATCGGCCCCCTCCTCGACCGGTTCGCGCCGAGGGCCGTCGGTCTCTCGACCTCCGCCGACGAGCTCACGGGGATCGACGAGCACTTCGGGGCCTCCCCCACGGAGCCGCTCGTCCCGCTCGCGCCCGGTGAGTCCGCCGAGGTCCGCGGGCTCGCGCACTACGGCGAGGTCCGCGTGCCGAACCCGTCGTTCTCCGCCGCGCTCGCCTGGGGCCGGGCGCGGTCGGTGCCGGTCGAGGGGGTCGACCCGTCCGACGACGCGTACGCGGAGATGTTCGCCGATCGGATCGGCTACCCCGACCTCTTGCGCCGCACGCTCGCCGAGCGCCGGCTCGTCCGCCACCCGCCCCGACCCCCGACCCCGGACGAGTTCGCCCTCGAGTGGGCCGCGCCGGTGAACCGCGGGTCGGGCTCCGTCCGCCTGTTGAACGACAAGAACGCGGTCCTCGTCGAGAACGCGACGAAGCTCGCCCGGCGCGCCGGCCGGATCGCCCTCGTGGTCGACCGGGAGCGGTTCGACGGGGTCCTCTATGCCCTCCGGGGGCGCTCGGTGGGCTCGCTCTAGTCGTCCTTGTCGAGGATGCGCTTCAGGATCGACTCACCGTTCCGGCGGAACTCGTCGATCGTCCCCTCGTTGAGGAGCATCCCGTCTGCGAGGGTGAACGCCGCGCCGATCCCCCACTTCAGTTCCCGCCGGTCCCGGTCGTAGAACTCCTGCAGGCTCTGCCCGTCGTCGCCGCGGGCGCGCTTGATCATCCGCTCGTAGCGGGTCTCGGGGGCGGAGTAGATGCCGAGCACGAACAAATCGCCGAAGTGGTGGCGGAAGACCGTGACCTCGGCGTCGGATCGGCACCCGTCGACGAGCATCCGGGTCTCCGTGAGCTTCGGGATCGCGCGCTGGGCCCAGATGCCGGCGCCGTGCTTCTCGCGCTCCTCGTTCGCGATCCGGGCGATGTTGGCGTTCGTGAGGCCGAGGCCCCGCCGACGGGTCTCGTCGCGGACGAGGTCGCCCATCTTGAGGGTCGCGAGGCCGAGGCGGCGGGCGACCTCGATGAGCTCGTCCTTGCCCGAGCCGGGCATGCCGA
>JASHSI010000081.1 GCA_030040915.1 Thermoplasmata archaeon | reverse complement strand
CGCTCGCCGACCCGCGGGAGTTCCGTCGGGCGGCGCTCGCCCGCGCCTTCACCCGCCTCGCCGCCGCGCGGGCCCTCGTCGACCGGGCCGCGACGCGAAAGGACCGCGGCGAGGAGTTCGTCCTCGACGCCTCTGCGGCCAAGCTCGCGAGCTCTCAGGCCGCGGTCTGGATCGCTGGGGAGGCGGTCGACGCGGTCGGCCTGGAGGGGACGCGCGTCGGCTCCCGGGCGGGCCGCCTCTTGCGGGACGCGCGCGTCTTCCCGATCGTGGAGGGGACGACCGAGATCCAGGAGATGATCCTCGGTCGCGCCCTCGCCGGACCGTGAAGACGAAGGGACCGGCGACACCTCCCCCTGCCGCTCGGCCCGGGGCCCCGGCGCCCCCCGACCCCCTTCCTCTCGACCGGGCCGCGCTCCCTGCGCCGATCCGGTCGGTCGTCGAGGGATTCGGCATCACGAGCCTCTACCCGCCCCAGGCCCAAGCGCTCCCGCATGTCCTCTCCGGTCGGAGCGTCCTCCTGGCCTGCCCGACCGCGTCGGGGAAGTCCCTCGTCGCGTACGTGGCCCTCGTACAGGCGGCGCTCGCCCATCAGACCGGCCTCTACCTCGTCCCGCTGCGCGCGCTCGCCCAGGAGAAGTACGACGAGCTCGCGCGGTTCGAGTCGCTCGGGCTCACCGTCGGGGTCTCCATGGGCGACTTCGACCTCGACCCCCGCGCCCTCGAGCGGCTCGACCTCCTCGTCGCGACGAGCGAGAAGGCCGACGGGCTCCTTCGCAAGGGCTCTCCCTGGCTCGATCGCCTCGGATGCGTGGTCGCCGACGAGATCCACCTGATGCGCGACCCGGAGCGGGGCCCGACGCTGGAGGTCGCGCTCACCCGGCTGCGACGGCTCCGTCCGAAGCTCCAGGTCGTCGCCCTCTCGGCGACGGTGGGGAACTCGGTCGAGATCGCCGACTGGCTGGGGGCGGAGCACGTCGCGAGCGAGTTCCGGCCGATTCCCTTGAAGACCGGGGTCTACTTCGACGGCCGGATCACCTTCACGGACCTTTCGACCCGGCCCATCCCCCCGCCCGGGGAGCCGGTCCAGCGGCTCGTCCGGACGGTACTCGAGGAGGGCGGCCAGGCGCTCGTCTTCGTCAACACCCGGCGCTCCTCCGAGACCCTGGCCGAGGCGCTCCTCCCGACGGTACGGGCGGCCCTCGGCCCGGCCGCCCGCTCGGAGGCGAAGGGCTCGGCGCAACGGTTGGGCGCGATCGCCGAGGAGGAGACCGAGGGGATCCGACGGCTCTCGGGCCTGCTGCCGGGCGCGGTCGCCTACCATAACGCCTCGCTCACGAACGCCGAACGGCGGGTCGTCGAGCGCGCATTCCGGGACCGGGCGGTCAAGGTCCTCGTGGCGACCCCGACGCTCGCCGCGGGGATCAACCTCCCGGCGCGCCGGGTCATCGTCCGGGACACGACGCGCTACGACGAGGCGCTCGGGTTCAACGCGCCGATCCCGGCGATGGAGGTCCAGCAGATGTGCGGCCGAGCCGGTCGGCCCGGCCTCGATCCCGCCGGCGAAGCGGTGCTGATCGGCCGCTCCGAGGCCGAGGTCGAGTCCCACCTCGACGACTTCCTCTCCGCCCCGCCGGAGAACGTCGAGTCCCGGCTCGCCGCGGAGCCCGCCTTGCGCATGCACCTCCTCGCCCTCGTCGCGAGCGGCGCGGTGCGGACCGAAGCCGACCTCGAGCGGTTCTTCGAATCGACCTTCTACGGCCATCGGCGGCCGGTGCGGGAGCTCGACGACAAGGTCCAACGGGTCCGCGACCTCCTCGAGCGCTCGGGGTTCCTCGAACGGGGGAACCCGCTGCGCGCGACCCGGTTCGGGGAGCTCACGAGCGAGCTCTACCTCGACCCCATGGGGGCCCTCGTCCTCCGCACGGCGCTCGAACGCGCCCCGCTCGGCGTCGGCCCGTTCGCGCTCCTCGCCGCGATCTCCGCCTCGCCGGACCTCGCCCCGTTCTACCTGCGTCGGGGCGAAGAGAAGACGTTCCTCGACCGCTTCCTCGAGGAGGAGGCGGAGCTCCTCGTCAAGCCGGAGGAGGAGCCGCTCCGACTCGACCTCGATGGTCTCCTCGGCACGCTGAAGACGGCGAGCCTCCTCGAGATGTGGATCGACGAGCGGCCGATCATGGAGATCACCGAGCGCTTCGGCGTCGGGGCGGGCGACCTGCGGGGCCGGGTCGAGGACGCCGATTGGCTCTTGTTCGCCACCACGCGGCTCGCCCAGCACTTCCAGCGGAAGGTCGCCCGGGCGGTCGACGCCCTCGCGCTGCGGGTCCGCTACGGCGTTCGGGAGGAGCTCCTCGACCTCGTGCGGCTCTCCGGGGTCGGGCGGGTCCGGGGCCGGGCCCTCTATCGGGCCGGGTACCCGGACCGCGACGCGCTCCGGCGCGCGCGCGTGGGCGACCTGGCCCGCGTCCTTGGGTCGACCTCGCTCGCCGAGAGCGTGCTCCGCCAGGTCGGGGTCGGACCCCGAGGCGACTCCCCCCCGGGACCGGACCTCTCGGCGGCCGCCCCGCCTCCGGTCAGCGGAGGAGCGGAAGGGACGCCGCGAAGGGCGCCCCGCCCGCTCGAGGCGTACTCGGACGAACCGTGAAGGGGAACCCACCGGCGATCGGACCGACGAGCTCGACAGTCGACTGGGTGCCCCCGTTCCCCCCCGTCCGGACCGCTCGCCGGACGATGCCCGCCGCCTCGAGGCGCACGATGCGGCGCCAGAGCGTCGTCGCGGGGAGGGGCCGGACCCCCTCGTCCCGAGCGAGCCGGGCCTCCCATTCCCTCACCGAGTGAAGGAACGTCGGCCCGCCCGAGGCCGTCCGCTTCAGCGCCTCGAGGAGACGGGCCTCCACCGAGAACGGGGCGGCCGGACGGCCCGGGACCGGTCGGGGCGGCGGCGTGGGCCCGGTGAGCTCCCGGTGAAGGAGCGCGATCGCTCGGCGGGCCCCGGGGCCCGAGTCGAACGCCCGTCCACCGATGCGCTCGGCCCACCCGTCCGGGGGGTCCCGACCGAGCGCGCGGCGGGCCCGGTCCCGCACGATCGCGACCACGTCCTCCCGCCGGTACTCCCCGAGCACGACGCACGGTTCCCTCGGGAGCCCCGCCCGAAAGGCCCGGTCCCAGCAGGCGGAGACCCGGTCGTCGCCGGCGAGGAGGAGCCAGATCCGCGCGGCCCGCTCCTCCCCCTCCGGGAGGAAGCGGTCGGGGGCTCGAAGGGCGCGCACGATCGGCCCGATGTCGGCGGAGTCGGTCCGCAGATCGTCGAGCAGCACGATGGCGGGCCGTCCCGTCCGGGCGAGCCGACGGAGGAAGCCCGCAAGGATCTCGGCGACCGGGAATCCCCTCGGGAGGTGCTCGGGGTCGAGGCGCTGGAGGAGCTCCGAGGCGATTCCCCTCGGTCCGGTGGCCCATGGGACCCGAACCGGGGCGAAGAGCGGCGGCGCGGCGCTTGGAGTGCGACGCATCCGCTCGATGAGCTCGAGCGCAGCCCGCCGCGCCACCGCGGAGGTGCCCGAGCCCGGCGGACCCCGGACGAGCACGACGGGGGTCGTCTCGGCCGGCGATCGATCGGTCTTCAGCTGCTCGCGGAGCGCCGCGAGCGGCGCGGCGCGCGCGACGAGGGTCGGCGGCGTCCATTCGGGAGCGAGGACCTCGGGGTGCGGGAGGGCGTCCATGGGAGCGGGATAACTTGGTCGTATAAGAAATCTCATTTTCGCCCCGTTCGGACGGCAAAACCCCTTTCCGCCCGATCCGGCTGGGCGACCCCGTGATGAGCTGGGACCGGACGCGCCGGGGCCTCCTCGAGAACCTGCTCGTCATCCTCGGTGTCGGGCTCGGCGCGGGGATCGTGATCGCGGCGCTGGTGCGCTTCGAGCCGACGGTCTGGAGCGCGGACCACCTCTACATCGACGCGCTCGTCATCGTCCTCATCGGCTACCTATTTAGCCGGGCGTTCGGGAGCGCGATCGCCGAGGTTCTCGATCGGGAGGGGCGGGTCCGCAACCTCCCGATCGTTCGGATCTTCGTCGACATCGTGGTGTACACGATCGTCGTCGTCGCCCTCCTGAGCCTCTTCGGGGTCACCGCGGAGAACCTGTTCTTCGGGAGCGCCTTCGCCGCGATCATCCTCGGTCTCGCGGCGCAGACGGTCTTCTCGAACGTGCTCGCGGGGGTCGTCATCGCGGTCACCGCCCCGTTCCGGGTCGGGACCCGGGTCTCCGTGATCTCCCCCTCCTACGGGGTCGTCTCGTCGAGCTATGCCCACGAGCGTTCCTTCCCCGCCTACACCGGCACGATCCTCGACCTCGGGCTCGTCTACACGGACCTGCGGCTCGACAACGGCCAGCGCGCCAAGATCCCGAACGGGGTCCTCCTGGGCGCGATGGTCGTCCAGCAGCCGGTCCAGGTCCCCCGCCTCCAGCGGGTCCGCATGACGTTCCCGACCGCCACGCCCGTCGCCGACTTCGAGCGGGCGGTCGCCGCGTACCGACAGGGCCACCGCCCGCCGCCCGGCTGCCCCGAGGCGGTCGCCGAGATCGCGGACCTCGGGCCCACGAGCTGGGACGGGGTCGTCGCCATTTGGACCCTCGAGGAGCGGGAGGAGGTGGTCCGCGACGGGATCTTCCGGGCGATCCTCGCCGACCAGAAGGCCCCCCCGCCGCCTTGGTCCGAGGGGGAGCTCGCGCCCGCATCGCCGGGCGGACCCGCGGGCCCCGCGCCGCCCTGAGGGCACCCAGGTCCCCCCGAGGTCGTCGGCTCCCGACGGGCTTCCCCGTGGGGGGGGAGGCCGGGCTCGGTCTTGCGGAGCTCGCGGGGAACCTTCCCCCGAGCCGCACAACACCTTTGTAGGGGACCTAGCTCGGCGGCCGCCGAGGGGATTCGAATGTCGCACCGAGTGACGCTGATCCCGGGGGACGGCATCGGGCCGGAGGTCACGCGGGCCGCGCAGGTCGTCGCGGCCGCGACCGGAGTGGCGTTCGACTGGGAGGTCGTCGAGGCCGGCGAGCCCGCGATCCGCGCCAGCGGGACCCCGCTCCCCGACTCGGTGCTCGACTCGATCCGCAAGAACCGCGTGGCGATCAAGGGGCCGATCACGACCCCGATCGGGAGCGGCTTCCGCTCGGTGAACGTCGCGCTGCGCCAGCAGCTCGACCTCTTCGCGTCGGTCCGGCCGGCCCGGGCGATCGCCGGCGTCGGGACGCGCTACCCCGAGACCGACCTCATCGTCGTCCGGGAGGCGACCGAGGGGCTCTACTCGGGCGTCGAGCACTGGGTCGACCGCGAGCACTCGGCGGCCGAGACGGTCAACGTGATCACCCGGAAGGCGAGCGACCGCATCGTTCGCTTCGCGTTCGAGCTCGCCCGGCGCGAGCACCGCCGTCGGGTCACGGGCGTCCACAAGGCGAACATCATGAAGACGACCGGCGGGCTCTTCC
Organism: Thermoplasmata archaeon; assembly: GCA_030040915.1. Lineage (GTDB taxonomy): Archaea > Thermoplasmatota > Thermoplasmata > Lutacidiplasmatales > UBA184 > Lutacidiplasma. Next base: position 7,881 of record JASHSI010000081.1, on the reverse strand, counting down.
AGACGGCGTTCCGGGAGATGGCGAAGAACTATCCGGACATCGCCTCCGACGAGCGGCTCGTCGACAACCTCGCGATGCAGCTCGCCAAGAAGCCGAGCGAGTACGACGTGATCGTCACGACGAACCTCTTCGGCGACATCCTCTCCGACCTCGCCGCCGGCCTCGCCGGTGGGCTCGGGATCGCGCCCGGGGCGCTGTTCGGCGACGGGATGGCGCTCTTCGAGCCGGTCCACGGCTCGGCCCCGAAGTACGCCGGTCAGGACAAGGCGAACCCGGTCGCGGAAATCCTCAGCCTCGAGCTCCTCCTGCGTCACCTCGGCGAGGCCCAAGCGGCCGAACGGGTCTGGCGCGCGGTCTGGGAGACGATCGCCGAACGGAAGGTCGTGACCTACGATCTCGCGCTCCCGGGGTACACCGAACACCCGGTCCCGGCGTCGAGCTGCTCCGCGATGGCCGCCGAGATCGCCCGGAAGGTGCCGCTCGTCGACCTCTCGGCCCCGCGGCCGACCTACTCGGCCGCCCGGGACGACGCCGGGGTCGACAAGAACCTCGAGGCGTAGTCGGGGCGGGTCGGTCCCGGGCGCCTCCAACCGCTCCCAAGGGTTTATCGAGCCGGCCCCGCGCTTCCTTCCTTCAAGATGGCGGCCGCCCGCGCGGTCCGGATCCCGCAGCCGCCGGGGCGGGGACCTCCTCGAGCCTCACCGTCGGGAGACCCGGCGCGCGGGAACTCCGCGGGGCGCGAGCGGGCCGGGCGCACCGCGGCGATCTTCTCGGCCGCCCTGGTCGCGATGTACCTCGGCTTCGTGGCGGCCGTCGTCTCCTCCCCGGAGGCGGGGGTCCGCTCGGACGCCGACCTCTATGGGCTCTTCACGGCGCTGTTCCTCGCGATCCTCGTCGGGGGCCTGCTGCTGAGCCTGCGAAGGGCGCCGACGAGCGTCGAGCGCTCGGAGGGGTTCCTCGTCGTCCGGGGCCGCCTCGGCTCCGGAGGGAGCTTCCCGTGGGACGAGGGGCTCTCCTACCACGTCGTCGAGCGCTACGACGCCGGGTTCCTCGCCTCCGAGCCGACCGAGGTCGTCCGGGTCGCGCACGCGAGCGGGCTCGCCCACACCTACCTCGTCACCGAGGGTCTCCTCCCGACGCCCCCTCGGGCCGCGGCCGGATCGCCGAGTTCGCACGCGACCGGACGGGCGTGAACCGGGATCCCGGGACCCGGTCGGCGTTACTCGAGCAGGTCCTCTAGCTCGTTCGCGACGAGCGAGAGAAGCTGGTCCAACGAGCGGTTCTTGAGCTCGGTGATCTGCCCGCCGCCCGTCTCGAGGCGGGCCATGAACTCGTCGCCGTCGCGGAGGAAGGAGAGCGAGAGGAGGTGGGAGCGGTCCGCGGGTCGTAGTGGGGGGGCGGGCGCGGCCGGCTTCGTCGGGGACTTCGCCTTCGCCGGCGGTGGAGCGACCTTCGACTTCGCCTTCGGGGCGGGCTTCGGGGCCGGCTTGCGGGCGGGGGCCTTCTTGGCGGAAGGGGAGGCCTTCCGGACCGTCGCCGCCGGCCGCTTCTTCGACGAGGAACTCCGACCGCTCGGCATCCGGTGATTCCGCCTCGGCGGGCGCCCCCACCAAGCCACCCTATTTAGAGGTTAGCGGAACATCGTGGGGCGACGCGCGGCCGTCGGCCCCGGCACCATCATCTGGGGCGCGCCCGTGGGGAGGACCGTGGAAGGGCCGGCGGGAACGGTCGAACGCCCGGCCCCGACCGCTCCGCTTGCCCCGGCCTACCTCCTCCTCCTGTTCGCCCTCGTCCTCCTGACGGTCTTCCTGGTCCTCGAGCCGTTGCAGGGGTTCCCGGTCTTCGGCTCGGACACGGGCGAGTACTACCGGCTCACCCAGACGATCGTCGCCACGGGCCACCTTCCCTCGGGCTACTTCGGGCTCCCTTCGACCTACCTCGGGTGGGGGACGGCGTACCCGGACTTCCCGGGGATCTTCCTCCTCTCCGCGGCCGTGGCGGGGGCGACCGGGACCGGGACCCTCGCGGCCCTCTCGATCGCGGTCCCGGTCGTGACGGCGCTCTCGGTACTCCCTCTGTTCCTCCTCTTCCGCCGGATCTTCCCGAGCGATCCGGTCGCCCTCCTCGGGGCCGGCTTCGCGAGCGTGGCGTTCCCGCGGATCTTCTCGCTCGCCCACCCGGCGCCGCTCGCCCTCGGCGACTTCTTCGTGGTCGCCTCCCTGTGGATGTTCGTCGAGGGGCGACGCGACCCGCGCTGGTACGTCCCGCTCGCCCTCTCGAGCGGGGCGCTCATCGTCACGCACCACCTGTCGAGCTACTTCTTCGCGGTGAGCGCGATCGCGAGCTTCGTCCTCGTCGAGCTGTACCGACCCGGCACCTGGAGCCAACGCTTCCCGCTGCGCGAGCTCGCCTTCTCCTGGGCGTTCTTGGCCGTCCTCTTCGCCTTCTGGTTCGTCTACGCGAAGTCGTTCCTCTTCACCGCCTCCGAGGGGCTCCTCTCGAACAGCCCGCTCGCCTTCGCCGCGTTCGAGGCGATCGCCCTCCTGCTCGTCGGAGCGGCGGGGCTCCTCTTGCGCTGGCGACGCGCGGCGCCGCGCCGATCGGTCCGGGTCCGTTTCCCGTCGGACCGGAGCACCGCCCGGGACTTCGTGCTCCTCCTCGCCGGAACGTTCGGCGGGATCCTCCTGCTGACGGTCTACCCGCTTCCCGGAACGACCCAGACGACCACCGTCGCGGCGGTCCTCCTCTTCACACCGATCCTCCTGCTCATCCCGTTCGCGGCCGGCACCCGGCGACTAATCACGACCTCCCGCCTCGGCCCGTGGCTCGTCGCGTGGCTCTTCGTCGTGGGCGCCTCGGCCCTGATCGCGCTCGCGACGGGGAACTCGGTGCTGAGCCCGAGCCGGCACGCCGAATACCTCGTGATCCCCCTCGGGCTCGTCGTCGCCGTCGGGATGGGGCGGCTCATCGCCCGCGCCGGGGACCGGGCCGGCCGCGGGGCGATCGCCGCGGGCGCGGTCGCCGCCGTCCTCCTCGTCGGGGCGAACGCGGCGATCGCCTACCCGCCCCCGGCGGACTTCGGGGGGTTCCAGGAGGGGCTCACGGCGGGGGACGCGGCGCTGTGGGGGTGGGCCGGGGTGGGCCTTCCGCCGACGACCGTCGTCGCCTCCGACCATCGCCTGAGCTCGATGCTGTTCGGCTTCGACGGCCTCGCCGCGACGTGGGACTCGACGCCCGCGCTCTTCCTCGGCTCGAACTATTCCGCGGCGCTCGCCGAGCTCAATTCCTCGTTAGCCCCCCACGAGTACCTCCCGATCGACGCGGTGGCCGTCGACTCGGTCATGCGGACGAGCGGGGTCGCTCTGAACCCGAGCGCCCCGGCGACCCCGATGAGCGCGGCGGCCGAGGCGTGGTTCGATCGGGCGCCGTTCGTGCCGCTCTACGAGAACGGCGGCCAGGCCGTCTACTGGGTCGACGGCCCGCTCGACCCCGACGGATAGGGCGCGATCTTCCCGTCCCGGCTCCACCGCTCGATCGGGACGGAGGCCGAGCGGGCGAGCGCCTCGATCGACCGCTCGGCCCAGGCGAGCTTTGACGCCTTGTGGGGGTCGGGCTCGAGGGGGTCGACCGACCGGAAATCGAACCCCCAGAGGACGACCCGGGACGCCCCCGCGGCCTCGGCGAGGTAGGCCGCTCGGTCCCCGTCGGTGAACCCCCCGACGTCGAAGAGCCCGTCCTTCGGGGGACCCGCCCACGTGCCGGCGAGCTCCCCCGGAAACTCCCCGACCCACCGCTCGAGCTCGGGGCCGTTGTCCCCGTGGGCGTGGATCACGACGATCGCCCCGCGGGCGTTGGCGTCGACCTCCGATGGGACCGGACCGTCGAGGTCGGTGACGACGACCTCCGGCACGAGTCCCGCGTCGAGGCAGACCCGCGTCGCGCCGTCGGCCGCCACGAGGGCCGGCCTCGGCCCCGGCAGGCTCCAGACGGGGGGTGGCCCGGCCCCGGGGGCGAGCCCAACGACGACCACGGATCGCCCCCGGAGGCGCTCGGTCACCCGCCCGAGGCCGTCGACGCGCGCGTCGGACGGCAGGAGCTCCCGAAGGCGGCCCGCGACCGTCTCCTCTCGCTCGAACGGGTAGGCGAGCTCCTCCGCGATCGCCCGGTAGATCGGCGCCCACCGCTCGTACTCCATCGGCCTCTCCCGCGTATTCACGACGGGGGTTTGAAGTCGACACCGCGAGCGCGATCGGGCCGCCCCGGGCGGCCCCCCTCGCTCCCGCGCGAGCGGTTCCTCTCCGTCGAGGATGCTTTATAATTGAGAGTCCGCATCGGCCGTCGAGAATGGCCGCGATGCGCCCGCTCGCCCAGGAGATCTTGGCCCACCTCCCGACCTCGGACACGAAGCGATCCGCGCCGCCCGCGGCGCCGCCGCCCACCTCGGACGATGCGGAGCTCGAGGCGGTGCTCGCCTCGCTCAAGACGCACATCAAGGTCGTCGGATGCGGCGGGGGCGGCTGCAACACGATCAACCGGCTCGCCGAGGAGGGGCTCGCCGAGACCGAGATGATCGCCTGCAACACCGACGCGCAGCACCTGCTCGCGATCCACGCCCCGAAGAAGATCCTCCTCGGACGGCGGCTCACCCGCGGGCTCGGCGCCGGGGCGCTCCCCCAGGTCGGCGAGCAGGCGGCCCACGAGGCGGAGGACGAGCTCAAGAAGGCGCTCTCCGACTCGGACATGGTCTTCATCACCCTCGGGCTCGGCGGCGGGACCGGCACCGGCTCGGCCCCCGTCGTCTCGAAGCTCGCGAAGGACGCGAACGGCGGGAACCCGCTCACGATCGCCGTATGCACGCTGCCGTTCGCCTCCGAAGGGATGGTCCGGCAGGAGAACGCGGCGCTCGGGCTCGAGCGGCTCCGCGAAACGATCGACACGGTGATCACGATCCCGAACGACCGGCTCCTCGAGCTCGTACCGAGGCTCCCGATCCAGACGGCGTTCAAGGTCGCCGACTCGGTGCTCGCCCGCGCGATCCGCGGGATCACCGAGATCATCACCCGGCCCGGCCTCGTCAACCTCGACTTCAACGACCTCCGCACGATCATGAAGGGCGGCGGCGTCGCCTTGATCGGCATCGGGGAGTCGGAGAGCGACAACCGCGCCGAGGAGGCGGTCCTCGAGGCGATCCACTCGCCCCTCCTCAAGGTCGACATCGCCGGCGCGACCGGCGCGCTCATCAACGTCACCGGCGGGCCCGACATGACCGTCTCCGAGGCCCAGAAGGCGGCCGAGGTCGTGCAGAAGGTCGTGAGCCCGAACGCCCGCATCATCTGGGGCGCGGCGGTCGACCCGACGATGCAGAGCACGATCCGGGTCATGCTCGTGGTCACCGGAGTTAAATCCCCCCAGATTTTCGCCGGACCCTCGGCCGGCGGAGCCCCGGCCCGCAAGGCGGGTCCGGAGCTCGACGTCGTCCGATAAGGGCGTAGGATGGCCTATCTCGACCGCGCGCGGCAGATACAGGACGGTCTCGACGGCCGCCTGAAGACGTTGGGCCACGGCAAGTTCGGCCGGGTCCTTCGGATGGCGCGGAAGCCGACCGTCGAGGACTACGTCAAGGTCCTCGAGGTCACCTGGCTCGGCGCGGTCCTGATCGGCGTGGTCGGCTTCCTGATCTACATCTTCTTCAGCCAGGCCGGCCCGTGGATCTGGTCGACGTTCTTCGCGAGCCTGTAACCGCCCCGGGTCGCGTTCGGAAAGGGATCGGAGGAAACGGTCGGTGCCGGGAGAGCGTGACGAGGAGGGGATCGGCCTCATCTCGACGGAGGAGGCCCAGCGCCCCGCCGCCCCGAAGGAGACCCTGCCGCGCCGGCCCGAGGGGATCGCACCGAGCCCGGCTCCTACCCCCGCGCCGGTCGCGGCCGCCGCCGCGCGCACCTCGCTCGCGCTGAAGGCCGCCGACGACGTGAGCCGGGACGTCACCGCCGGCACCGTCACGACGCTCTCCGCCGTCCTGACGAGCAGCCGGACCGAGCCCGCGACCGCGGAGGTCGCCGTCGAGATCGCCTACGCCTCCACCTACCCGGGCGAAGGCGCGGAGTGGCCGGTCGGATGGCTCGCGCCGGGGAAGAAGAAGTTCAGCGAGCTCGTGACGCGCAAGGCCCAGGCCCAGGTCTCCCTCGGCCCGGGGCACTCGGCCCCGATCGCCTTCGAGATCACCGCCCCGGTCGGGGTCCGCTACGGCGACCGGCTCGAGGTGCGCCTTCACGCCCGCTGGTCCGACGCGAGCGCCGGCCCCGAGCTCACGCTCGCCTGCATCGCGCGCCAGGCCATCCTCGCGATCAAGACCTCCCGCGGGTACGAGCGCGAGGTCGCCGACACGCTGCTCGCGCGGGCGGAAGAGAAGCCCGACGTCGTCTTCGCCCTCCTCGTGCCGGCCGCGCTCCGCGGCTACGTCTTCGCCGAGGGGATGAGCTTCGAGGGGGTCCACGAGATGCTGAAGGGCATCCGAAAGGCCCGCGGCCTGGTCGCCGGCGAGACCACGCTCAAGGAGGTCGAGCCGCTCCTCGTCCCGAAGATCACGGTCGAGGGGTTCGTCGAGGGGGCCATCGTCGAGCTCATCAGCGGCCCGTTCAAGGGGGAGAAGGCCCGCGTGAAGAAGATCGACCAGGGGAAGGAGGAGATCACCGTGGAGCTCATCGAGGCCGTCGTCCCGATCCCCGTGACCGTGCGCGGCGACCACGTCCGGATGCTGGAGCGCGGAGGTGGACCGAGTGGCGGATGAGGTGAGCGTCCTCGTCGAGGGCGGGAAGGCGTCGGCCGGGGCCGGCCTCGGCGCGGCGCTCGGGCCGCTCGGCGTCAACGTGGGCCAGGTCGTCGCCCAGATCAACGAGGCGACGAAGGGCTTCGCCGGCCTGCGGGTCCCGGTCATCGTCCGCGTGAACCCGGCGAACCGGCAGTTCACCCTCGAGGTCGGTCGCCCGCCGGTCGCCGCCCTCCTCCTCAAGGAGGCCGGGAAGGAGAAGGGGTCGGGGAAGGCGAAGACCGAGTCGGCCGGCGACGTCCCGATGGCGGCGGTCCGACGGATCGCCGAGGCGAAGGGCGAGGACCTCTTCGGCCGGACCGTCGAGGAGAAGGTCAACCAGGTCCTCGGCACGTGCGTCTCGGCCGGCCTCACCGTCGACGGCAAGGACCCCCGGGCCCTCCTCAAGGAGCGGATCGCCGCGCGGGGCGCGCGATGATCGGGGGCGCCCCCGGACAGACCCCGGACCTATCGAACGCCGAGATCGTCGACTACTCGCACGTCGACGGGGACGGCCGGGTCCGCCTCAAGCTCAAGGACGGCTCGGTGATCGAGGTCCGCCTCGAGATCATGAACATCCTGCGCGCGGGGAACGACCCGAACACCGGCCTCCCCGCCTACATCGTCCAGTCGGCGCCGCTCGTGCGCCTCGTCGAGTGCCCGAAGGAGCTGAGGCGCTCGCCGCTGCGCCCCGCGACCGGCAAGGAGACGAAATCGCTCCCCGGGTTCGGCTAGGCCGACCCCTCGGGAACCGATTTACCCGTCCGGGCTAGGCCCCCGAGCGCGTGACCGACGTTTCCGAGCGCCCGGCGGTCTCCCCGGAGGACCCGGGCGGCGACGAGCGCGCCGGGTTGTTCATCGCCGGCGGGCTCTTCCTCTTCCTGGGCTGGGGGGTCGCGCTCCTCCTCAACGTCTACCTCCACATGACCGCCGCGTCGAGCGGCACGCCGTTCCTCTGGTGGGTCGTCTTCCCGTCGTACGGACCGTACGCCTCGGCCGTCGCCGCCGCGGGCGTCCTTGGCGGGTTCGTCGGGATCGTCCTTGTCGGGCTCGCGCGCGCCGAGCCGAAGGGATCG
>JASHSI010000080.1 GCA_030040915.1 Thermoplasmata archaeon | reverse complement strand
GTGGGCCCGAGCCGCCCTCCGCGGGGCCCGACGTCGGCCCCGCGGCCCCGCCCGCGCTCGAGATCGACGAGCTGCCGAAGCGTCCGGCCCTCGCGGGAGGGACCGCGGAGCGGCGGCGCCAGATCGAGGAGTACCTGGGGCTCGCGGGCCGGATCGGGCTCGACGTCGAGGACCTCTCCGGGCGCGCCCGGACGCTGAGCCGGGTCGACGAGCCGGCCCCGCTCGACGAGCTCGACCGCGACCTGTTCGTCCGCGTGGCGGCGCGCCTCACCGAGCGCTACGAGATGGAGCTCGCCCGCCGCGACGGCCTCGCCCGGCTCGTCTCGGACGAGACCGCCGACCGGGCGCTCGCGGAGGCGAAGCAGCGGCTCGCCGAGGGGACGCTCGGGACGGCGGAGAACGCGCTCACGTCCGCCGGCGATCGGCTCGACGCGCTCGAGTCCGAGTGGGAGGGCCCCCTGAGGAGCCTCGCCGACGCCCGGTCCATGGAGGGGATCATCCGCGACCTCGGCGGCGACCCCTCGGGCGCCCTCGGCCCGGTCGCGGAAGGGGAACGGCACGCGCGCGAGCTCGACCGGGCCGGCGCGGAATCCCGGCTCTCCGCCGGCGTCGCCGGCCTGTGGGCGATCCTCCAACCGCTCGTCGAGGCGGACTTCGCGAGCCGCCTCGACGAGGCGAAGCGAATCCGGGGCGAGGGGATCGACATCGGCTCGTTCATCGAGACGATGCGGGCGTTCGCGACCCGGGTGAAGGCGGCGGACTACCATGGCGCGGTGCAGGCGTACGTGGCGGCCGGCGGCCGCCTGGCCGAGCTCTCGGCCGCCGCCCCCATCGGCGCGGGCCCACCGCTTAATACCGAACCATAGGTCCATAGCTCGTGACCCTCGACCCGCTCCAGGGGTTCAAGGACTACCTCCCCCCGGACGCCGGGGCGCGGAGCCAACTGAGGTCCCGGTGGCGCGCGATCGCGCGCCGCGCCGGGTTCACCGAGCTCGAGAGCCCCTCGGTCGAGCGGCTCGAGCTGTTCCAGGTGAAGAGCGGCGAGGAGATCGCGAAGGAGCTCTTCTCGTTCCCGGACAAGGGAGGTCGTCCCGTCACCCTCGTCGCGGAGACGACCCCGCAGCTCGCCCGGGCGTTCGTCGAGCGGGCGAAGGCCGAGCCGCTCCCCGTCAAGTGGTTCACGTCGGCCCGGCTCTGGCGCTACGAGGAGCCGCAGGCCGGCCGGACCCGGGAGTTCGGCCAGCTGAACCTCGACATCCTCGGGGCGCCCCCGCCGCTCCCCGAGGTGGAGCTCCTCCTCACCGCCGCGCGGATCCTCGACGAGTCGGGGGCGGAGGGTCTCTACGACCTGCGCGTCAACGACCGCGAGCTCGCCGAAGGGCTGGGGAAGTCCCTCGGCGCCACCGACCTCGGGGCGTTCTTCCGCGCCCTCGACCGCTCCCCGAAGTCCGGCCGCGAGGCGTTCGAGCGGGACCTCGCGGGGGCGGGGCTCTCCCCGGAGGCAATCGAGCGGCTCGAGGCGGACCTCGCCACGTTCGGGAGCGGCGTGCCGGCCCCGGAGGCCGCGGCGGTCCTCGACGGGTGGCTCGCCCGCGGGCTCCCCGAGCCGGGACCGGCCGGGGTCGCGCGCCTCAAGCGGATCTTCGAGCTCCTCGACCGGACCTCCCTGAGGGACCGGGTCCTCCTCGACCTGCGGATCGTGCGCGGCTTCGCCTACTACACCTCGAGCGTCTTCGAGGCGTTCGACAAGAAGGGCGAGTTCCGCGCCCTCCTCGGGGGCGGACGGTACGACCACCTGGTCGAGCTGTTCGGGGGACCGCCGACGCCGGCGTGCGGCCTCGCCATCGGCGACCAGACCCTGGAGCGCGTCCTGCGGGCGAACGACGCCTGGCCGGTCGGGGAGCCCCCGGTCGACACCTACGTCGTGGCGGTGACCCCGGCCGAGCAGGCGGTCGCGTTCGAGGTCGCGGAGACGCTGCGGGCCCAGGGGATCAGCGCCGACCTCGACCTCATGGGCCGCCCGCTCTCCCGCCAGCTCAAGGAGGCCCACCGTCGGCAGGCGCGCCGGGCGATCCTGGTCGGGGCGAAGGAGCTCGCCCGGGGGACGCTCCTCGAGCGGGACCTCACGACGGGGGAGCAGCGGGAGATCCTGCGCTCGGCGCCCGATGGGCGTGGGGCTCATGGGGTTCCGCCAGCACCGGCGTGATCCCCTCGATCGTCGGCCCGTCCCACAGGAGGATCCCGGGCGGGGAGCCCGCCTCGTCGATGTACCCGTACCAGTAGACCACCGCCCCCTCCCCGAACAGCTCCGTGTACGGACCCAGCTGGCGGCGGAGGTTGCGCTTCAGCTCGACCTCGTCGCCGAAGTTCGCCTTCGACTCGATCCAGGCGAGCTTCTGGCCGAAGAAGACGATCGGCCGGTCGAGGAGGGCGTCCGGCGTCTTCTGATACTTCCCCCGGAGGTCCTTCTCGGTGCGGTAGCCGATCCCGTGGGCCTCGAGCCAATGGTACAGCCGCTCCTCTCCCTTCCGGCCGCGCTCGCGCTGGGCCTCCATCCCCTTCGGCGAGTAGATCCGGTCGTTCTCGAGCAGGAGCTCGACCTCGCGACGGATCCGGTCGTCGGGCGCGGTCTCGGGGTCGAGGAAGGTCTGCCACACCTTCTTGCGCGGTACGCCGAGCTCGCCCAGGAGCTGCTGGCCCATGAGGACGGGGGGAAAGTTCCACTCGCGCGCGATGTCGAGGAGGTCCCGTCCCCGGCGCCACTGGGCGGCCAGGCGGGGCACCTGGCGCTTGACCACGTAGAAGCGCCGGGTCGCGTCCCGGGTGATCCGGTGGGTGTGGATGACGAAGAGGAGCTCCTCGTCGAGCCGCTCCGCGTGGGCGACCCGGGCGATGTCGTCGTAGGTGGCGAGCGTGTCGTACAGTCTTCGGTAGGTCGCTTGGTCCATGGAAGGGGGGTCCGAGGGGTCGCGAGCGTTTCGGCCGGACCCGGTCTCGCGGGGCGAGGAGGCCGGTCCCTTATGACGGTGGTGGAACGCCGGGGGTTCGTCCGGGCCCCGCTGGTCCCCCCCTTTAGCCCCGAGTTCGTAGTGTTCGTACTTCTAGGGGAAAGCGCCCCCGCCCTCCTCGGGGATCGGCATGGTGTTCGGGGCGCCGCCCGGGGTCACCGCGGGGGTGGTCGACCTACCCCATGCCGAGATCTCCAGCGGAACCCCCGGCGCCCCGGGGCGCCTCCTCCTGAGCGCGTGGGAGCGTCAGTTGCGCCGGGACGGCATCGCCCGCCTGGAGACGACGCTCGCCGCCCTCGTGCCGGAGGAGGTCGGCGCATGGTTCGGCGCGGACCCGGGGCTCCAGGAGGTCGCCCTCCTCAAGACCTGCCAGCGGATCGTCGTCCTCGCCATCACCGACGGCGTGGAGCCGGCGTCCCGCCTGGCGGGCCGACTCGCCGCGCTCGGTCCCTGGGAGGGGTCGACCGACCGGGAGGCGGTCCAGCGGATCTTCCGGATCGCGGCGGGGCTCGAGTCCGCCGCCGCGGGGGAGCGCGAGGTCCGCGAGCAGGTCCGGGCCGCCGCGGCCCACGTGCACAGCCGCCATCCCAGGCCGCTCCTCCGCCGGCTGCTCCTCGAGGCGAGCGCCGCCCCTTCCGAAGTGGGGGGGACCGGACCGCGTTCCGTCGCCGACCTCGCGGTCGCCTGGCTCGGCGCCCGTCTCCCGGATCGTTCCGCGCGGGTCGTGATCGTCGGAGGCGGGACGGTCGGACGCCGGGTCGCCGAGGGGCTCCACGGCGCCGCGGAGGTCACGGTGGTCTACCACCAGCGTCCCCCGGACCCGGCGTGGGCCGCTCGGTGGGCCGTCGAGCTCGTGCCGATCGCGGAGCTCCGTCGGAGCCTCACCGGGGCGTGGGCCCTCGTCTCCGCCGCCAAGAGCTCCGGCCGGATCGTCGTCGGCGACGAGCTCCCGGGGACCGACGCGGGGGGCCCGAGGTGCTTCGTCGACCTCGGGATGCCCCGGAACATCGACCCGGCCGTTGGCTCCCGCTCCGGAGTCGACCTCGTCGATCTCGAGGGTCTTCCGGGGTACGGGCCGTTCGACGAGTCGCTCCGCCGGCAGGAGCAGTCGGTGGCGGAGGCGGCCGACGGGTGCGCGAGCGCCTTCGCCCGCGAGTCGGTGGAGCCGTGGGTGGGGGCCCTGCGACAGAAGGGAGAGTCGCTCCGACGCGCGGAGTTCGAGCAGGCGCTCGCGTTCGCCGGCCCGCTCCCCGAGCGGGCCCGGATCGCGTTCGAGCGGATGTCCGAGCGGATCGTCGGACGCCTCCTCGCCGCCCCCACCGAGGAGCTGCGGGCCCTTCCCCCGGAACCGGAGCACGACGGGCGCCGCCAGATGCTCCTCGACCGGTACGGCGATCGCGACGATCCTTGACCGAGCGCCTCCGGGTCGGGACCCGGTCGAGCCCCCTCGCCACGGCCCAGACCGGGCTCGTCGTGCGCGCCCTCGCCCGGCGATGGCCCCGGGTCGACTTCGAGACGGTGACGATGACCACCGACGGCGACCGCCGGACCGGCGCCCTCGAGGCCCTCGACTTCACCGACCGGATCGACCGGGCGCTCGAGGAGGGCGCGATCGACCTCGCGGTGCACAGCACCAAGGACCTTCCGGGCCGGCCGGCCCGCGCCGTCACGGTCGCGGCGTATCCCCGCCGCGCGGACCCGAGGGACTGCCTCCTCCTCGACCGTCCGGGGTCGTTCGGTCGGCTTCCCGCGGGGACCCGGTTGGGCTCCTCGAGCGTCCGTCGCCGGGCGCAGCTCGCGCGGTGGCGCCCGGACGTGGAGGTCGTGCCGATCCGGGGGAACGTCGGCACGCGGATCGCGAAGATCGGCGCGGGGGGGATCTCGGGGGTCGTCCTCGCGGCCGCGGGCCTTCACCGGCTAGGGCTCGGGGCGCGGATCACGGAGTACCTCCCACTGTCGCGGGTCCTCCCCGCCCCCGGCCAGGGCGCGCTCGCCGTCTGCGTGCGTTCGTCGGACCGGGCCCTCGCCCGGCGGGTCCGCGCGATCGACCACGCGCCGACCCGGGCCGCGGTGACGGCCGAGCGCTCGTTGCTCGCCGCGCTGGGGGGCGACTGCGACCTCCCGCTCGGCGCCCTCGGGGTCGTCCGCGGCGGGCGCCTGAGATTGCGCGCTGCGCTGCTCTCCCTCGACGGCCAGGAGCGCCGGGAGCTGCGGGCCGAGGGGGACCCGGCGCGAGCGGAACGGATCGGCCGGCGGGCCGGGACCGAGCTCGGGCGCGGATCGCCAGCGTGGTCGGGACGCCGGTAGGGAGCCTCGGGGAGGATGGACCGCCCGAGATCCCGGACCGTCCTCCTGCTCAGCGCGGCCGGTACCCTCCCGAGCATGGCGGCCGAGCTGGAACGACGCGGCTTCGAGGTCGTCCGGGCCGAGCTCATCCGGACCGTCGGGACCCGCTTGGGGCGCCCCCCGTCGGTCCTGACGGGGCGACGACCCGCGGACGTCTGGGTCGTGACGAGCCGCGCCGTGGTCTCCCGCTTCTGGCCGCGGAACCGGGCCTGGCAGGGACCGCTGCGGCGGATCCGCGAGGTCTGGGCCGTCGGGCCCGGGACGGCCGCGGCGCTGCGGTCGGTCGGGGTCGAGGCCCAGGTCCCCCCCGGGCTCGGCGGCGCCGTCGAGCTCCTCCGAACGCTGTCGAGCCTCCGCGGGCGTGCGGTCGTCTACCTCCGATCCGACCGGGCGGGTCGGGAGCTCGCGGCCGAGCTCCGCCGCCGGGGCGCCCGGGTCGTCGAGCGGGTCGCCTACCGGGTCGTCGCCGTCCGTCGGATGACGGCCCCCCA
>JASHSI010000079.1 GCA_030040915.1 Thermoplasmata archaeon | reverse complement strand
CCGACCCCGCCCTCGGTATACGGGGCCAACAACGGCTCGAGCTGCGTGGTCGGTCCGGACGAAGAGGGGGTCGCCCTGATCTCGAACGAGAGCCCCTCGGGGATGGCGTTCGAGGTCACCGTCTCGCTCCCCTCGGCGAGCGACGACCCCGCGGTCGCCCTCGACCAGTTCTTCGTCTCGGCCGCCGTATCGGGGCTCCCCTGCTCGCTCGACGGCCTCTCCCTCCTCCGGATCGACCTCATCCCGCCGAACGGCGCGAACGGCTCCCCCGACGGCTGGCTCGTGCGGGCCCCGATCTGGGACCTGGCCCCGGTCGGCACCTGCGACCCGCGGTGCACGAACGGCACGGCCGACTACCAGGTGGCGGGCGGAGACTTCTGCCTCGACGACTCGGTCGTGGCGGGGATGGGCTCCCCGTCGTACACGGCCCTGCCCGTGCTCGCGCCGGGGAACGTCGTTCGGTTCACGGTCACCTCCGGGGCCGGCCGGGACCTGACCGTCTACGAGAACGACTCGACCGACCGCGCCCTTTCGAAGAGCTGGAGCTACTCCGAGGGGACCCTCCTGGACGGCGGCTCGGCGCAGCCGTACGACCCCCTCGCGAACCCCCGGGCGGGCTGGAGCTTCTCGGGGAGCGTCGGCTACGGGTGGACGAACTGCCCGGTCCTCGCGTCGAACGGCCTCCCCGTGTGCGACTCCTACGACGCCTCCGTCGACACGGGGCTCGACTTCCCCGAGGTGGTGAACGCGAGCTACTGGAACGACTTCGCCCTCGCCTACACGAGCCCGTTCTCCACCGAGTCGGTCTGGTCGAGCTCGGGCGGATGCTCGGGCCAGGCGAACCTCACCGAGTGCGTCGATTTCGACGCCGAGGGGGGCGAGTCCGCCTACCCATCGCTCCACGTGGCCGCCTCCGGGGGGTCGGCGGGGATCACCTACGGCTCGAACTCGAGCGGCGTCGTCGGCCCGCTCGCGCCCGGGGGCTTCGCGCCCTCGGGCGGCCTCGCCCCCGCCGAGCCGGCCCTCCTCTCGGGGGTGTCGGCCTCGGCGAACGCGACGAACGTGAGCGTGACGGTCCGCGCCACCGACCCCCGCGGCCTGGCGTCCGTGGACGTCGGGGCGGCCTGGTGCTTCTCGACCGGCGGGAGCACCGTCCCCTCCGCGCTCACCGTGAACGCCACCGCGTCGACGACCCCGGGGAACGGTTCCGAGGACGCCGACTACACCGCGGTGTTCCCCCGGGGGGACAACGCGACCGGGGGAACGTTCTACTATAGCCTCGTCGAGTTCCCCGACGGGGGCGGCCCGGCGACCCCGCCGGTCTACGGGACGCTCGCCCTCGCG
Organism: Thermoplasmata archaeon; assembly: GCA_030040915.1. Classification (GTDB taxonomy): domain Archaea; phylum Thermoplasmatota; class Thermoplasmata; order Lutacidiplasmatales; family UBA184; genus Lutacidiplasma. The sequence continues at coordinate 2,856 of JASHSI010000079.1, read as the reverse complement.
AGCTCCGGCCTCACCTGCGGGGCCTTGAACCCCTCGCCGGCGACCCTGACGCACGTGGCGCCGATCTCGGGTGGGTACTCGATCAGCTGGTTCGCGCCGGATTCCGACGCCCCCCTCGTGAGGAACTTCTCGCTCGTCGCCACGCCGCCCGGCGGCCCGAGCGTCGTCATCCCGATCCCCGACGCGCTCGACCGGTCGCTCGTGGTCGGCTCGCTCGACGTCGACGTCGCCTACGACCTCGCGCTCGACGAGACGCTCGTCGACGGCACGACGGCGAGCACGGGACCGGCCGTCCCCTATCCGGCGACGCTCGAGCCGGAGAGCGTGCTCCTCTCCGCCTCATCGAACTCGCTCCTCGAGCCGGGCGCGGTCGACTCGTTCACGGCGAGCGCCTTCGGAGGGGAGCCGCCGTACTCCTTCGACTTCGCCCTGGGGAACGGGAGCCAGGCGTTCGTCAACGGCTCGTCGAGCGGCATCGTCACGGTCGTCCCGGGGTTCGGCGGGGTCGGGCGGATCGCGCCGGTCTCGGTGAGCGTCTCCGACTCGGTCGGCGACGTCGCGGTCTCCTCGCCGATCAACGTGAGCGTCAACGCGACGGCGCAGGGCGTGCCGCTGACGGAATCGACCGGCGAGGGAGCGGTCGAGCTCACCTGGCAGGCCCCGACGTCGATCTCCGCCCCCGTGACGCGCTACGTCGTCTTCTACACGACGAGCCCGGTCGGGGCCGGCATGATGGGGGCGACGTGGCCGGCGAACGGCACCGGCCCGGACGCGGTCTCGATGTGGAACACCACCTCGACCTCCTTGGGCCTCTCGGTCCCCGACGGCGACCTCCTCTACGCGGAGGTGATCGCCTGGAACGAGTACGGCCCCGGGCTCCCGCCGGCGGCGGGACCCTCGGGCGGGCTCCCCGCCCCGTTCGCCCTCACCGAGTTCGCGCCGGCCCCCGGGACCGCCTACGGCGGCCCGGCCCCGTTCCAGGCGTCGGTCACCGCGCAGACGACCGAGGGGGCGCTCGACCCCCTCACCACCGGGCTGTACACGGTCTTCGAGATCTCCCCGGTCCCCGGCCCGGTGAGCGTCCCGATCTTCGTCACCCTCCAGTCGAGCTCCAACTCCACGGCGACGAGCGGGTACGCGAACGCCTCGATCGATTTCAACGACACCGGGGCCTACCTCGTCCTCGTCCACCTCGACGACGCGTTCCTCGACCCGACGCTGATCCCGGCGCTCTACCTCTACGTCGGGGCCGGGATCGAGCCGTCGGCCGGCCTCTCCGTGACGACCCGGCAACCGTTCTCGGGGACCCCGGTCGATTTCACCGCGAGCGCGACGGGGAGCCCCGGCCCGTACAACTACACCTGGGAGTTCGGCGACGGGACGGTCCTCGTCGACGCCGGGCCGAACGTCGAGCACACGTTCGCCTCGGCCGGCACGTTCACCGTCGGGGTGAGCGTGCTCGACAACTCGACGGGCGGGATCGCCTTCGCGAGCCTGAGCGTGGTGGTCTTCTCCGCGCCGGTCGTCGAGATCGCCTCGGGCGAGGGGAACGCGGGCCCCCTCTCCTTCGCCTTCCGGGCGGTCGAGTACGGCGGCTCGGGGCCGGGCAACGTCGACTGGACGTTCGGCGACGGCACGTCGGCGAACGGCGCCCAAGTGAACCACACCTACGCGGCGGCCGGCCAGTACACGGTCAAGGTCCGCCTCACCGATCCGTCGGGGCTCGTCGCCACGGACAACATCACGGTCTACGCCGGCGTCGCCCCGAGCTCGGCGGGGACCGCCCTCACGACCACGATCGCGCTCGCGCTCCTCCTCGTCGCCCTCCTCGCCTTGGTGGCCGTCGGCGCGTTCGCCGTGGTCTATTACCGGCGCGCCCGCCGCCTCCAGCGGGAGGCGTCGCTCGCCCAGCGACCGACGTACCCGGAGGACCGCTCGCCCCCCCCGAAGGACGAGGTCACCTAGGCCCCGCCGGCGGGCCCGTCGGGCGGGGTCCGGCGCCGTTCCGGCCGCCTCGGGACGCTTGAACGCGAGCTCCGGACGATCGGCCACCGTTAGGTAGATATTCCCCGTTCCCCTGCGACCCCCGCCCGAGGCCAATCGGGGTCGCCGTTTCGTCCGGCGCACCGACGTCGACGGCGGGAACGCTCGTGGAGGAGATGGGTCGGTCCGCATCGAACGACCCGCTCGCCCCGGGGAGCGAGCGCGTCGCCGTCGGCGCCCCCCCTCCGCCGGTCGCCGGGCCGCCGACCGGGGGCTCGGCGTCCGACCTCTTCGACTCGGTGATGCGTTCCTCCGATGAATTGTTCCAGGGCCCCCGGGAGGTCCTTCGGGAGTCGTACGTCCCGAGCCGGCTCCCGCACCGCGAGCACCAGATCCGCCAGGTCGCCGAGGTCCTCGCTCCCGCGCTCAAGGGGGACGTCCCGTCGAACCTCCTCATCTACGGGAAGATCGGGACCGGGAAGACCGCGGTCGTCGCCCAGGTCCGCTCGGACGTCCTCAAGAGGACCGACCTCCGCCACCCCGTGACGTTCATCACGGTGAACTGCGCGAACGTCGACACCCCGTACAGCCTCCTCCAGACGATCGGGAACTCCCTCGCGTCGAAGGAGGCCGACCGGATCCCGACGGGCTGGTCGCTCGACCGCGTGCAAGCGGCGATGCGCCAGCTGTTGGACGCGCGCACCGGGACCGCGCTCCTCGTCCTCGACGAGATCGACCGACTCGTCGCCCGCTCCGGCGACGGCGTCCTCTACACCCTCTCGCAGCTCAACACCGAGCTCGAAGGGGCGCGGCTCTGCCTCATCGGCATATCGAACGACCTCAAGTTCACGAACCAGCTCGACGCGCGGGTAC